>NZ_BCRB01000091.1 GCF_001552375.1 Cellulomonas iranensis NBRC 101100 = JCM 18110 | reverse complement strand
GTCGACGGTGGGGGCGGCGTCGTCGAGGCGGCGTCCGGCGGCGGCCGCGAGCCGCACCGCGAGCGCCCGGACGTCGGCGGGCGCGCCGAGGTCGACGTCGACGCGGCGCAGGCGTCCCGCGCGCTCGACCCACACGTCGCGCGGGCCGTTGACGAGGACGTCGGTGACGGCGGGGTCGTCGAGCCAGCGCTGCAACGGGCCCGCGCCGAGCAGCTCGTCGGCGACGGCGCGCACGCTCTCGGCGAGCGCGACGGGGCCGAGCAGCGTGCCACCCGCACGCAGCGCCGCGTCGACGAGGCGGGTCATGCCGTCGCCCACGGGTCCGCCGGCGGCGGGCGCACCCTCGCGCAGCGCGTCGCGCACCCGGGCGACGACCGCGGGCGGGACCGGACGCCGCGCGGGGGCGTCGCAGGGCACGGGCCCGGCGCCCCGAGCCGTGACCGACGTGACCGACGTGGCGCCGTGCTGTGGACCGGACCGCCGCACGGCGGGGACCACGGCGCCCCGCTCGTCCGGGCTCACCACCCGGCCCCGCCGCTGGTCAGCCGTCGCGCGACGGCCTCCGCGGCGCGCGTGGCGGGTCCGCGTCCGCCGAGCCCGACCCGTTCGGCGCGCGCCGCCAGGGCGCGGTCGTCGCGGCCCGCGTGCCACACGTCGAGACCGGTCGCGTCGGCGAGGTCGGCGGCGGCCAGCCCCGCGGGGCCCCCGCCGCGGACCACGAGCCCGTGCGGCGCGCCGGACGCGGCGAGCCGGGGGCGCAGCGCGAGCGTGCCGGCGACGCACCGCAGGTCGGGGCGGGCGACCACGACGACCGCGTCGCACGCGGGCAGCGGCGCGTCGCCCTCGACGACGGAGCCGCGGCCGAGGTCCAGCACGAGGGCCCCGACCGTGCGTGCGAGCGCGTGCAGCACGTCGACCCGGACGCCGGCGTCGACGGGCTCGGGGCGCATCCGGTCGGCCGACAGCACGGCGCACGCGCCCCAGCGGGGCAGCAGCGCGAGGACGTCGGCGCCGGGGACGTCGCCGCCGGCGCCGCGCAGGTCGGGCCACCGCGCGCCGTCGACGTCCTCGAGGCCGAGCACGACGTCGACGCCCGCGGCGGCGGGGTCGAGGTCGACGAGCGCCGTGGCGGTGCCGCGGGACAGGCGGCGCGCGAGCAGCGCCGCGAACGTCGAGGCGCCGACGCCGCCGCCTGCGCCGACGACCCCGACCACGGTGGCGCTGCGGGCGTGCTCCATGCGTGCTCCTGCCGGTCCGGGCGGCCGCCGTGGGGCGGATGGCCGTGCGATCGTCGCGCGCCGCACCCACCGCCGTCGGCCCGCGGCCGCCATCTGGGGAGTCCTCGACCGCGACAGGGACTGTGGTCGGTTCGACGCCCGGGGTCCCGCGGTTCGCGCGCGATCACGCGGGACGGGCCCGCCACCTGCCGAGGGCGGAGGGCGGGCCCGCGGCGGGGAGGGCCGTGCGTCGGCGGCTCCCGCTACGCTCGCGCACGTCCGGTCCCCGAGCGTCGCGGAGCGTCATGGCCGTCCCCGTCGACCCCGTCCCCGTCGACCCCGTCGACCCGCTGCCCGTCGACCCCGTCGCGCGCGGCGGGCCGGCGCCGCGCGGGCGCGTCGCCGCGTTCTTCGACCTCGACAAGACGATCATCGCCACGTCGTCGGCGACCGCGTTCTCCAAGGGCTTCCTCGCGCAGGGCCTGCTGACGCGCCGCTCGGTCGTCGCGTCCGCGTACGCGCAGCTCGCGTACCTGCTGGGGGGTGCCGACGAGACGTCGACCGAGCGGCTGCGCGCCGCGCTCGCGCGCACCGTCGCGGGCTGGGACGTCGCGCAGGTGTCGACGATCGTCCGCGAGACGCTGCACGAGTCGATCGACCCGACGGTGTACGCCGAGGCGCTCGACCTCATCGCGCGGCACCGGGCGGCGGGCCACGACGTCGTGGTCGTCTCGGCGTCGGGCGCCGAGGTGGTCGAGCCGATCGCGGCGCTGGTCGGCGCCGACACGGCGATCGCGACGCGCATGACCGTCGAGGACGGGCGGTACACCGGGGAGATCGAGTTCTACGCGTACGGCGAGCACAAGGCGACCGCGATCCGTGACCTCGCCGCCGCGCGCGGCTACGACCTCGCCGCGTGCTTCGCCTACTCGGACTCCGTGACCGACGCCCCCATGCTCGCCGCGGTCGGCCACGGCGCGGTCGTCAACCCCGACCGCGCGCTGCGGCGCCTCGCGCTCGCCGAGGGCTGGGCCGAGCTGACGTTCCGACGGCCCGTGCCGCTGCGCCGGCTCGACCGCCGCGTGGGCGTCACGTCGGGCGCCGTCCTCGCGGCGGGCGTCGCCGTGGTGCTCGCGGCGTGGTGGTGGCACCGGCGGCGCCGTCCCGCCTGACGGTCGTCGCGTCCCACGATCCGGGCGGCACGCTCGGGGGTCCTGCGAGGACGCACGGGACCGTTGCCCCGCCGCGTGCGTCGGGTGTAGGACGGGGTCACAACTGAACGACCGCGAGAGCACCCACGCGCAGGATGGCCCCCCTCTGGGCCGGTCGACCGGGCTCGTCCCGGAGCGACCGCGACGTTGCACGCATGATCACTCTCCGGTCGTCGGTACGCGACGGCGCTCCCTCGGGGCGCCGTCGTCGTGCGTGGGCGTGCCCGACGTCGCTCGGCCGGCCGTCAGCGGCCCCGCCCCGCGCCCGCGTGCCGCCCGGCCAGCACCTCGTCCGCGACGCCGCGCGCGAGGAGCGCACCGCGGCGGACCGCGTCGGCGTGCGCGACGAGCCACGCCGTGACCCCGGCGACGTCGCCCGCCGCGTAGCGCGCCGCCGCGGCGACGTACGCGGGCGGCGCGTCGCACCACACCTCCTCGGGCAGCACGGTGCCCGTCGGGTCGAGGCCCGTGCGCGTCACGAGCAGCCGCGCGAGCGCCCGCGCGACCACGCCGTTGGCCCCGGCGAACGGCCGCACCGCGAGCAGCTCGGCGTGCACGACCGCCGTCACCACGAGGCCCGGCGCGCGCGAGGCGTCGGCGTCCCGCAGGACCGCGGCGACCCGGTCGCTCGCGACCGCCGGCGGCGGCGCCTCCCCCAGGCCGCGCAGGTCGCCCGGCGCCCCCGTCCGCGGCCGCCCGAGGTCGGCGTCGGGCACGACGCCCGCGCCCGCGGCCGCGTGCAGCCGCGCGACCAGCTGCGGCAGCGGCACCACGGCGCCCCCGGGGCGCGCGCCCAGGTCGGGCAGGTGCCGCTCGACGAGCGCCTGCGCGCGCAGCGCCCCCGCCGCGACCGCCTCGACCCCGCCGCCGGGTGCGGACGTCCCGGTCGCCCACGCACGCAGCGCCTCGACCCCGACGGGCGCGCCGTCCAGCGCCGCCGACGCCGCGGCGGCCCGCAGCCCGGCCTCGGCGCGCACCTCGCGCCAGCGCCGCCGGAACGCCTCGTGCCAGCGCAGCTCCTCGCACGCGGCGCGCGCGGCGTCGACCGCGTCACGCACGCCGGGGAGCGCGGCCAGGTCGGCGAGCGGGTCGGGCGCGGCGCCGCTCACGCCGTGAACGTCGCCTCGCCGCGCTCGGGCAGCGCGGCGTCGAGGCGCGCGCGCATCGACGCGGACATCGGGGGCAGGTCGTCGAGGTCGTACCAGGCGGCGTCGGTGTTCTCGCCGTCGGCCGGTGCGGGCACGCCCGACTCCCAGCGGCACCGGAACGTCAGGTCGAGGTACACCGACCGGTCGCCGTTGTCGTACACGACGGGCCCGACGACGCCGACGTGCGCGAGCCGCTGCGCGGTCGCCACGACGTCGGCCTCCTCGAGGACCTCGCGCACCGCCGCGACCGCGGGCTCCTCGGCCGGGTCGACGATGCCCGTGACGGGCGTCCACTCGCCGGTGTCGGCGCGGCGCACCAGCAGCACCTGCGTACGCGCGTCGTGCTCGCGCAGCACGACGGCGGTCACGCCGGGCAGCCAGAGCTGGTCGTGCCCCACGCGCTCGCGCAGGGCCAGGACGAAGGGCGGGGTGGGCACGCGCCGATGCTACGGCCCCCGCCGCCGGGCCCGACGGGCCGGCGGGGCGGTGCGACGCGCGCACCGGCCCCCGGGCGCGCCACGGCGCGCGCGTCCACAATGTCGGCATGGTCTCCGCGCCCTCCGTGTCGTCGTCCATCACCGCCCGCCTCGAGGTGCAGGCCCGTCCCACGGCGGTGTCGGACCTCACGACCGCGATCGAGCGTGCGGGCGGCATCGTCACGGCGCTCGACGTCACCGCGTCGTTCACCGAGACCATGACGGTCGACGTCACGTGCGCGACCCGTGACGCCGACCACGCGGCCGACGTCGTGCGCGCGCTGGAGGGACTCGACGGCGTCACGGTGCAGCGCGTGTCCGACCGCACGTTCCTCATGCACCTGGGCGGCAAGCTGTCGATCGAGTCGAAGGTGCCGCTGCGCAACCGCGACGACCTGTCGATGGCGTACACGCCCGGGGTCGCACGCGTGTGCCAGGCCATCGCCGAGCACCCCGAGGACGCGCGCCGCCTCACGATCAAGCGCAACACCATCGCGGTGGTCACCGACGGCACGGCCGTGCTGGGCCTCGGTGACATCGGCCCGCTCGCGGCGCTGCCCGTCATGGAGGGCAAGGCCGTGCTGTTCAAGCGGTTCGCCGACATCGACGCGTTCCCGATCTGCCTCGACACGACCGACGTCGACCGCATCGTCGACACGGTCGTCGCGATCGCGCCCGCGTTCGCCGGCATCAACCTCGAGGACATCTCGGCGCCGCGCTGCTTCGAGGTCGAGCGCCGGCTGCGCGAGCGGCTCGACGTCCCGGTGTTCCACGACGACCAGCACGGCACGGCGATCGTCGTGGTCGCGGCGCTGCGCAACGCGCTGCGCGTGGTCGGCAAGCGGCTCGCGGACGTGCGCGTCGTGATGTCCGGGGCCGGTGCGGCCGGCACGGCGGTGCTCAAGCTGCTGCTCGCCGCGGGCGCGCGGGACGTCGTCGTCGCGGACGTCGACGGCGTGATCCACCGCGACCGGCCCGGGCTGAGCCCGTCGCTGCGGTGGACCGCCGAGGCCACGAACCACCGGGGCGTCACGGGCACGCTGCGCGACGCGGTCGTCGGGGCCGACGTGTTCGTCGGGCTGTCGGCGCCCGACGTGCTGACCGGGGACGACGTCGCGCGCATGGCGCCCGACGCGATCGTGTTCGCGCTCGCCAACCCGCGGCCCGAGGTCGATCCCGACGACGCCGCACGGCACGCCGCCGTCGTCGGGACCGGGCGGTCGGACTTCGCCAACCAGATCAACAACGTGCTCGCGTTCCCGGGCGTGTTCCGTGGCCTGCTCGACGCGCAGTCGCACCGCATCACCGACGCGATGCTGCTGGCGGCGGCGGAGGCGCTCGCGTCGACGGTGCGGCCCGACGAGCTCAACCCGACGTACATCGTGCCGAGCGTGTTCCACCCCGACGTGACGTCGGTGGTCGCGGCGGCCGTGCGCCGCGCGGCCGAGGCCGACGGCGCGGGCCGCGAGCCGCGCGCCGCGACCGGGGAGATCGCGGCGGTGCGCCTGCGCGAGCACGGCTGACCCCCGCGCGTCCACCCGGACCGCCGGAACTTTCGTCCCACGTCCGGGCTCCGACCACGCACGACGATGGACGCGTGCTGAGCATCCCCGAGGCCGTCGCCGCGCACGGCGACGGCGCCGTCCACAAGGTCGAGCTGACCCGCACCCCCGGGCTCTTCCTCGTCCGCACCATGCTCGCCGGCGCCTACATCGGCATCGGCGTGCTCATCATGGTGACCGCCGGCGGTCCGCTGACGGTCGCCGGGTCGCCGTGGGCGCCACTCGTCAACGGGGCGGTGTTCGGCATCGCGCTCATGGTCGTGCTGGTGGCCGGCGGCGAGCTCGCGACGAGCGCCATGATGATCCTCACGCAGGGCGCGATGCTCGGCCGGGTCGGCTGGGGGCGCGCGGGGCTCACGCTGCTCGCGTGCCTGGCCGGCAACCTGCTGGGTGCGATGGCGTTCGCGGGGCTGCTGCACGTGTCGGGCGTGCTGGCACCGGGCACCGCCGGCGGCGAGGCGATCGCGCGGATGATCGCGCACAAGGCCGAGGCCTCGACGCTGCAGCTCGTGGTCCGCGGCGTGCTGTGCAACGTCATGGTGTGCCTCGCGGTGTGGTGCTGGGCCCGCCTGACCAGCGAGATCGCGCGGATCGCGGCCGTGTTCGCGTGCGTGCTGGTGTTCATCACGTCCGGCTTCGAGCACGTCGTGGCCAACATGACGACGTTCTCGCTCGGGCTGTACGGCGGCCTGCCGCACGCGACCGTCGCCGAGTTCGCCCGGAACGTGCTCGCGGTCGGGCTGGGCAACACGATCGGCGGCGGGCTGCTCGTGGGCGCCGCGTACGCGTACGGCGTCCGGCGCGTGGTCGCCACCGAGACGCTCGTCGTGCCGGACGACGCCGCGCACGCGCCGCGGCCCGAGGCCGCGGGGGCCGCGACCCGCTGACCGTCGGCGCCGGCCGACCATCGGGGTCGGCCGGCCATCGGCTCCGGCCGACCGTCGGGTCCGCTGCCGTCGGGTCCGGCCGACCCGCCGACCGCGGGCGGGCCCGGTGCGTGTCGCCGACGCGCCGCGCGCGACGGGCGGCGTGGCGCGCACGCGCGCAATAGCGTGGCCGCAGGCGCCGCGCGTCACGCGGCCGCGACCCGAGGAGCACGCCGTGAGCACCTCCGACCCGAAGCGCCCGGACGACGACGCCGACACCGACACGGGGCGGCACGCGGTCGCGCGACCCACCCCCGCACCGCCCGAGCCCGCCGCCGACGCACCCGACCCCGTGGTCGCGCCCGGCACCTCGCGCCCGGCCGCCGCGGACCCGTCAGCCACGCCCGCGCCGGCAGCCGCGCCGCCGAGCGCTCCGCCGTCCGGCCACGCCCCCGCGCGCACGTCGGTCGGGGACCGCACGGCGCCCACGCAGGTGGCGGCCGGGTCGTCACCGGCCGGCGACGACCCGGGCACCGGCACGGCACCCCCCACGGGCGCGCCCGTCCCGTCCCCGCCCCGGGCCGAGCGTGACGACGACGAGCTGTTCCCGGACCCGAACGCGCCACGCACGCCGCACGCGGGCACCCACGTGCTCGGGGTGCTCGTGGGCCTCGTGCTCGCCCCGCTCGCGCTCGCGCTGACCCTGGTCGGGCAGAGCCGGATCCTGGTCGTGCAGGCCGACCGCTGGGACGCGTCCCTCGAGCTGCTGGGCATCGCGCTCGTGACGGCCGGCGTGCTGCTGCTCGCCGCCCTGCTCGTGCTCGGGCTGTGGACGGCCGCGGTGCCGCTCACGGCCGGCCTCGTGCTCGGCGTCCTGGGCGGCGTCTACCTGTACGCACCGGGGGTCGCGCGCACGGCGTCGCTCGACGTCGTCGGCGCCGACACGTGGCGCCTCACGGTCACGCAGGTGACCGTCGCCGGCACCTCGGGCACCGCGATCGTGGCCGGGGCGCTGCTGCTCACGGCGGGCGTGGTCGTCGCGCTCGCCCGGCGCCACGGGGTCCGGCTCGGCGTGTTCCGCGAGCGCAACCGCGCGCACTGAGACGTCCCCCGCGGGGCCCTCCGGACGCGTTCCGGTGCGGACCTGTCCGGACCGGGGCTAATGTCCCTTCACGAGGACCACCCAGGTCAGCACCACCGCCGCACCGACGCCGCTGCGCAGGAGACACCGTGACCGAACAGTCTGACGCCCCGACGACACCCGAGACCCCCGAGGCGCCGCACGATCCGCAGGCCACGCAGGGCCTGGAGAACCTGCTCACCGAGGACCGCCGGTTCCCGCCGTCGAGCGAGTTCGCCGCGCAGGCCAACGCGGGCGCCGACCTGTACGCGTGGGCCAACGCGGACCGTCCGGGCTTCTGGGCCGACCAGGCGCGGGACCTGCTGACGTGGTCGACGCCGTTCACGCAGACCCTCGACTGGTCGGACGCGCCGTTCGCGCGCTGGTTCGCCGACGGGCGCCTGAACGCCGCGTACAACGCGGTCGACCGGCACGTCGAGGCGGGCCGCGGCGACCGGGTCGCGCTGCACTTCGAGGGCGAGGGCGGCGACACCCGCACGCTCACGTACGCGGACCTGCAGCGCGAGGTGTCGAAGGCCGCGAACGCCATGGCGGCGCTCGGGGTCGGCACGGGCGACCGCGTCGCGATCTACCTGCCGCTGATCCCCGAGGCCGTGGTGACGATGCTCGCGTGCGCGCGCCTCGGCGCACCGCACTCGGTGGTGTTCGGCGGGTTCTCGGCCGAGGCGCTGAGCAGCCGCATCCTCGACGCCGAGGCGACGCTCGTCGTCACGGCCGACGGCGGCTTCCGGCGCGGCAACCCGTCGGCGCTCAAGCCCGCGGTCGACGAGGCGCTCGCGAAGGGTGCGCCGAGCGTGCGGCACGTGCTCGTCGTGCGACGCACGGGCCAGCCCGTCGAGTGGACGCCGGGCCGCGACGTCTGGTGGCACGAGGCGGTCGACGTCGCGTCGCCGCAGCACGAGCCCGTCGAGGTCGACGCCGAGCACCCGCTGTTCATCCTCTACACGTCGGGCACCACCGGGAAGCCCAAGGGCATCTTCCACACCACGGGCGGCTACCTCACGCAGGCCGCGTACACGCACCTCAACGTCTTCGACCTCAAGCCCGAGACCGACGTGTACTGGTGCACGGCCGACGTCGGCTGGATCACCGGGCACACGTACGTCGTCTACGGGCCGCTGGTGAACGGCGCGACCCAGGTGATCTACGAGGGCACGCCCGACACCCCGCACCGCGGCCGCTGGTGGGAGATCGTCCAGAAGTACGGCGTGACGATCCTGTACACCGCGCCCACCGCGATCCGTACGTGCATGAAGTGGGGCGAGGACATCCCCGCCGGGTTCGACCTGTCGAGCCTGCGCGTGCTCGGCTCGGTGGGCGAGCCCATCAACCCCGAGGCGTGGATGTGGTACCGCCGCGTCATCGGCGCCGACCGCACGCCGATCGTCGACACGTGGTGGCAGACCGAGACGGGCGCGATCATGATCAGCCCGCTGCCGGGGGTCACGGCCACGAAGCCCGGCTCGGCGCAGGTCGCGCTGCCCGGCATCGCGGCGGACGTGGTCGACGACGACGCGAAGCCCGTCCCCAACGGCGCCGGCGGCTACCTCGTCGTCACCGAGCCGTGGCCGTCGATGCTGCGCGGCATCTGGGGCGACCCCGAGCGGTACCGCGACACCTACTGGTCCCGGTTCCGCGACCTGTACTTCGCGGGCGACGGCGCCAAGAAGGACGCCGACGGGGACATCTGGCTGCTCGGCCGCGTGGACGACGTCATGAACGTGTCGGGTCACCGCCTGTCGACCACCGAGATCGAGTCGGCGCTCGTCGCGCACCCGTGGGTCGCCGAGGCGGCCGTGGTCGGCGCGACCGACGAGACCACGGGGCAGGCGGTCGTCGCGTTCGTCATCCTGCGGGGCGACGCCGCCGAGGCCGCGTCGTCCGACGCCGCGACCGTGCAGGAGACGCTGCGCACGCACGTCGCCAAGGAGATCGGGCCGATCGCCAAGCCGCGCCAGATCCTCGTGGTCCCCGAGCTGCCCAAGACGCGGTCCGGCAAGATCATGCGGCGCCTGCTGCGCGACGTCGCCGAGCACCGGCAGGTCGGCGACGCGACGACGCTCGCGGACTCGTCGGTCATGGACCTCATCTCGGCGGGGCTCGCCCGCCCGGCCGCGTCGGCGGACTGACCCCTCCGTCCCGCCCGGGCCCGGCCACGACCGCGCACGGCTGACACGGCACGCGACCCGCGGCGCTCCGGCGCCGCGGGTCGCGGCACCGTCCGCGGGTCATGCCCCGCGGGCCTGCGCGCCCCGCGCACGGGTCGCTCACAGGACCCGCCCAGGCGGAGTGCAGGCGCCCCGCAGCGGGGTGCGCGAGGCTGGTGGGGTGAGCACTCTCCCCACGACCCCGATCGACGTCTCGTCGTTGCCCCGCCCCGACGTCATCCCCCGCGCGGTCATGCGGCAGCTCCTGGGCGGCGGCGACTGGCTGTCGTCGTGGTGGAGCGTCGTGGGCGCGGGCGTGCTGGTCGTCGCGCTCGTGGTGCTCGCGGTGGTGCGACGCCGCCGCCGTCGCCGCGGGTGGCCGTGGGTCGCGGTCTCCGCGTTCGTCACCGTGCTGGGGCTGGGCCTCACCGCCAACGTCATCGCGGGGTACGTGCCCAACGTGCTCGCGCTGCGCGTCTCGCTCGCGTCGTGGGGCTTCGGCGAGGCGCCCGGGCTCAAGCACGGCACCGCGCAGGAACGCGGCGGCGGCTCCGGGCAGGGCGCGTCGACGGCGACGCACGTGCCCGCGCCGGCCGACCTGCGCATGCCGACCGACTCGCTCACCTGGGTCTACACCCCGCCGGGCTACGACCCCGCCGCCGCCACGCGCTACCCGGTGGTGTACCTCGTGCACGGCAGCCCGGGCGCGTCGGGCGACTGGTTCGCGGCGGGCAACGTCGCGCAGGCGATGGACGTGCTCATCCGCGCCGGCCGGGTGCAGCCCATGATCGTCGTCGCGCCGGACGTCAACGGCACGGGCCCGTCGCCCCGCGACACCGAGTGCCTCGACTCCACGACGGGCGGCTCGCAGGTCGACACCTACCTCACGGACGTGCTCGTCCCGTGGGTCGACGCGCACTACCGGACGGTCGCCGACCGGTCGGGGCGCGCGTTCGGCGGGTTCTCGTCCGGCGGGTACTGCGCGCTCGACCACGGCCTGCGGCACGCCGACCAGTTCGCCGCGATCCTCGCGATGGGCCCCTACGCCGACCCGGGCGAGGGCGGGCACGCCATGCTCGCGACGCAGGCCGAGTGGGACGCGCACGACGTCATGAAGTACGCCCCGACGATCGCGCTGCCGTCGCCGCTGACGCTGTTCCTCTCGGTGCCCGCGGACGAGAACAGCATGAGCGTGCGGCACGCGGCCCAGGTCGCGACGACGCTCGCGGGCCGCGGCGTGGACGTCGTGTGGCGCGAGGAGCCCGGCCAGACGCACACCTGGACGATGGCGCGCGCGACCCTGCCGTACGCGCTCGTGACGGCGTCGGAGCACCTCGCGGCGTCCTGACGGGGCAGCCTCGCCGCTGCGCTCGGACCGGCCGGTCGAAGCGCTTGCTTCCGCGGGGTCGACGAAACGCTTCACCGATGGAGGGCTCCCGAGCGCGCTGGTTGTCTGACGGCGCACCCCGCACCGTGCGGCCCCCGGGCCCGCGGCCGGGTGCTCCCTGACACCCTTCGCGGAACGAGGACGTCCATGAAGAGCACCTCCCTGCGTGCGGCCGCCGCGTGCGGCGCCGCGCTGCTGGCCGTCGGCGGGCTCACGGCCGCCGCCACGACCGCCTCCGCCTCCGCCGCCGACCCCGTCGGCCTGCACGTCTCCGGCACGCAGCTCGTCGAGCGCGACGGCACGCCGTTCGTCGCGCGCGGCGTCAGCCACGCCCACACCTGGTACACGTCGCAGACGCCCACCGCGATCCCCGCGATCCGCGCCGCCGGCGCGAACGCGCTGCGCGTCGTGCTGTCCGGCGGGCGCTGGACGGCGAACAGCGCCGCCGACGTCGCGGACGTCATCGAGCTGTGCCGCGACAACCAGCTCGTGTGCATGCTCGAGAACCACGACACCACCGGGTACGGCGAGCAGGCCGGCGCCGTGAGCCTCGACGCCGCCGCCGACTACTTCGTGTCCCTCAAGCCCGTGCTCGAGGGCACCGAGGACTTCGTCCAGATCAACATCGGCAACGAGCCGACGGGCAACAACGAGCCCCAGGTCACGGGCTGGACCACCGCCACGTCGGCCGCGATCGCGAAGGTCCGCGCCGCTGGCCTGCGGCACAACATCGTGGTCGACGCACCCAACTGGGGGCAGGACTGGAAGGGCGTCATGCGGGACACGGCCGCGACCGTCGCCGCGGCCGACCCCGAGGGCAACACGCTGTTCTCCGTGCACATGTACGGCGTCTACGCGCAGGCGTCGACCATCACCGCCTACCTCGACGCGTTCGAGGACGCCGGGCTGCCCCTGGTGATCGGCGAGTTCGGCCACGACCACTCGGACGGCGACCCCGACGAGGCGACGATCATGCGCGAGGCCGTCGAGCGCGGCATCGGCTACTACGGCTGGTCGTGGTCCGGCAACAGCGGCGGCGTCGAGTACCTCGACATGGTGCGGAACTTCGACCCCGCGCAGAAGACCGACTGGGGCCGGCTGATCTTCGACGGGCCGAACGGCATCCGCTCGACCGCCCGCACCGCGACGTTCTTCTCGGGAGCGACGCCCACGCCGACCCCGACACCCACGCCGACTCCGACGCCCACCCCCACCGCGACACCCACCCCGACGCCGACGCCGACCGCCACGCCGGGCGGTGCGTGCAGCGCGGTGCTCACGGTCGGCAGCGCGTGGCCCGGCGGCTTCCAGGGCTCGGTGACGGTCACGGCCGGCACGCGTGCGCTGACCGGCTGGACCACGTCGTTCACGCTGCCGGGCGGCGCGGCCGTCGCGCAGGGCTGGAGCGGCACGTTCAGCAGCACGGGCGGCCTGCAGACCGTCGCGAACGCCGCGTGGAACGGCGCGCTCGGCGCCGGCCAGTCGACGACCTACGGGTTCATCGGCTCGGGCACCGCCCCCACCGGCACGATCCCGGTCACCTGCCGCTGACCCCTGCTCCCGCCGGCCCCGCCCGACGCCCGGGCGGGGCCGGCGGGGCGTGACCACCCCCGGCCGGCGTGCGCCTAGTGCCGGGGTCCGGAGTGCCGGAGTGAGCCGAGCCGACCACAGGACCGGTCGTCGAGCTCGCTCGGTCCACGGGCGACGACGGTGCCGGTCACCGCGGCAGGTCGGCGGGCAGCCTGACGTCATGACCGACGTCAGCGCGCACGACGGCGCCGCGGCTCCGGCCGACGGCGCACGACGAGGGCGCCGCCCGGGTCGCGGCTGGCAACGCGTGACGTGGGGCCTGCACCGCCCTTCGGGTCTCGACCCGCTGCTGGCGTGGAAGGTCGTGCTGCCGTCGACGGCGGTCGTCTCTCACCTGACGGCCGCCGCCCTCCACGGCTGGTGGACGCCGACGATGGCGCCGCAGCTGCCGCTCCTCGTGGACCAACCGGCCACCACCCACCGCACGCGTCGGCCCGGCGTCCGGGTCACCCGCACCCATGGTCCGGTGCCTGCGACGGACGTCCGGGGCGTGCGGGTCGCCGACCCTGCCCACACCCTGCTGGCGTGCGCGCGCGACCTGGCCCTGCTCGACCTCGTCGTCCTGGTCGACTCGGCGCTGCGCTCGAGCTGCACGGTCGAGGACGTCCGCGCCGTCTGCACACCGCGACGGCGCGGCGTCGTCGCGCTCCGCGAGGCCCTCATGTTGGCCGATCCACGCGCCGAGTCACCCTGGGAGAGCGTGCTTCGCCTCATGCACGTGGCGTTCGACGTCCAGGTCGTGCCCCAGCACACGGTCCACGACGACGCCGGTCGGTTCGTCGCGCGTGCAGACCTGTGGCTCGAGGGCACGACGACGATCCACGAGTACGACGGCGCGGTGCACCGCACGGCTGACCAGCACCGCGCAGACCTGCGCCGCGACCGCGCCCTCGTCGGCGCCGGCTGGACCCGTCGGGGGTTCACGGCGTCCGACCTGTGCGACCGACCCGCCGAGGTGCTGCACGACCTCGACCGGGCACTCGGACGACCTCACGTCCCCGA
The DNA here is from genome assembly GCF_001552375.1 of Cellulomonas iranensis NBRC 101100 = JCM 18110. GTDB lineage: Bacteria > Actinomycetota > Actinomycetes > Actinomycetales > Cellulomonadaceae > Cellulomonas > Cellulomonas iranensis. Next base: position 233 of record NZ_BCRB01000091.1, on the reverse strand, counting down.
ACGGCTCCGGCGGTGGGCGGCCCTGCTGGACCAGTCGACCTTCACCGCACGCGGGCGCGCTCGGCTCCTACGCCGCCTGGCCCCGCCCCAGCCGGCGCGGGTCAGGTCCCTCGCGGCCCGCCCGACCCCCGACGACGCCGTCTGACGGACGCGCACCCACCGACAGACGCACGTCGCCCGACGGGCGTGCACCCCCTCCGGGCACCCACCCACCCACCCACCCACGGACGAGC
>NZ_BCRB01000090.1 GCF_001552375.1 Cellulomonas iranensis NBRC 101100 = JCM 18110 | reverse complement strand
CGCGCCGCGTGCCGCCACGGCCACCCGGCCCGCCGCCGGGCCGTCCGTCCGGCCCGCGGGGCCCCGCCCGTCGCCGACCGGCCCGCGCACCGCACCTCCTGTCGGCGCCTCGCACCGCCGCCGCGGTCGTCGCGTCACCGCGCTGGTGGCCGTCGTGGTGCTCGTCGTCCTCGTCGCCTGGCCGGTCGGCCTGCTCGTCTGGGCGAACGGACGCCTGCAGCACACGCCGGCCCTGTCCGGTGCGCCCGACACCCCCGGGACGACGTACCTGCTCGCCGGCTCCGACGCGCGTGGGGACGACGGCGGCGTGGCCGACGACGGCACGGAAGGGCAGCGGACGGACACCATCCTGCTGCTGCACGTGCCGGCCGACGGTCCGACGGCGCTGATCTCGCTGCCCCGCGACACCTACGTCGACATCCCCGGGCACGGCGCGTCCAAGCTCAACGCCGCCTTCGCCTGGGGCGGCGCGCCGCTGCTCGTGCAGACCGTCGAGGGCCTGACGGGTCTCACGGTCGACCACTACGTGGAGATCGGCATGGGCGGGGTCGCGCACCTCGTCGACGCGGTCGGGGGTGTGAACCTCTGCTACGACGCCGACGTGAACGACGCGGACTCGGGCATGGTGTGGACCGCGGGGTGCCACGACGTGGACGGGACCGCCGCCCTGGCGTTCGCGCGCATGCGCAAGTCCGACCCGACGGGCGACGTCGGACGTGCGCTGCGCCAGCGCCAGCTCATCGGTGCCGTGATGGGCAAGGTCAGCCCGCGCTCGTTGGCCTTCGACCCGCGTGCGCAGGTCTCGCTCGCGGAGGCGGGCACGGGGGCGATGACGTTCGACGAGCAGGCCGACGTCCTCGACGTCGCCCGGCTCGCCCTCGCGTTCCGTGACGCCAACGCCGAGGGGGGCGTCACCGGCACGCCGCCGATCGCGAGCATGGACTACCGACCCGGCAACGTCGGCTCGACCGTCCTGCTCGACCCGGACCGCGCGCCCGACTTCTTCGTCGCCCTGCGTGACGGCACGCTGCCCCCGGGCCAGGTCGGGGGGCCGCCCGGGTCCTAGGCGCCGGACCGCGGCGCTCGACGCACCGCCCGGCCCGCCCCGCCGGCAGCGGCACCGAGGACCCTCGGGCCGGCGTTCAGGCGTGCGAGGAGCGCGTCCCGACCCCGGGTGAGGGCCGCCTCGACGCGCCGCCGCAGCACCGGTGCCCACCGCGCCTCGACGAGACGGTGCACGACCCAGGCGAGCCCGAACGAGAACGCGACCGCGGCGAGCACCGCCAGCCACGCGGGCACGTGCTCGACCGTCCGCGAGATCAGCCACAGCCCCCAGTACTGGTGCACCAGGTACACCGGGTAGGTGAGAGCGGCGGCGCTCACGAGCCACGTGCGGTCCAGCCGCGGCAGGGGGACGACGGCGACGACCGCGACGAGCACGACGCACGCGGCGAGCGCGGCCGCGACGCCCGCCGTCGACGGGACCACGCCCGTGGTGTGCTCGAGCCCCCGCACCGTCACCGGGGTGCGCAGCACGACCGCGAGCGCCGTGTTCACGACCACGACCAGCCACGGCGCGACCGCGTGCCCGTCGCGGTGCACGAGGTAGAGCGCCATGCCGGCGGCGAACAGCGGCGCGTAGTCGCTCACGAGCAGCTCGGCCAGGTCGGCGGCGCCGAGCCGCTGGACGAGCAGCGCGACGGGCGGCCACAGCAGCGCGACCGTCAGGACCCGGCGCCGCGTCACACCCACCAGGACCAGGAGCCCCATGAGCAGGTAGAACCTCAGCTCGGCCCACAGCGTCCAGTAGACGCCGTCGACGTGGTCGACCCCCACGACCGCCTGGAGCATCGTGAGGTTCGCCGCGACCTGCCCGGGGGTCACGTGCTTGCCCTCGGGCCAGACGAGGAGCAGCAGCGCCCCGGTCAGCAGCACCGCCACCCAGTACGACGGGTACAGCCGTCCGATCCGCGAGGCGACGACGGCGACCGTCGTGCGGCCCCACGCGGTCATGAGGATGACGAAACCGGAGATGACGAAGAAGAGCTCCGGTCCCAGCGACCCGTAGGACGCCCACCTGGTCACCACGTCGGGCACGAGGTCGGGCTGCGCGTCGCCCCACGCCGACGTGCGGCGCGCCGTGAAGTGGTAGACGACGACGCCGACGGCGGCGACGAGGCGCAGCAGGTCGAGCGAGACGAGGCGCGCCGGCGGCGACGGAGCGGCGGGAGCGCCCGTCGACGCGGCGGTCGGTGCGAGTACCACCCACCGACGGTAGGTGCGGCACGCCGGGTCCGCAGGTCGAACGTCCAGCGGTCACGCGGACCGGCGGCGCGTCGGGTCAGGCGGTGAAGCCGGTCGCGGGTCCCGCAGCCCGCGCGCGGAGCCGCTCGCCCTTCGCGTCGGCCTGCGCACGCAGGCCGTCCTGGAAGTCCGTCATCGCGTCCCGGAGCCGCTCGGCCTGCGAGCCGGTGCCGGCGGCGAGGATCCGCACCGCCAGCAGGCCGGCGTTGCGCGCCCCGCCGACCGAGACGGTCGCGACCGGCACGCCGGCCGGCATCTGCACGATCGACAGCAGGGAGTCCATGCCGTCGAGGTGCGCGAGGGGCACCGGGACCCCGACCACGGGCAGGGGCGTCACGGCGGCCAGCATGCCCGGCAGGTGCGCCGCCCCGCCCGCGCCGGCGACGAGGACGCGCAGGCCGCGTCCGGCGGCGTCCCGCCCGTACGCGACCATCTTGTCAGGCTGCCGGTGCGCCGACACGACGTCGACCTCGACCGGCACGCCGAACTCGGCGAGCGCGTCGACGGCCGCCGACATCACCGGCCAGTCCGAGTCCGATCCCATGACCACACCGACGAGGGGTGCCTCGCTCATGCCGCGCCTCCGTTCCGGGGTCGCTCGCCGCGCAGTCGCGCGGCAGCGGCGCGCGCGCGTGCGCGCACGTCGTCCAGGTCGTCGCCGGACACGTTGACGTGCCCGAGCTTGCGGCCCGGGCGGACCTGCTTGCCGTACAGGTGGACGCGCGCGCCCGGGTCCGCGCCGAGCACGTCGGCGAGCGCGTCGGTCGGGTCCTCGAGCGCGCTGCCGAGCACGTTCGCCATGACCGTCCAGCGCGCCCGCGGCGTCACGTCCCCGAGCGGCAGGTCGAGGACGGCACGCAGGTGCTGCTCGAACTGGCCGGTGACGGCGCCGTCCATCGTCCAGTGACCCGAGTTGTGGGGGCGCATCGCGAGCTCGTTCACGAGCACCTGCGGCGCACCGCCGTCGGGGTCGGCCACCTCGAACAGCTCGACCGCGAGGACGCCGGTCACCCCGAGCCCGTCCGCGACCGTGCGCGCGACGCGCTCGGCCTGCGCCGCGGTGGCCGGGTCGAGGTCCGGCGCGGGCGCCACGACCTCGGCGCACACGCCGTCGCGCTGGAGGGACTCGACGACCGGCCACACGGCGCTCCGGCCCGACGGTGTGCGCGCGACCAGCACCGCGAGCTCGCGCGTGAACGGGACGAGCTCCTCGGCGAGCAGCGCCGGGCCGGTGCCGTCGGCCGCCGCGGCGCACCAGGCGAGGACGTCGTCGGGCAGCGGGCCGGCGTCGACGACCCGGACGCCCTTGCCGTCGTACCCGCCCCGCGCGGTCTTCACCACGGCACGGCCGCCCGACGCGGCGCGGAAGCGCTCGAGGTCGGCGACGTCGGCGACGGGCGCCCAGCGGGGGCACGGCACCCCGAGCGCGGTGAGGCGCCGCCGCATGACGACCTTGTCCTGCGCGTGCACGAGGGCGTCCGGCCCGGGGTGGACCGGCACGCCGCGTGCGGCCACGGCGGCCAGCACCGGTGCGGGGACGTGCTCGTGCTCGAACGTGAGGACGTGAGCGCCCTCGACGAGGGCCAGGACGGCGTCCAGGTCGGCGGCCGCGCCGACCGGGGCGTCCGCCACGGCCTGCGCCGCGGACCCGTCGGCGGATTCGGCCAGGACCCGCAGGTGCAGCCCGAGCGCCGTCGCGGGGCCCGCCATCATGCGGGCGAGCTGCCCGCCGCCGACGACGGCCACGGTCGGAGGAGTCACGGGCGCAGAGCCTAGTCGCTGCCGCGCGCCGCGCCGTCCGCGTCCACGTCAGGGCACCGAGCCCTGGACGACGCGACCGTGGCCGGCGACGACGAGCGCACCGTCCGCGGCCGGCACGAAGGCCGCGCGCCCGGCGTGCAGGGCGAGCTCGGCACCCGCGGCGGACCGCAGCACGACGTCGCCCTCGAGGCAGACGACGACGCGCGGCCCGACGCCGGGGAGGCGGACGACGCCACCGCCCGGCACCTGCGTCACCGAGAGCTCGAAGTCGTCGACCGGCACGTAGTACACCTCGGTCGCGTCGTAGACGCGCTCGGGCGCGATGCGGATGGGCGGCGCGGCCACGCAGTCGACGGCGCGCAGCAGCTCGGGGATGTCGACGTGCTTGGACGTCAGGCCCGCGCGCAGCACGTTGTCGGAGTTCGCCATGATCTCGACCGCGAAGCCGTCGAGGTAGGCGTGCACGGCGCCGGCCGGGACGAACAGGGCCTCTCCCGGGCGCAGCGAGACCGGGTTGAGCAGGACCGCGGTCACCGCGCCGGGGTCGCCGGGGTAGGCACGCTCGAGCACGTCGACCGCGCGGTCGGTGCGCGGCGACGGCGAGCCGGCGACGAGGCGCGCACGGAACTCGTCGGCGAGCTCGGAGACCTCGCGGGGCGTCGGGCGCGTGCCCTCGCCGACGAGCCGCGTGAACGCCTCGCGGACCCCGGACGGCGTCGGGTCGGCGGTCACGGTCTTGTGCAGCTGCCGCGCGACGGGGTGGTCGAGCCCGCGCAGGATCTCGGCGGTCCGACGAGGTGCGCGGAACCCCACGAGCGCCTCGAAGGGCGAGAGCGCGTACACGAGCTCCGGCTTGTGGTTGCGGTCCCGGTACGCACGCCGCGGGTCGTCGAGCGCGACGCCGCGCGCGTCCTCACGCCCGTACCCGTCCTGCGCGAGCTCGATGCTCGGGTGCACCTGCAACGACAGCGGACGTGCCGCGGCGATCAGCTTGAGGAGGAACGGGAGCTGCGGACCGAACCGCGACGCCACGTCGGGGCCGAGCAGCGCAGCCGGGTCCTGCGCGATCGCGACGTCGAGCGGCTCACCCGCGGGGCCGCCGACGAGCGACGGCGCGGACGGGTGGCCGCCGAACCACGCCTCGGCGACCGGGCCGCCGTCGGGAGCGGTCCCGAGCGCCTCCGGGATGGCCGTCGACGACCCCCAGGCGTAGGTCTGGAACGACGGTGCGAGCTCCTGCACGGATCCCCCTCCTCACGGCGACGTCCTGACGACGTGCCAGGGAGCCTAGCCGCGAAGCGCGCCGACGACCGCGCGGTGTGACCCGTTTTGCCCGTTTCACCCTCACCGACGGCGGTCGCGACGCACCGACACGACCGCGCCGCGCGGGAGCACCACGTCGGGACGCAACGACGCCGGCACGCCTGACAGGAACAGCGCGAACACGGCCGGGCGGCGCTGCGCGAGCTCGAGCCGGCCACCGTCGGCGTTCGCCAGGTCGCGCGCGAGCGCGAGCCCGAGACCCGTGCCGGCCCCCGAGGTGACGTCGCGCTCGAAGATGCGGGACGCGAGGTCGTCGGGCACGCCCGCGCCCTCGTCGCCGACCTCGACCACCACCGCGTGGGACGACCCGCCGGCGCGCGCCCGCACCGTCGTGGTGCCGTCCCCGTGCTTGAGCGAGTTCTCGATGAGCGTCGCGAGCACCTGCGCGAGCGCGCCCGGGGTCGCGAGCACCTGCGTCGACGGGTCGACGTCGACCACGAGACGACGCCCGGCCGCCGCGAAGGTGGGCGCCCACTCCTCCTCCTGCTGGTGCACGACCTCGACGAGCGGCACCGCCTCGGTGGTGCCGCCCTGCGCGCGGCGCGAGCTGGCCAGCAGGTCGTCGACCACGCGCACGAGGCGCTCGACCTGCTCGAGGGAGATGCGCGCCTCCTCGCGGACCTCCTCCTCGCCCGCCGCGAGCATGATCTCCTCGAGCCGCATCGACAGCGCGGTCAGCGGCGTGCGCAGCTGGTGCGACGCGTCGGACGCGAACTGCCGCTCGGCGGCGAGCCGGCCGGCCATGCGGTCGGCGCTGCGCGCGAGCTCGGCGGCCACGAGGTCGATCTCCTCGACGCCCGACGGCTCGAGCTGGGGCCGCACCTGCCCGGACCCCAGCTGCTCGGCGGACGCCGCGAGGTACACGAGCGGCGCGGCGAGCCGGTTGGCCTGCCAGATCGCCATCGCGATGCCCGCGGCGAACGCGACCACCGCCGCGACCACGACCAGCGCGATGACCTGCACCGACGGCCAGAAGACGTCCCACCAGGAGACGTACAGCAGGACGGTCGCGCCCGTGTCGGACGTGTCCTGGACCGTGAGCCGCCGCCCGTCGACCGCCGGACCGGCCCGGTACGTCTCGCCGTCGGCCGTGCGCACGACGACGGTCGCGGCGATGTCGCCCCCGCCGCCGGTGTACGGCTCGAGCATGCGGTTGGACAGCGCGATCTCGCGCTCGACGCGGAAGTCGACGGTCCGTGCGACCGAGACCGCGCGGACCTCGAGGTTGCGCACCTCGTTCTCCCGCACCAGCTGCGCCCCCAGGAAGGCCAGCGGGAAGCCGAGCAGCACGACCGCGACGGTCACCGCCGCGATGGTCGCCTGCAGGACCCGACGACGCACGTCAGACCTGGTCGAACGGGCCCGGCGGCGCGACCTCGGGCGCGGCGCCGCCGGTCTCGAAGCGGAAGCCCATGCCGCGCACGGTCGTCACGTAGCGCGGGGCGTTCGCGTCGTCGCCGAGCTTGCGCCGCAGCCACGACACGTGCATGTCGAGGGTCTTGGTCGACCCGGTCGGGTCGGAGCCCCACACCTCGCGCATGAGCGTCTCGCGCGCGACGACCGTGCCCGCCGCGGCCACGAGCACGCGCAGCAGGTCGAACTCCTTGGCGGTGAGGTGCAGCTCGCGCTCGCCCTGGAACGCGCGGTGGGCCGCGACGTCGACGCGCACGTCCTGCGCGTGCAGCTCGTCCTCGTCGGCCGGGTCGCCGACCGTGCGCCGCAGCAGCGCCCGCACGCGGGCGAGGAGCTCGGCGAGCCGGAACGGCTTGGTCACGTAGTCGTCGGCGCCCGCGTCGAGGCCCACGACGAGGTCGACCTCGTCCGCGCGGGCCGTCAGGACCAGGACCGGCGTCGTCAGCCCCTGCGCCCGGATCGCCCGGGCGACGTCGAGGCCGTCCATGTCGGGCAGCCCGAGGTCGAGGACGACGAGGTCGGCGCCCGCCGCACCGTCGATCGCGCCTTGACCCGTTCCTTGCACGCGCACGTCGTAGCCTTCACGCCCCAGCGCGCGCGCCAAAGGCTCGGCAATCGCGGGGTCGTCCTCGGCCAGCAGCACCTGGGTCATTCCGCCATGCTAGGTCACGTACTCCCCTCTCCCGCCAGCCCCAGGTCCCCGACGCGCCGAGAGGATCCACGCCGCGACGCCGGCCGCGGCCCGCGTCGCCGCCGCGCCCGCTGCACCCGTGGACGGACGCCGCCCGGCCGCACGATCAGCCCGCGGGCGCACGACCGCGGCCGTGACGCCGCCTACGCTCGTGGGATGTCGTGGTGGGACCGGATGTGGCAGTGGGAGGACCAGCACCGCTTCGGCGTCGACCTCACGATGGCGGCCCTGCTCACGGTGGTCCTGGTGCCGCCGTCGATCGGGCTCGTGGCGAACCAGCTGTCGGACCTGCCCGCGTTCGTCGTCTCGCTGAGCACGTTCGGCATGGTCGTGCCGCTGGCCTGGCGCCGCACCCGCCCCGCGGCGTCCGTCGCGATCGTCTACACGTGCGCGCTGCTGCACCTGGTCGCGCGGGTCCCGATGGTCCCGACGGACTTCGTGGTGCCCTTCGCGCTGTACTCGGCAGCGCTGCACGGCCCGCGCTGGGCGCACCGCACCGCCATGGCGGGAGCACTCGTGGGGTCGGCGGTCCTGGGCGGCATGATCGGCATGCCGTACTCCCCCGGCATCGCCGTGTTCATCGCGATGTTCGCGGGCAGCCTGTTCCTCGTCGCGTGGGCGTTCGGTCTCGTCCGGCGCAGCCGTCGCGAGCACCTCGAGGCGCTCGTCGACCGCGCGCAGCGGCTCGAGGTCGAGCGCGACCAGCAGGCGATCATCGCCACGGCCGCCGAGCGCGCGCGCATCGCGCGCGAGATGCACGACATCGTGGCGCACAGCCTCTCGGTGATCATCGCGCAGTCCGACGGCGGCCGGTACGCGGCCGTGCACGACCCCGACGCGGCGACGCGCGCGCTCGGCACGATCGCCGAGACGGGCCGCGCCGCGCTGACCGACATGCGCCGCCTGCTGGGCGTGCTCCGCGAGGCCCCGGCACCCGCGACGGCGGGCGCCCCCGGCGTCCTGCCGACCGCGACCGCCGACGACGCGCCCGACGTGCGCGCCTCGACCGCCACCGTGACGCCCCAGCCCTCGGTCGAGGACGTCGAGCAGCTCGTCGCGCAGATGCGCGCGAGCGGCATGCGCATCTCCCACGTGCGGCTGGGGCAGCCGCGCCACCTGCCGCCCGGTGCGGGGCTGACGATCTACCGGATCGCGCAGGAGTCCCTCACCAACATCCTCAAGCACGCCGGCCCCGACCCGTCCGTGACGGTCATGCTGCAGTGGCAGCCCACGGCCGTCGCGCTCGAGGTCAGCGACGACGGCCGCGGGGCGTCGGCCGGCACCGACGGGCTCGGGCAGGGGCTGCTCGGGATGCGCGAGCGCGCGACGATGTTCGGCGGCACCGTCACCGCGGGGCCCCGCCCCGGCGGCGGGTTCCGCGTGCGTGCGACGCTGCCCACACCCGGCGCGCCGGGCGAGCCCACCACGACACCTGCGGGAGGATCCCCCTCGTGAGCACCCCGAGCAGCGGCACCGTCCCGCCCGTCCGCGTCGCGCTCGTCGACGACCAGCAGCTCGTCCGCGCGGGCTTCCGCATGGTCATCGACTCGCAGCCCGACCTCGAGGTCGTCGTCGAGGCGGGTGACGGCGCGCAGGCCGTGCGCGCGCTGGACCCGGCGGCGCGCACCGCGACCGGGCCCGTCGACGTCGTGCTCATGGACGTCCGCATGCCCGCGATGGACGGCCTCGAGGCGACCGAGCGCATCGTGGCGAGGGCGACGCCCGAGCTGCCGGCCCCCAAGGTCATCGTGCTCACGACGTTCGACCTCGACGAGTACGTGCTCGCCGCGATCCGCGCCGGCGCGAGCGGCTTCCTGCTGAAGGACGCACCGCCCGAGGAGATGCTGGCGGCGATCCGGACCGTGCACCGCGGCGACGCCGTGATCGCGCCGTCGAGCACGCGCCGGCTCCTCGAGCACCTGGTCACGGCGCTGCCCGAGGACGAGGCGGCCGCGGCGGACCACCCCGCGCACCAGGCGGTCGCACAGCTGACGGACCGCGAGCGCGAGGTGCTCGTGCTCATGGCGCGCGGCCGCTCGAACACCGAGATCGGGCAGGACCTGTACGTCGCCGAGGCGACGGTCAAGACGCACGTGGGCCGCATCCTCGCCAAGCTCGGCGCGCGCGACCGCGTGCAGGCGGTCGTCACCGCGTACGAGACCGGGCTGGTCCGGCCCGGGGCCTGACCCGCGGGGCCGCAGGTCCGCCCCCTGGTCGCACCGCCCGTGCGGCCGTGGGATGACGGGGTCGGCCGCAGGACCCACCCACGGCGGGACGCGCCTCGGGGTCGTCGGACGCGAGGCTGGGTGCACACCTTCGAGACAGGAGCACCCCGTTGGACACCTCCGCCCCCCGCCCGCTCGACCGGCCGGCCGACGGCACCCCCGCGTCCCGTGCCCGTGCGCTCACCAAGGTCTACGGGTCCGGCGCGTCGGCCGTGCGTGCGCTCGACGGCGTCGACGTCGACTTCGCCACGGGCGCGTTCACCGCGATCATGGGCCCGTCGGGCTCGGGCAAGTCCACGCTCATGCACCTGATGGCGGGGCTCGACGACGCGACGTCCGGCGCGGTGCACCTCGGGCAGACCGAGATCACGTCGCTCAACGACGACGCGCTGACGCGTCTGCGCCGCGACCGCGTGGGCTTCGTCTTCCAGTCGTTCAACCTGCTGCCCATGCTCACGGCCGAGCAGAACATCGTGCTGCCGCTCGACCTGGCGGGCCGCAAGCCCGACAAGGCGTGGTTCGACACGCTCGTCGCGACCCTCGGGCTGCAGCAGCGGCTCACGCACCGGCCGAGCGAGCTGTCCGGCGGTCAGCAGCAGCGCGTCGCGATCGCGCGCGCGCTGATCACGCAGCCCGAGGTCGTGTTCGCGGACGAGCCGACCGGCAACCTCGACTCCCGCTCGGGCGCCGAGGTGCTGAGCTTCCTGCGCCGCTCGGTGCGCGAGCTGGGCCGCACGATCATCATGGTGACGCACGACCCGACGGCCGCCGCGTACGCCGACCGCGTGCTCCTGCTCGCCGACGGCCGCATCGCCGGCGACATCGCCGACCCGACGCCCGAGTCGGTGCTCGCGGGCCTCGAGGGCCTGCGCGTGCTCGAGGCGCCGGCCGGCACGCCGACCGGCGCGACCCCCGTGGTCCAGGCCCCCGCGGGGGGGCTGCGCTGATGCTGCGCCTCACCCTCGCCCAGATGCGGCGGAGCCTGCCCCGGCTCGTCGCGGCGGGCATCGCCATCGTGCTCGGCTCGGCGTTCGTGACCGCGACGCTCGCGGCCGGCGACGCGATCACGCGTGGCGGGTACGACTCGATCACGGCGCGGTACGGCACGGCGGACCTCGTGCTGCTGTCCGACTCCGGTGAGCTCACCGGTGCGGCGGAGCGCGTGCGCGACGTCCCCGGCGTCCGCGCCGCCGACCCGCTGCTCGCGAGCTGGGCGCGCTTCGAGAGCGGCCGCCGCACGGCCTCGCAGACCGTCGTGCCCGCACCCTCCGACCCCGGGCTCGCGTCGGTCGAGGTCGTCGACGGCCGCGCACCCGCCGCGCCCGGTGAGGTCGCGATCCCCGCACCGACCGCGGAACGCCTCGGCGTCGGCGTCGGCGACACCCTGACCACGAGCTGGACGGTGTGGCCAGAGACCGCCGACACGGTCGACGCCGCCGGGACCGACGAGCCGCAGACCGACCCGGAGCCCGTCGACATGACGGACGAGCTCACGCTCGTCGGACTGGTCGACGACCCGCGCGGGGCGTGGGCGGGCTACGGCGGCGCCGGGCTCGCGACGTTCGAGGACATCGCGCGCTGGAACGGCGCGGACGACCCGTCGGAGCTCGCGGTCATGGGCATGACCGTGGCCGTCGACGGCGACGTCGAGCAGGTGCGCACGGCGCTCGCGAGCGCGTTCCCGGACGGCGAGGTGCTGACGCGGGACGAGGCGGCCGAGAAGACCGTCAAGGAGTACACGGGCGGCGGCAACGCCATCATGATGCTCGTGCTCGGCTTCGCGGCGGTCGCGCTGCTGGTCGCGGCCCTGGTCATCTCGAACACGTTCCAGGTGCTCGTCGCGCAGCGCACGCGCATGCTCGCGCTGCTGCGGTGCGTCGGCGCGCGCCGCGGGCAGCTGCGCACGTCGGTGCTCCTCGAGGCCGCGATCCTCGGGGTCGCGGCGAGCGCGACCGGCGTGCTGCTGGGTCTCGGGCTCGCGCAGGGCGCGCTGTCGCTGCTGGCCCGCTCGCAGGGCGGTGTCCCGCTGCCCACGACCGCGCACCCGACGGTCGCGAACGTGCTGCTGCCGATCCTGGTGGGCACGCTGGTCACCGTGGGCGCGGCGTTCGTGCCGGCGCGTGCCGCGACCCGCGTCGCCCCCGTCGCCGCGCTGCGCCCGGCCGACGCGCCGAGCGTGCGGGCGCGCCCGGGCAGGATCCGGTTCGGCTTCTCGCTGCTGCTCACCGTGGGCGGCCTGGGTGCGCTCGTGGGCGCGGTCCTGCTCGCGCGCAAGGGCATCGGCGTCGACGGCATGCTGCCGCTGGCCGTCGGCGTGCTCGGCGGTGCGACGTCGTTCGTCGGGCTGCTGGTCGGTGCGGCGCTGTGGATCCCGAAGGTCGTGTCGGCCGTCGGCCGGCCCGTCGCCAGGATCTCGACGAGCGCGCGGCTCGCCGCCGCCAACACCGTGCGCAACCCGCGCCGGACCGCCGCGACCAGCACCGCGCTGGTCATCGGCGTGACGCTCGTGGTGATGATGACCACGGGCGCGACGTCGGCGCAGGTCTCGCTCGCGCGCGAGTTCGACGAGCGCGGGCCCGTCGACCTCGTGGTGCAGGGCTCCGACGGCGAGGCGTTCCCCGAGGACATGGTGCGCAAGATCGCCGAGGTCGACGGGGTCGCCGAGGTCGTGCCGACGCGCAGCGCGGTCGTCCAGAGCGAGAAGGAGGCGCCCGTGCAGGCGTTCGTGGTCGACGCGAGCGCGGCGCACCTGCTGCGGGACGCCCCCGCGGCCGACGCGATCGCCGCGGGCCGCAGCGTCGTGCCGGCGTGGTTCGCGGACGCGACCGGGTCCTCGGCGACCATGACGGGCCCGGGCGGCAGGACGCAGACCGTCCCGGTGACGACGCGCGGGGTCGACGACCTGCTGCTGACGCCCGAGGCGGCCGACCTCGTGGGGCTTCCGGACGCGGCGAGCTCGGTGCTCGTGCGGCTGTCCCCGGGTGCGGACGCCGCGCGGACGCTGCTCGACGTGAACGACCTGCTCGTCGAGCAGGACGTGGTGCTGACGAGCTCGGCCGCGGAGCGGCAGAGCAACGAGCAGATCATCGAGGTGACGCTCGCGGTCGTCATCGGGCTGCTGGGCGTCGCGGTGATCATCGCGCTCGTCGGCGTCGCGAACACGCTGTCGCTGTCGGTGATCGAGCGCCGCCGGGAGTCGGCGACGCTGCGTGCCGTGGGGCTGTCGCGACGCGGGCTGCGCTGGATGCTCGCGACCGAGGGCATGCTCATCGCGGGTGTCGGTGCACTCATCGGCACGGTGCTCGGCCTGCTCTACGGCTGGGCGGGGGCCGCGACGGTGTTCGGCGAGTTCGGGGACCTGCGCCTGCACGTCCCGTGGGCGCACGTCGCCGTGGTCATGGTCGTCGCGCTGCTGGCGGGGCTCGTGGCCTCGGCGCTGCCGGCGCGGTCGGCCGCGCGGACGCCGCCCGTGGCGGCCCTCGGCGTCGACTGAGGGTCCGGTGCCGCGACGGGTGGAGGGCCCGGCGCGGCACCGAACCGACCACGGCCCGGTGCAGGAAGACGTCGTCCACGTCGTCCCGCACCGGGCCGTGGTGCGTCACGCCGCGCGCGCGACGCTGGCGACGTGCGCCTCTCGCTGTCCTCGCCCCTCGACGGCCCCGACGAGCTCGACGTCGATGTGCTGCCCGGTCTGCCGCTGGGCGACCTGCGACGCCACCTCGCGGTGCTCACGGGCGACGCCGGGTGGGCGGGCCCCGGGGTCGCGCTGACGGTGGACGGCCACGCGCTCGCCGACGACCACCCCGTCGGCGCCCCGCCGCTGCTGCCCGGGGCGCGGCTCGCCCGTGGGCACGACCCACGCGCGGCCTCCGACGGGCTGGCCGAGGCCGTCGCCGCCGACGCGCACGTCGCGGTCGTCGCCGGGCCCGACGCGGGCCGCGTGCTCGCACTGCCCGACGGCGCGCAGATCGCGGTCCGCGGCCCGCACGGCCCGAGCACGCCGGGCCGACGGCACACCTGGCGGACGCCCCCCGGCCCGGGCGCCGCCCTGGTCGTCGACGACCCGACGCTCACCGGCCTGGTGCTGCGGGTCCGCCGTCGCGGGCGTCGCGTCAGGGTCCGCACCCGTCGTGGTCCGCGCCCGCGCGGGGACGTGACGACGCTCGGTGCGTCGACGCGCCCGTCGGCGTGGCGGCTGCCGGGACCGCCGGGCGGCGCGGCGTGGCGCGCCGACCGCCCGCTCCGCGTGGGGGCGTCGGTCCTCGAGGTCC
>NZ_BCRB01000089.1 GCF_001552375.1 Cellulomonas iranensis NBRC 101100 = JCM 18110 | reverse complement strand
CCCGTGCGTCGCGTGCCGCCGCGGCCGCGCGCCGGGGTGCGGCCGCGCGCCGGCGCGGTCTGCTCGCCGCCGTCCTGGTCGCCGCGACCGTGGCCGGCTGGGTCGTGACGGGCCTCGTGCCCGCCGCGACGTGGCTCGCCGGGGCCGTGCCGTCGGCGCTGCTCGCGTCCGTCGTGGTGCTGGGGCGCCGTGCCGTGATCGCCGGTCAGGTGGCGGACGCCGAGTGGGCCGCGACGATCGAGCGCGAGGAGCGGCTGGCCGCCCGGCCCCGCACCGGCGCGACCCCGACGGTCCGCGCCCGCACGGGGGCGACCCCGGTCGTGCGACCGCGCACGGGAGCGACCCCCGTCGCGCGGACCGCGACGGACGTCGAGGCGCCCGTGCCGCTCGTCACCGGGTACGCCGTGCGGCCCTCGGACGCGCACACCGAGGTGTTCGAGCGGATCGTCGCCGACCGCGGCGAGTCGAGCGGGCCCGCGCGCCACGCGACCGGTCAGGTGCCGGTCGTGCGCCGGGACGCGCAGGGCACCGCGACCGAGGCCGTGCCCGCGGTCGACGGTGCGTCGCAGGACGAGGACGCGTGGTCGCCGGTGCCCGTGCCGCGCCCGACGTACACGATGAAGGCGCCCGCGCCGCGCCGTGACCCCGCGCCGCTCGGCGAGGGTGACGCGGACGCGTCGACCGCGCGCCGGCCGGCCGACGCGCCCACGGGCGACACGGCCGCCCCCGCGGCCGAGACGGTGGCCGAGCCGGTGGCGGAGACGACCGGCAGCATCGACCTCAACGCGGTGCTCGCGCGCCGCCGCGCGGCGGGGCAGTAGGCGACGGAGCCGGGTCGCCGCGCACGCGTGTGACGTGCGTCGCGACGGCCCGGCCCGGTTTCGTCGTGGGGCCCGCGGGGTGCTAGTGTGATCCCGCTTCAAGGGGCTGTGGCGCAGTTGGTAGCGCGTCTCGTTCGCAATGAGAAGGTCAGGGGTTCGAATCCCCTCAGCTCCACCAGCACGAAGGCCCGGGATCATCGATCCCGGGCCTTCGTTCGTCGTCCGGCCCGGCCTCGCGTCGTACGTCCGCGGAGATCGTGGTGTCGAGGACCGACATCCCTTGCCAAGAGCCGGACGTGGTGCGCGGGCGCCCCCGGTCCGCACCGGGCGCACAGGTCCCAGCGACGTTCCTCCACGAGCGGGCGACGTCCGTTGCCAGCATGCGGTGCAAGCGGCCGCACAGCAGCGGTCCGCTCGACCCGAGGGGGAGCAGTGAGAGACACGATCCAAGCGGTCCCGCGACGCGCCAGGGCGGTGGCCTCGGCGTGTGTCGTGGTGCTGATCATGCTGACGTGCCTGATCGCCGACGCCACCGACGCACGTGCGGCCGCAGGCGGCTTCCGGCTGGCGGCCGGGGAGCAGATCGTCGCCGGGCAGACGCTGGTGTCGCCGGACGGCCAGCAGACCCTGGCGTTGCAGACCGACGGGAATCTCGTCCTCTACGGTGCGGCCGGGTCGCGCTGGCAGACGGCGACCACGGGCCGCGGAGGAGCCCGCCTCGTCCTGCAGACCGACGGCAACCTGGTGCTGTACGACGCCAAGAACTACCCGCTCTGGTTCACGAACACTCGCGGGTCCGGTGCCGACCACCTCGACGTGCAGTCCGACGGGAACGTGGTCCTCTACACCGCGTCGAACGGCGTCGTGTGGCAGACGAGCACCAGGTACCAGCCGGCGAGTCTGAGCGCCCCTGCCGACCTGCGTGCGGGTGACGTCCTCATGTCGCCGAACGGTCAGTACACGCTCGCCATGCAGACCGACGGGAACCTGGTGCTCTACGGCCCCTCGGGCTGGATGTGGCAGACCAGCACGCGAGGCTCCGGCGCCGTCCGCCTCGCCGTCCAGTCGGACGGCAACCTGGTGCTGTACACCTCGACCGACTACCCGGCGTGGATCGCCGGGACGCGGGGATCCGGAATCGCCCAGCTACGGCTCCAGGACGACGGGAACCTGGTGGGCTACCGTGCCGACGGGACCTGGGCCTGGCAGACGTACACCTACCCCGGCGGGAGTGCACCGGCGCCCGCCCCTGCCCCCGCACCTGCATCCGGGAAGGCCGCCACCGCGATCGCGTACGCGCGTCAGCAGATCGGCAAGCCGTACCAGTGGGGCGCGACGGGGCCGAACGCGTTCGACTGCTCGGGCCTGACGCAGCAGGCGTGGGCGGCGGCCGGCGTGCGGATCGCACGGGTCTCGCGCGACCAGTACACGACGCTGCCCCACGTGCCGTACGCGCAGGCGGCACCGGGTGACATCCTGGCCTGGGCGACGAACACCTCGAACCCGAGCACGATCCACCACGTGGCGCTGTACGTCGGGAACGGGCAGATGATCGAGGCGCCCTCTCCGGGCAAGCCGGTCCGGCTGACGGCGGTGCGGACGAACGGACTCATGCGCGACGTCGCGCGCCCGACGAGCTGACCCCGTCGAGAGCTCGGCGAGCCGCTCGCTCGTGGTCGCGGCGGGCTCCACGGCGTGCGGGGCTGTCGCGCAGTCGGTAGCGCGTCTCGTTCGCGATGAGAAGGTCAGGGGTCCGAAGCCCCTCGGCTCCACATGACGCTCGGACTCGACGCACGAGCGAGCGGCGTCGCAGACAGTGTGAGTCGTGCGTCCGGGGCCGGTGGAGCAGCCGGCGGATGTGGTCGGGGTGCTCGGCGCCACCTGCACCACGTCGCGGACGGGCTCGAGCGCGAGCTCGTCCGCGAGGTGGTGCTGCTGGACGTCAGGCCTCGCGTCCGTGCGCCAGCATCCAGGCGGTCACGTCAGGGGCGAACGCGTCCGACCACGTCGGGCCGTGCGCGCCGCCCACGATCGTCCACAGGCCGACCTCGGTGCCGTGGGAGCAGGACCAGCTGCTCGTCACGGTCTCGGGGCCGGGCAGCGTCGAGTCGTAGTCCGCGGTGCCGAGGGTCGGGCTGGCGTCGCACTCGTCGATCGCCCGCCAGTCCGCGACCGTCTGCTCAGCCCCCGGGTAGGGCGCCCCCGGGCCGACGCTGCCGCCCTCGTAGCGGATGACCTCGTCGGTGTCCGCCTGGACCTGCAGGACGCTGACGGGCCGGCCCGGGGCGCACGCCGACGGATCGGCGTCGTTCGCACCGGCGACCGACACGGCAGCGGCGATCAGGTCGGGGTGGTGGCACGCCATGCGCAGCGCCATGAACGCGCCGTTCGAGTGCCCGATGACGAAGACCCGCTTCGGGTCCACCGCGTACTGCGCCTGGACCGTCTCGATGACGCGGGTCACGAAGCCGTCGTCGTCGGGGTCGGCACCGTCGAAGGAGCAGCAGGCGGGCGTCGCGTTCCAGTACTGCTTGCCCGCCCTGTCGACGAGCCCCTCCGGGTAGGCGAGCAGGTAGCCCTTCTCCTCGGACTGGTCCCGCAGGCCGAGGTAGGTGGCCGTGCTCGCGCCGACCTCCGAGTAGCCGTGCAGCGACACGACCAGGGGCGCGGGTTCGTCGGCGTCGTACCCGGAGGGGACGTCGAGGGTGAAGGTGCGGTCGTCGAGGTCGACCGTGCCCGAGCTGCCGGGCGCGACCCGGGTGGGGGTCGGTGTCGGCGCGGCGGCGTCGGAGCCGCCGGTGCACGCGGCCAGCAGGAGCAGCACGGCCGCGGCCCATGCGGCGGTCTTTCGGGCGGACGTCGTCGTCATCGGCGGATGATGGCGCAGGTCAGAGGGATGGGGCAAGCCAGCCCCGGGGCGCCGCTCGTCCTGCAGTGCGGATGCGAGAGCGGTGACCGGTCTGTCTCGCCACGGGCCGGTGGCGACGGCGTGGGCCGGCTCCCCCGGGGGGCGAGGGAGCCGGCCCGGTCTCAGCGGCCGAACAGCTCGTGCAGCCGCGCGGCGCGGCCCGTGGCGTCCTCGGCCGACGCGCGCAGCTCGCCGACCGCGAGCACGGTGGTCCCGGCGGCGGCCGCGACCGCGCCGATGTCGCGGCTCATGCCGTCGGCCACGGCCGACTGCTCCTGCACGGCGGTCGCGACGGTCGCCTGCCGCTCGCGCACGTCGTCGATGCGGCCCACGATCTCGCCGATCGCGTCGGCCGTGCGGCCCGTGGTCGCGGTGATCGCGTCGACCATCTCGGTGATCTCGCCGATCGCCTCGTGCGTGCGGTCCGCGAGCGACTTGACCTCGCCCGCGACGACCGCGAAACCGCGCCCGACCTCGCCCGCGCGCGCCGCCTCGATCGTCGCGTTGAGGGCCAGCAGGTGCGTCTGCTCGGCGATCGACGTGATGAGCTTGCTCATCGCGCCGATGCGGCCCACGACGGTGGACAGCTCGGACAGCCGCTCGCTCGCGGTCGCGGCGGACTCGACCGCGTGCGCGGTGCCGTCGGCGGCCGCGGTCGTGCCGACCGCGATCTCGTGGATGCTCGCGGACATCTGCTCCGAGGCGGCGGCGACCGCGCCCGCGCGTGCCGACACGTCGTCGGCGTCGGACGCGAGCCGGTCGGCGAGCGTCGAGAGCGACGTCGACGACGTCAGCAGCTCGTCGGCGACCACGCGCGTCTCGCGCTCCTGCCGCTGCCGGGCGGTCACGTCGTCCCACACGCCCACGAACCCCTCGGGCAGCCGGTCGACGACGACCTCGAGCTCGACCTGCCCGGCCTCGACGGGCACCGAGACGACGACGCGGGCGGGGAACGTCGTCGACGACCGCACCACCTCGGCCAGGCGGTCGCGCAGGGCGCCCATGACGTGCGCGCCGTGCTCGCGCACGATGCGCCCCGAGAGCGCGTCGCCCGCGCGGTTGCGCTGCACGACCTCGCCGCGGTCGTCGGTCACGAGCAGGGGAGCGGGCAGCGCGTCGAGCACGGTGCGGGCGCCGAGCCGGGCGACGAGGGGCGCCAGGTCGTCGGGGACGGGGCGGCGGCGGGTCGCGAACATCGGGGTCTCCTCCGGGACGGAACTGCCGTCCGATCGGCCGCGGGCCGCGGGGACTGACGGTTCGGCGGGAGGTCGGGACGATCGTCCTGCGCCGTTCGGGTGGCGCGGCGCGCTCAGGTGGCGAGCAGGACGCCGACCGCCGCGAGGCCCGCGACCCACGCCGTGGACAGCACCGCCAGCACGACCGGGCGCAGCCCGACGGCCCGCAGCGCGGCGAACCGCACGCCGCACCCGAGCGCGAACATCGCGGCGGTGAGGAGCGCGGTCTGCGCGGTCCCGGCCGCGGCGAGCAGCCCGTCCGGCAGCGGGACCGTGGACCGCACGACGACCGTCGCGAGGAACCCGGCCACGAACAGCGGCACGACCGGGGGGCGGCGTCCCGTCGTCGTGGGGCCGTCCGCCGCGCGCACGGCGCGGCGGCGGTGCAGCGCGAGCGCCGCCACGACGGGTGCGAGCAGCAGCACGCGCGCGAGCTTGACGACGACCGCCGCCGTGAGCGCGGCGCCGCCGAGGGCCCCGCCGACCGCGACGACCTGCGCGACCTCGTGCACCGACGCGCCGGCCCACGCCCCGGCGCGCGCGCCGCGCAGCCCGAGCAGCGGTGCGAGCAGCGGGACGAGACCGATCATGAGGGTGCCGAAGACGACGACGAGGGCGACGGCCGTCACGGTGTCCTGCTCGGCCTCGTCGTCCGGGTCGGTGACGCCCGCCGCCGCCGCGACGGCGGCCGCGCCGCAGATCGAGAACCCGCACGCGACGAGCACCGCGAGGTGCGCCGGGACGCGCAGCGCGCGCCCGAGCGCGAGCGTGCCGAGCACGCCCCCGGCGACGACGACCACGACGACCGCGAGCAGCGGCGCCCCGAGCGCGGCGACGTCCGCGAGCGCGAGCCGCAGGCCCAGCAGCACGACGCCCACGCGCAGCAGGCGGCGGGCCGCGACGGCGAGGCCCGGCCCGGCGGCCGCCGGGGCACCCGTGGAGTTGGCGAGCACGACGCCCAGCGCGATCGCGACGACGAGCGGGCTGACGCCGGGCAGCACGTGCGCCGCGCCGAGCGACGCCAGGGTCGCGGCGGCGCACAGCGCGAGCCCCGGGGTGAGCGCGCGGCCCCGGCGCAGCGCGCGGCGCGCGAGGGTCGTCGCGGGAGAGGTGGGGGCGGGGCGGGCCGTGGCGCCGGGGGTGGTGGCGCGCGTGCGGTGCGGGGTGACGCGGGTCGGGACGGGTGGCACCCCGCCAGGGTGCGCGCCGCGCGGGCGCGGCAGTAGGGGCAGAACCCGCGCGGGGCACAACGTACGCTTGTGGCCGGACGGTGGAGGTCCGGACCGAGCACCCCGAGGAGGGCACGTGCACCGTGAGCCCGACCTCGCGGCGCTGCGCGCCCTCGCGCTCGTCGCCGAGCTCGGCAGCCTCTCGGCGGCCGCCGACCGGCTGGGCGTCAGCCAGCAGGCCGTGTCGCTGCGGGTCCGCGGCCTCGAGGGCACGCTGCGCACGCAGCTCCTCGTGCGCTCGGCACGCGGCTCGCACCTCACGCGCGAGGGGCAGCTGGTCGTCGGGTGGTCGGCGGGCCTGCTCGCCGCGGCGGACGACTTCACGGGCGTCGTGGGCGCGCTGCGCGCCGACCGCGAGCGCACCGTGCGCGTCGCCGCGAGCCTCACGATCGCCGAGCACCTGCTGCCCGGGTGGGTCGCGCGCTGGCGGGCCGAGCGCGGCGACGACGACGTCGTCGTCCGCCTCGAGTCCGTGAACAGCGCCGCCGTGGTCGAGGCCGTGCGGGCGGGGCAGGTGGACCTCGGCTTCGTCGAGACCCCGTCGGTGCCGTCCGACCTGGGCTCCGCGACGTTCGGCCACGACACCGTCGAGGTCGTCGTGCCGCGTCACCACCCCTGGGCCGTCGCGGGGACCGTGCGGGCCGTCGAGCTCGCCGCCACCCCCCTCGTGCTGCGCGAGCCGGGCAGCGGCACGCGCCGCGCGCTGGAGGACGCGCTCGCCGGGGCGGGGCACCCGCTGCACGCGCCGCCGGCGGCCGTGCTGCCCACGACCCTCGGCGTGCGCAGCGCCGTCATGGCGGGCGTCGGCCCCGGCGCCCTCAGCGCGCTCGCGGTCGCCGACGACGTGCGCGCGGGCCGGCTCGCGCGCGTCCGCGTGCACGCCCTGCGGATCACGCGCCCCCTCACGGTCCTGTGGGCGGGCGCGCGGCCGTCGGACGCCGCCGCGGACCTGGTCCGGGTGGTCCGCGAGGACGCCGACCGCACGCCCCTCGGCGTGCGGCACTGACCGCGCCGGGACCCCGCTGACCTGGACCGGCGTCCGTGACGCGGACGCCACCGACGTCCCGGCCCGACGTCCCTGCCCGACGGGTCCGACACGCCGCGGACCCCTAGTGTCGAGTCATGAACGGACTCGCCCTCGCCCAGCAGAAGATGCGTGACGCCGGCGTTCCCACGGCCGCGGTCGACGCGTTCACCCGGTTCTACGGCCTCCTCGAGAGCGGCAGCACGGGGATCGTGCGGGAGGCGGACGTCGCCCCGCTGACCGACGTGCCCCGGCTCGCCGACCTCGACGTGGACCCCGACGCGGCCCGCGAGGCGCTCGCGCGGACCGCGGTCGTCAAGCTCAACGGCGGCCTCGGCACGTCGATGGGCATGGACCGCGCCAAGTCGCTGCTGCCCGTGCGCGGCGACCGCACGTTCCTCGACGTCATCGCCGACCAGGTGCTCGCCGCCCGCGCGGCCACCGGCGCGCGGCTGCCGCTCGTGCTCATGAACTCGTTCCGCACGCGCGACGACAGCCTCGCGGCGCTCGCCGCCCACCCCGCCCTCGCGGTCGACGGCGTGCCGCTCGACTTCCTGCAGAACCGCGAGCCCAAGCTGCTCGTCGACGGGCTCGCACCCGTCACGTGGGAGGCGGACCCGTCGCTCGAGTGGTGCCCGCCCGGCCACGGCGACCTGTACCCGGCGCTGCACGCCTCGGGCGTGCTCACGGCGCTGCTCGACGCGGGGTTCCGCTACGCGTCGGTCTCGAACTCCGACAACCTCGGGGCGACCCCGGACGCGCGCGTCGCCGGCTGGTTCGCCGCCACCGGTGCGCCGTTCGCCGCCGAGGTCGCGCGCCGCACGCCCGCCGACCGCAAGGGCGGCCACCTCGTGGTGCGCCGCGCCGACGGGCGGATCGTGCTGCGCGAGACCGCGCAGACCCACGCCGACGACGCCGACGCGGCCGCCGACATCGCGACGCACGCGTTCTTCAACACCAACAACCTGTGGCTCGACCTCGAGGCGCTCGCCGCCGAGCTCGAGCGGACGGGCGGCGTCCTCGACCTGCCGCTCATCCGCAACGAGAAGACCGTCGACCCCACCGACAAGACCTCACCGCGGGTCGTGCAGGTCGAGTCCGCGATGGGCGCCGCGATCGAGGTGTTCGACGGGGCCGCGGTGCTCGAGGTCGGCCGCGACCGGTTCCTGCCCGTCAAGACGACCAACGACCTGCTCGTGCTGCGCTCCGACGTCTACGCCGAGGACGACGCGCACCGGCTCGTCGCGCGGGTCGACGCGCCGTTCGTCGACCTGGACCCCGCGCACTACGCGCTCGTCGGCGACTTCGACCGGCACGTGCCGCACGTGCCGTCGCTGGTCGAGGCCTCCTCGCTGCGCGTGCGCGGCGACTGGACCTTCGGCGCCGGGGTCACGGTGCGCGGCGACGCCGTGCTCGACGGCGACGGCGGACGCGTCCCCGACGGCGCGACGCTCGACGCGACGGGAGTGGCCGCCGCGGCGGACCTCGCCCGCTGAGGCCCGGGGGCCGGGCCCGCGCGTCCCCGTGGCCCGGACGCACGAGGGCGGTCCGACCTCGGTGGGTCGGACCGCCCTCGTCCTGCGTGCGGGTGGCGTCAGCGACGGCGCCCCGCCGAGCCGACGTACAGGCTCACGAGGATCGCCGCGAGGGCGACCTGGATGACGATCTCCAGCACGTCGATGCCCTTGGTCTCGTTCCAGCCGACCAACGACGCGATCCACGTGCCGATGAGTGCCGCGACGATCCCGATGATGATCGTCACGAGGATGGAGATGTGCTGCTTGCCGCGCACGACCAACCGGCCGAGCGCGCCGATGATCGCGCCGACCACGATCGCGCTGATGATGCCGTTGACGTCCATGGTGTGCTCCTCGCTCCCCGTCGACCGACGACCGGCCTGGGAGCAAAGTAGGACGGGTCGGGCGGTCCCGCCCGTCGAGCGGCCCGTCACGACCGGCTCGCGCGTCCGGCCCACCCGCGGCGCCCCGGAGGGGTAGGTTGCGCAGCGCCGGTGCCGTCCGTCCCCGAGGGAGTCCCGTGTCCGACGTCGTCGCCGTGGTGCCCGCCCCGCTCGTCGTCGAGCCGTCGTCGCGGCCCCCGTTCGTCATCACGCCCTCGACGGTCGTCGTGGTCGACGCGGCCGACGACCTCGTCCCGGTCGCGGTGCTGACCGCCGACATGCTCGGCCGTGCGAGCGGCCGCGCCGTCGAGGTGAGCCACGCCGACCTCGGCACCCCCGGGGTCGTGCACCTGCGCCTCGTGGACGACCTCCCGCCCGGCGACGAGGCGTACCGCGTGGTCGCGGGCGACGGCCGCGTGCGGCTCGAGGCCCGGACCGCCGACGGCCTCGTGCACGCCGTCGTCACGCTGCGCCAGCTGCTGCGCCCGCTCCCCGGGGGCGGCGTGCAGGTCGCGGCCGTGCGCGTCGAGGACGCGCCGCGCTACGCGTGGCGCGGCCTGTCGGTGGACGTCGCGCGGCACTTCGTGAGCGTCCCGGACCTCAAGGTCGTCATCGGCCTCATGGGGCACTACAAGCTCAACGTGCTCCACCTGCACCTCACGGACGACCAGGCCTGGCGGCTCGACCTGCCCTCGCGGCCCGAGCTGGTGCGGCGCGCGAGCGCCCGCGCGGTGGGCGGCGACCCCGGCGGGCACTACTCGCGCGCCGACTGGGACGAGATCCTGGCGTACGCGCACGCCCGGGCCGTGCGCGTGGTGCCCGAGCTCGACGTTCCGGGGCACGTCAACGCTGCGCAGCACGCCTACGGCGAGCTCAACCCCGACGGTGAGCCCGCCGACGAGTACCTCGGCATCGAGGTGGGGTTCTCGCGCCTGCACGACGACCTGCCGGCCACGCACGCGTTCCTCGCCGACGTCTTCGGGGACCTCGCCGAGATGACGCCCGGCGATCACCTGCACATCGGGGGCGACGAGGTCCTCGCGATGGGGCGCGACGAGTACGAGCGGCTCGTGCGGTCCGCCGCCGCCGCGGTCACCGCCCACGGCAAGCGGGTCGTCGCGTGGCAGGAGGTCGCGTCGGTGCCCGACCTGCCGCCCGGCACGGTCGTGCAGTACTGGGATACGCGCGTCGACCCGGCGCCGTTCGTGCGCGCCGCGCACGCCGGTGCGCGGATCCTGCTGTCGCCCGGCTCACGCGTGTACCTCGACATGAAGTACGGGCCCGACTTCCCCCTGGGGCTGGAGTGGGCCGGGCACGTCGAGCTCCGCGACGCCTACGAGTGGGAGCCCGCGACCCTCGTCGACGGGCTGCCGCCCGAGGCCGTCGCCGGGGTCGAGGCGGCGGTGTGGACGGAGACGCTGCGGACGCTCGACGACCTCACCACCATGCTGCTGCCGCGGCTCGCGGCGGTCGCCGAGGTCGCGTGGAGCGACCCCGCGCGTCGGGACTTCGACGACTTCACCGAGCGGCTCGCCGCGCACGGCGAGCTCTGGGACCGGCTCGGGCTCGCGTGGCACCGCTCGCCGCAGGGCCGCTGGGCGGCACCCGTCGCGCCCGACCCGGCGGTCTGACTCAGATCCAGGTGGGCAGCCACATGCGCACGTGCCACTGCTGCCACGGGATCACCCAGCCCGCCCACACCGGGTAGAAGAACAGCCCGACACCCGCGACGACCGCGACGAACACGCCGACGGCGACGACGGTCGCCCGCCGGGCGCGCCGCTCGCGCGCCGTGCCGTCGGGCTCGACGCGCGGCCCGACCAGCAGCCCCAGCACGTACACGAGCGTGAGCACGACCCACGGCACGAACGCGACCGTGTAGAACGTGAAGATCGTGCGGTGCGCGTACGCGAACCACGGCACCCAGCCGGCGAGCAGCCCGGACAGCACGGCGCCGGCGCGCCAGTCGCGGTAGCGCACCAGCCAGAACAGTGCCACGAGCACCGCGGCCGCGCCGGCCCACCACAGCACCGGGTTGCCGACGGCGAGGATGGCCTGCGAGCACGAGTCCGCGCCGCACGCCTGCCGCGCCGCGTCCCCCGTGAGGCCCGAGACCTCGGTGGGGTAGTAGAACGACGTGGGTCGCCACTGCACGATCCAGCCCAGGGGGCCGGCCGCGTAGGAGTGCGGCGTCTCCAGCCCGTTGTGGAACCGCCACATGTCCTGGTGGTACGCCCACAGCGAGCGGAGCGCCGGCGGCAGCCACGTCACGCCCTCGCCGGGGTGGCTCGCCGCCCACTGCCGGTTCCAGCCGTCGTTCGACGCGAACCACCCGGCCCACGATGCGACGTACGTCAGCAGGGCGGTGGGCACCATGACGAGGAACGCGACGACGGCGTCCTTCACGAGCGTCGCCCGGACCCAGGGCGCCACGCCCGCGGACCGGCGCGCGGTCGCGTCCCACGCGACCGTGAGCAGCCCGAACACCGCGAGGAAGTACAGACCCGACCACTTGGTGCCGATCGCCAGGCCGAGCGCGACACCGGCCGCGAGCCGCCACCAGCGGAACCCCAGCCCCGGGCCCCAGCGCAGCGGGTGCCCGGCGTCGAGCAGGGCCGCGGTGCGGGTCGCGAGGCGCCGTCGGGCCTGCTCGCGGTCGAGGAGCAGGAAGCCGAACGCCGCGAGGACGAAGAACATGAGGAACGGGTCGAGCAGGCTGATCCGCGACTGCACGATCGCCTGCCCGTCGAGCGCGAGGAACAGCCCCGCGACCGTCCCGAGCGCCGTCGAGGCGAACAGCCGCCGCGCGATGCGCGCGATCATCAGCACCGCGAGCGTGCCGCACACGGCCGCGGCCAGCCGCCACGCGAACGAGCTCTCGACGCCGCCCCCCAGGCGCATGCCCAGCGCGATCATCCACTTGCCGACCGGCGGGTGGACCACGTACTCGGGGTCCGTGCCGAGCATGCTGGTGTCGCCCGCCTCGAACCGCGGGTTGGGCTCGTCGCCCCACGACGCCTCGTACCCGCGGACCAGCAGCGAGAACGCCTGCTTGACGTAGTACGTCTCGTCGAACACCAGCGCGTGCGGGCGTGCGAGGTCCCAGAACCGCAGGACCCCGCCGAACGCCGTGACGGCCAGCGCCCAGAGCCACCCGGTGAGCCGCGCGCGGGGCGTCGCGTCGAGCGCGAGCGTGCCGGCGCCGAGCAGGCGGCGCAGCAGGCGCGGCTCGTGGGGCTCGTCGGGGTCGTGCGCGAGGGCGTCGGCCGTGGGCGCGCCGTCCGTGGGTGCGCCGTCCGCGAGGGGTGTCAGCACGGTCGTGGCCGACGCCCCGGACGCCGCCGTGGCGCCGTCGGGCCGTGCGGACGCCGCGTCGTGGTGCCGCGCGGGCGCCGCGCCGTCGCCCGGGGCCGGCGTCGCGTCGTCGGGCGGCAGCGGGGCGGGGTCGTCCGGCGGACCGGCGGTCGACGTGCGGTCGTTCGCGGCGTCGGGTGGGAGCGCGTCCGCCGTCGGGTCCAGGGGCGCCCCCTGCCCCGTCGGCTGGCGCTCGGTGGCGTCTCCGTCGGTCGGCACGGGGCCATCGTAGGGGTACGCGCACCGGGCGATCCGGACGTCCCGACGCGGGCCTCGACCCGCGGCGGACGGGCCGCGTCGCGGGTCGTGCCCGGGCGGGTGGGAGGCTGGTGCGGTGACCCCCACGACCTCGTCCGCGGACGCACCCGAGCCCGGCGTCGACCCCGCCCGCGCGTGCGGCGCCGAGACCGATCTCGAGACCGCCGTCGAGGCCGATCTCGGGACCGACGTCGAGCCCGACGTCGTGCTCGACGTCGCCGACGGTCCCGGCGCCGACGCGGTGCGGGCCCACGGCCCGGCGGGTCGCTCGGTGCGCGGCGGCGCGCTCGTGCTCGCGGCCACGCCCATCGGCGACGCCGAGGACGCGTCCGCCCGGCTGCGCCGCCTGCTCGCCGACGCGGACGTCGTGGCCGCGGAGGACACGCGACGCACGCGCGCGCTGGCCGCGCGGCTCGGCGTGACGATCGGCGGGCGCGTCGTCAGCCACCACGAGCACAACGAGGCGGGGCGCTCGGACGACCTGCTCGACGTCGTCGCGCGGGGCGGCACGGTGCTGGTCGTGACGGACGCCGGCATGCCGACCGTGTCCGACCCGGGGTTCCGCGTCGTGCAGGCGGCCGTCGCGGCGGGTCTGCCCGTCACGGTCGCGCCCGGCCCGTCGGCCGTGCTCGCGGCGCTCGCGCTGTCGGGCCTGCCGACCGACCGGTTCTGCTTCGAGGGCTTCCTGCCGCGCAAGCCCGGCGAGCGGTCACGCGCGCTCGCGGCCCTCGCGACCGAGCGTCGCACCATGGTGCTGTTCGAGGCGCCGCACCGGACCGCCGACGCGCTCGACGCGCTCGTCACGGCGTTCGGTCCCGACCGGCCGGGCGCGGTGTGCCGCGAGCTCACCAAGACGTACGAGGAGGTCCGCCGCGGCCCGCTCGCCGAGCTCGCGCGGTGGGCGCACGCGGGCGACGTGCGCGGCGAGGTCGTGCTGGTCGTCGGCGGCGCCCCCGAGGCCGGTCCGCGCGACGCGGCCGACCTCGTGCCCGAGGTGCTCGCGCGCGTCGACGGCGGCGAGCGGCTCAAGGCCGTCGTCGCCGAGGTCGCCGAGGCGGCGGGCGTGCCGAAGCGTGACCTCTACGCGGCCGCGCTCGCGGCGCGCCGCTCCTGACGGGCGCGGCACGACCGCCGGACCGCCCACGTCGGGGCGCCGCCGGGGGTGACCGCCCGGCGCTCGGGCCCCTGCCCGCCGCCGGGGCGGTGCGGCGGGCCGGTCGTGCTCAGAGCGCGTCGGACGCGACCAGCTCGGCGCCCGCGGCGGCCATCGCGTCGCGCGCCGCCGCGCCCTGCTCGGGCGTGACGGGCACCGTGAGGTCGGTCAGCACGCGCGCCCGCAGGCCCAGCGTGAGCGCGTCGAGCGTGGTCGCGCGCACGCAGTGCGACTCGGCGATCCCGACGACGTCGACGTCGGTGACCCCGGCGTCGAGCAGCAGCGCACCGAGCGCGCGCCCGTCCGCGTCGACGCCCTCGAAGCCCGAGTAGGCGGCCGCGTACTCGCCCTTGCGGACGCTCGCGTCGGGGCGCAGGTCGGCGAGGGCCGGGTGCAGCTCGGCCTCGGCGGTGCCGACGACCGCGTGCGGCGGCCACGTGTCGACGTAGTCGGGGTCGTCGGAGAAGTGCGCCCCCGGGTCGACGTGCCAGTCCTGCGTGGTCACGACGAGCGCGTACCGGTCGCGGTGCGCGGCCGCGTACCGGGCGATCGCCGCGGCCACGGCGTTCCCGCCCTCGACCGGCAGCGCGCCGCCCTCGCAGAACGTCGGCTGCACGTCGACGACGAGCAGCGCCCGCGTCCCGTCCGTGCCCGTGGCGGGCCCCTCGTCACGCGTCATGCACCCATCCTGCCCGCCACGACGCCACGACGTCCCCTCCGGGTCCTCCCAC
>NZ_BCRB01000088.1 GCF_001552375.1 Cellulomonas iranensis NBRC 101100 = JCM 18110 | reverse complement strand
GGGGCGGCGAGCCGTTCCTCAACACGGAGGTGTGCCTGCGGCTCGTGCGGCGGCTGCGCGCCGAGCTCGGGGCCACGCGCGACGTGTGGGCGTGGACGGGCTACACGTTCGAGGAGCTCGCGGCCGGGCACGACGACCAGCGCGCGCTGCTCGCGGAGGTCGACGTGCTGGTCGACGGCCGGTTCGAGCTCGCGCAGCGGGACCTGACGCTCGCGTTCCGCGGCAGCCGCAACCAGCGCGTGCTCGACGTGCGGGCGTCGCTCGCGGCAGGCGGCGCGACGTGGCACGCAGCGGGGCTGCGGGTGCCGCCGAGCGCGGCGGGCCCGACGCAGCCCGACGGGGCGGCCGTCGGCGCACCGCCGGGGGCCGCGGCGACGGTCAGCCCACGAGCGTGAGCACGCCGGCCGTCGCGACCGCGAGGCCCAGCGCGAGCGACACGACGACGAGCACGACGTGCACGGTGAGGAACCGGGTCGCGCGCCCGGCGGCGTCGCGCGCCCGCGGGTCCTTGGCGACGCGGCGCAGGAACGCCGGCCACACGACGAGGTTCCAGAGCCCGGCGACGACGAGCAGGACGGACCAGGCGACGGGGAGCTCCACGCGTCGATGCTGGCACACGCGCCGGCGCCGGGTCGGTGCCGGCCGTCGTCGACCGCCGCCGGCAGCCCCCGTAGCCTGACCGCGTGACGAACCTCGAGGCCCGACCGACCGAGCAGGTGTGCGTCGCGGGCCCGGCCGCCGACGTCGAGCTCGTCGAGCCGCGCGACGTGCCGCTGGGCGGCCCGCGCGCGATGACGGTGCGCCGCACGCTGCCGTCGCGTGCGCGCTCGCTGATCGGGCCGTTCTGCTTCGCGGACCACTACGGCCCCGACGACGTCGCGGCGACCGGCGGCATGGACGTGCCGCCGCACCCGCACACCGGGCTGCAGACCGTGACGTGGCTGTTCGAGGGCGCGGTGCTGCACCGCGACGCGCTGGGCTCGGAGCAGACCATCACGCCCGGGCAGCTCAACCTCATGACCGCGGGGCGCGGCATCTGCCACTCCGAGGAGTCGACGCCCGCGACGTTCCCCGACCGCCCGGTGCTGCACGGCGTGCAGCTGTGGACGGCGCTGCCGGAGTCGGCGCGGCACGGCGACCGCGCGTTCGAGCACGTCGCCGACGTGCCGCGGCTGACCGTCGACGGTGCGGTGCTGCAGGTGTTCCTGGGGCGTCTGGGCGACGTCGAGTCCCCGGCGCGCGCGTACTCGCCGCTCGTCGCCGCGCAGGTCGACGTGCCCGCCGGGACGCGCGTGCGGCTCCCCGTCGACCCGTCCTTCGAGCACGGCGTGCTGGTCGACTCCGGTGCGCTGCGGTTCGAGGGCCACGACGTCGACCCGGCGTGGCTCGCGTACGCGCCGCCCGGGCGCGACGTGCTGGTGCTGGAGGCCGGCGACCGGCCCGTGCGCGCGGTGCTGCTGGGCGGCACACCGTTCGAGGAGCCCGTCCTCATGTGGTGGAACTTCGTGGGCCGCACGCACGACGAGGTCGTCGAGGCGCGCGCGCAGTGGCAGGCCGCGATCGCCGGGGACGCCGCCGGCCTGGGCCGGTACGGCGAGGTGCACGGCTACGACGGCCCCGCGCTGCCCGCACCCGAGCTGCCGAACGTGCGGCTGCGCCCCCGCGACCGCGCGCGCTGAGCCGCGCACCCGGCCCGCAGCGCGCCGCACCGCCGCAGGGACGCGCAGGGCCCACCCGGTCCGTGCGCGCTGCGACGGCGTCGCGGCGGCACGGCCCGGGTGGGCCCGTGAGGTGCGTCAGCCCGCGTGCGTCCAGCGACGGCGCGCGACGACCAGCCCCGCGCCGACCAGCAGCACCAGGACCGCCGCCGCGCCGACACCGGCGACCTGCGCACCCGTGACCGCGAGCGCGTCACCGGCCGGGGCCGGCACCGCCTCGACCGCGACGGGCGTCGTCCCGCCCGCGGCGGCCGCGACGACCTGGACCGTCACGGTCGAGACCGTGCGCGCGCCCTGCGGGTCCGCGACCGTGAACGTGATCGTCACGCTGCCGACGAACCCGGGCTCGGGCGTGTAGACGAGCCTGCCGTCGACGACCGTCACCGTGCCCGTGGCGGGCTGCTCGACGTCGACGACCGTCAGCTCGCCGCCCTCGGGGTCGCTCGCGCCCGCGAGCACGTCGATCGCTGACGGGCCGGCGTTGCCGACCGTGACCGTGGTCGCCGGGACGACGGGTGCGCCGTTGCCCACGGTGACGGTCACGGTCCCGCGGCTCGTGTCGGTGCCGTCGGACACCGCGAACTCGAACGTCACGTCGCCCGACCAGCCGGTCGGCGGCGTGTACGTCACGACGCCGTCGACCAGCGTGACCGTGCCGCGCGGCGTGCCGTCGGCGTCGACCGCCGTGCCCACCTCGGTGACGGTGAGCGCGTCGTCGTTGGCGTCGGTGACGCCGTCGAGCACGTCGACGACGACGGGCGTGCCGTACGGCGTCGCGTCGGGCCCGCGCGGGGGCACGACCGGGGCGGCGTTCGCGACCGTGACGACGAGGACGCCGTCCGCGGTGCCGCCCGCGCCGTCGGACACCGTGTACGTCACGGTGACGTCGCCCTTGAACCCGGGTGCGCCCGTGACGACGACGCCGCGTGCGTCGTCGGTGAGCACGACCTGCGCGTCCGCGTCGGCGGCGGCCCCGGTGACGACCAGCTGCTGGTCGGTCGCACCGAGGTTCGCGTCCGTCGTGCGCGCCACGAGGTCGACCGTCGCGGGCACGCCCGCCGGGGTCGTCACGCGTGCGGCGTGCGTGACCGGTGCGGCGTTGCGGACCGTCACCGTGACCGACGCGGTGCCGGCCGCGAGGCCGTCGGTCGCGTCGTAGGAGAACGTCACGACGCCCGCCCAGCCGGCCGGCGGCGTGTACCGGACCTGACCGTCGACGACCTCGACGCCGCCGCGGGGCGTGCCCGCCGCGTCGACGGGCACGGTGAGCGACGCGGGCACGACCGTGAGGACGTCGCCGTTCGCGTCGTCGTCGTTGCCGAGCACGTCGACGAGCACGGCCGTGTCCGTGTCCGTCGCGGCGGTGTCGGGCAGCACGCGCGGCGCGGCGTTGGCGACCGTGACGACGAGCGTGCCGTCGACGCTGCCGCCCGCGCCGTCGGACACCGTGAACGTGACCGTGACGGTCCCGCGGTAGCCCGTGGCCGGCCGCACGTCGAGCGTGCCGTCGGGGTTCACGGTGACCTGCGCGCCGTGGTCGGCCGTGGCGCCCGTGACGCGCAGCACCTGGTCGGTGGGCCCGACGTTGACGTCGGACGCGTGCTGCAGCACGTCGACGCCCGCGAGCAGGCCGTCGGTCGCGACCGACGCGCCCGACGTCGTGACGGTCGGCGCGACGTTGGGCGTCGTGACGGTGACCGTGCCGGTCGCCGTCAGGCCCATCGGGTCGGTCGCGGTGTACGTGAACGTGTCCGTGCCCGCCCAGCCGGCCGCGGGCGTGTAGCGGACGCCGCCCGCACCCGTCACGACGGCGGACCCGTGCGCGGGTGCGGTGCCGACCGCGAACGTCAGCGCGTCGCCGTCGGGGTCGCTCGCGGCGCCCGCCACGTCGACGACCACGTCCGCGTCGCCCTCGGGGACGTCGACCGTGCGGTCGCCCGCGAGCGGTGCGCCGTTGAACGTGACGGTGACGGTCACGACGTCCGAGCGCCCGGCGGGCGTCTGGTCGTCGGCCACGCGGTACGTCATGGTCGCGGGGCCCGTGGGGTTCGCGGGTGCGACGTACGTCGCGACGCCCGTGGCGGGGTCGACCGTGGCCGTGCCCTGCGTGAACGGCGTGACGACCTCGACGCGCACGGGGTCGCCGTTGGGGTCGGAGTCGTTGGCGAGCAGCGCGATCGGCGTGCTGCTGCCGGGGTTGACCCGCAGCGTCTCGCCCTGCGCGACCGGTGCCCCGTTGCCGACCGTGACGGTCACGCGGCCGGTCGTCGCGGCGCCGCGCGAGTCCTCGACCGTGTAGTCGAACGCGTCCGTGCCGCGGAACCCGGGGGCCGGCGTGTACACCAGCCGCTGCTGGTCGTCGACGGTCACGGTGCCGTGCGGCGTGGTCGTGGGCACCGAGCGGTAGGCGATCGCGTCGCCGTTGGGGTCCGAGTCGTTCGCGAGCGCGGCGATCGTCACCGGGCCGCCCGTGGAGGTCGCGGTGTCGTCGCCGACGACCGGCGCCTCGTTGACGACGACGACCTGCACGGCCGCCGTCGACCGCAGGCCCGTCGGGTCCTCGATCGTGTACGTGAACACGTCGCGCCCGGCGAAGTCGGCGCGCGGCGTGTACGTCAGCGCGCCGTCGGTGCCGATCGTCACCGAGCCGCCCGCGGCGTCCGTCACGGCGACCGTCCGCAGCGGGCCGCCCTCGGCGTCGCGCGCGTCGGCGAGCACGTCGACGCGCAGGCCCGGCGTCGCGCTGCGCGGCGTGAACGTCCGCACGTAGGGCTGCGCGACCGGCGGCGTCTGGCCCGCGGTCGCGGGCTCGGCGACGGGACGCTGCACGACGTTCGTCGCGGACGACGCCGCGGCGCGCGTCGTGTGGCCCCGGTAGGTCATGGCGGCGGCGTTGACGAGCTCGACGCCCGCGGGGGCGGCGTCGTCGACCCGCACGCGGAAGGTGACGACGTGCGCGGGGTCGGGGCCGACGGTGATGGGGATGTCGCCGCCGCGCGACGCGTCGGCGCCCGTACCCAGGTGGACCACGACGTGGCCGCTCGGGTCCTGCGCGTAGTAGCCGTCGTCGTCGCCCTCGGCGTCCGTGAGGGGCTGGCCGTCGACCTGCAGCGACCCGGGCACGTACGTGGTGCCCGTGGGGATCGCGTCGAAGAACCGGCTGTCGGACGCCACGTCGAGGCCGATGTTGCTCACGGGCACCGAGTACTCGAGGACGTCGCCGCGACGCACGTCGCCGCCGTTGAGGTCGGTGACCGACTTGTGGCCGAGCAGGGTCGGGTCGTAGAGCTCGGTCGAGAACGTCACGACGCCGGGGAAGAACTGCTCGCCGCCCGTCGTGAGCCGGAACCGCGCGCTCGTGGCACCGTTCGGGATGTAGTCGCTGCCGACCGTGAAGACGTCGGCGTCGAAGCCGAGCTGGTTGCGGTAGGCGGGGTTGCGCCGGCTGCCGTCGGCGGCCGCACCGGCCAGGAACGCGCGGTCGACCCCCGCACGCGTGATGGTCGAGTTGAAGGCGTTGTTCGCGGGGTTCTCGGCGTCCGTGAGCGGCAGCCCGTTGAGCAGCAGCTGGTCGCCGACGAGCCCGCGGTCGCCCTCGTACGTGACGACGCCGACGGACGTGCGGATGTCACCCGTGGGCGGCGTGATGAAGCCGTCGACCGTGAACTCGGGCAGCGGGTCGCCGTTGGCGACCGAGCCGAAGCCGTCGAAGACCGTGAGGTTGCGGGCCGGGGCGGCGGGGTCGGCGACCGCGACGACGAGGGTCCAGCCGGCGTAGTTGTTGGTGCCGTTGGCCGAGGACTGCACGTTCCCGACCATGTACGAGCCGCTGCCCGCCGCCGTGACGAGGTCGGTCACGTCGACGAAGGACTGGTACGCGCGGTCGGGCGCGACGTCGACGTGCGCGGCGGTGACGGTGGCGTAGGACGTGGCGCCGGGCACGCGCAGCACCGCGCGGTCGCGCAGCGTCGCGTCGGCACCGGCCGTGTTGGCCGCGGCCGTGCGGCCGCCCCAGTAGAGCCGGGCCCACAGCACGCTGCCGCCCGCGGGGATCGCGAGCTCGGCGGACGACGAGTTGAACGTCGAGGCGTCGCCGTCGACGTCCACGTAGCGCATGGTGTGGTCGTTGTTGCTGAGGTTCGTCGACGACGACCCGTCACGCACCGCGGCGCAGTTGTTGGCGCCCGTCGTGCACGTCATCAGCGTGTTGGCCGAGAGCAGGATCTCGCCGTTCGTGTTGGTCGAGAACACCGAGCCGAACGGCCGGTACTCCGCCGCCGCGGCGGGTGCCGCGAGGCCCACGAGCGCGAGCGGTGCCAGCAGCGCCGCCACGACCGCCGCCGCGAGGGCCGCGGACCCGCGCCGCCCTCGGCGCGACGCGTGCGCACCCGTCCCCCTGCGCGCCCCGCGCGCCTCCTGCGTCTGTGCCACGACCCTCTCCCCGCTGTGGTGGACGGACGCGCGTTCTTGACGCCCGTCCAGCACGCAACGTAGGGAGAGCCGCAAGGGGCCGTTGGTGACGGCGCGGGGCGAATGCGACGCACCGGACCGGGTGAAGAAACAGGTCAGCGCCGCGGCCTGGGTACCAGGACCCAGGCCGCGGCGCTGCGGGCACCCCCGGACGGCGGCACCGTGGGTGCCACCACCCCTGCGGGTGTCAGCCCTTGACGGAGCCGAGCATGACGCCGGACACGAAGTACCGCTGCACGAACGGGTACACGCAGAGGATCGGGATGATGGTGAGGATCATCGTGACCGACTGGATGTTGGCGGCGATCGCCGCGGACGTCGTGCCCGCGACGGCGGCCCCCTCGGACGCCGCGGACGACGCACCGGCGATGAGGTTGCGCAGGAACAGCGTGACCGGGAACAGCTCCTGCTTGTCGATGTAGAGGAACGCCGCGAACCAGTCGTTCCAGATGGCCACCGAGTAGAACAGGATCATGGTCGCGATCACCGCCTTGGACAGCGGGATGACGATGCGGCCGAAGATGCCGAACCACCCGAGGCCGTCGATCTGCGCGGCCTCCTCCATCTCCGCCGGCAGGTTCTCGAAGAACGACTTCATGACCAGCAGGTTGAAGATCGAGATCGCGCCCGGCAGCACGACCGCCCACATCGTGTTCTTCAGCCCGAGGGTCTGGATGAGCACGTAGTTGGGGATCAGGCCGCCGTTGAAGAACATCGTGAACATCGCGACCCAGATGAGGCCCGTGCGCCCGCGCAGGTGCCGCTTCGACAGCACGAAGGCCAGCAGCGTGGTCAGCACCATCGCGATGGTCGTGCCGACGACCGTGTAGACCACGGTGTTGCGGTACGAGCGCCAGAACATCTTGTTCTGCCACACGGCCTCGTACGTGTCGAGGTTGAAGCCGACGGGCCACACGTTGACCAGGCCCGCCTTGACGGCGCCGGGGCTGGAGAACGACTGCGCGATGACCGTGATGAACGGGTACAGCATGAAGGCGCACAGCAGCACGAGGAACGCGCCGTTGACCCACGTGAAGACCCGGTACCCGCGCGAGTCGCGCGGGCCGACGGACGTGCCCCCGGCGGGGCTCGTCGAGGACGTCAGGGCGGACTGCGTCACCACAGGCTTGCTCCCACCACTCGGCGCGACACGAAGTTCGCGGTCAGCACCATCACGAGCCCGATGAGGGCCTGGAACAGGCCGATCGCGGTCGCGTAGCTGAAGTTGTTCGACACCAGGCCGACCCGGTACAGGTAGGTCGAGACGACGTCGGCGGTCGAGTAGGTCAGCGGGTTGTACAGCAGCAGGACCTTCTCGAACCCGACGTTGAGGAACGTGCCGATGTTGAGGATGAGCAGCGTGACCATGGTCGGGCGGATGCCCGGCAGCGTCACGTGCCAGGTCTGGCGCCAGCGGTTGGCGCCGTCGATGCGCGCCGCCTCGTAGAGCGACGCGTCGACCGTGGTGAGCGCCGCGAGGTAGAGGATCGTGCCCCAGCCGACGGTCTGCCAGATCTCGGACCCGACGTAGATGGTGCGGAACCACTCGGCCCGCTGCAGGAACGGGATCGCCTCGCCGCCGAACCCTTCGATGACCTGGTTGACGGTGCCCTGCAGCGACAGCAGCTGCATGGTCATGCCGACGACGATCACGACCGACAGGAAGTGCGGCAGGTAGGAGATCGACTGCACCGTGCGCTTGAACGCGCGCTTGCGGACCTCGTTGAGGGACAGCGCGAGCACGATCGGCAGCGGGAAGCAGAACAGCAGCGTGAGGCCGCCGAGGATCGCCGTGTTGGCGAAGACGTTCCAGAAGTTGGGGTCGGACAGGAACATCTCGATGTACCGCAGGCCGACCCACTCGTCACCGATGATGCTGCCGCCGGGACGGAACCGGCGGAACGCGATGACGTTGCCGAACATCGGCGCGTAGCGGAACACCAGCAGGAACAGGACGGGGACCAGCGCCATCGCGTACAGCGGCCAGTCGCGCCGCAGCGCCGCGCGCCACGGCACCGTGCCCGCGGCCCTGCCCCGGCGGGGACGGCCGGCCGGGCGGCCCCCTGCGCCGCCGGGCGCGGGCACGCGCCGGTCCCGCGGGTCCTCGGTCACGAGTGCGTCGCCCGTCACTTGAGCTGCGCTCATGTCTCACTCCTTCGTGAGCAGGTGGTGCCCGGTGGGCCGGCCCCGTGACGTCGGGGCCGGCCCACCGGGCGGGGAGGGCGGGGTCAGCCCTTCTCGGCGGCGCGCTCGCGCGCACCGTTGATCAGGTCCATGTACTGCTGGAGACCCTGGCCCTCGAGCTGGCTCAGGAAGGAGTCCCACTGCGACAGGTCACGCTGCCCGAGGATGAACTCGAGCGTCGCGGTGTCGACCGAGTCCTTGAGCGGTGTCGCCAGGAGCGACGACTGCTCGAGCTCGGCCTCGTCCAGGGGTGCGCGCGGGAACGGGTCGCGCGGCGTGCGGGTCGAGAGCACCGAGTCGATGTACTCGACGAACGCGGGGACGTTGTACGACTCCTTGAGCGCCCGCGACTCGGTGGACCCGGCGAACACGTCGTTGGCGAAGCCGAGGTCCTTCTTGATGTCGATCGTGCCGCTCGGGTTGAGGTTGAGCTGCTTGTGCGTGTACTCGGGGTTCAGCGTGTAGGTGTCGCCGTCCTTGGTGTACGTCTCGCCCTCGACGCCCCACTGGATCATGTCGCGGGCCTCGGGGTTGTAGTACAGCCAGTCGGTGAACTGCAGCAGGTCGCAGAAGTTCGGGTCGTTGACCGCGTCCTGGGTCAGCATGAAGCCGTTCCAGAAGTTGCGGGGCTCGACGACCATGCCGGCGGGGCCGCCCGGGGGCGCGATCTGCTTGAGCTCGTAGTCCGTGACGCCCGCGGCGTCGAGCGCGGTCGCGAACTCCTGGACCGTGCCGGACGCGCCGGACGCGGCGAAGACCGTCTCGGCGGCGATCTTCTCGGTGACGGTGCCGCCGCCGTCGTTCGAGTCGGTGAACGACTCGGTGTCGAGCAGCCCGGCCTCGGTGAGGCCGTTGAAGTACTCGACCATCTGCTTGTAGCCCTCGGTGGTGGGCGCGTAGACGAACTCGTCGGCGTCCTCGTCGTACCAGGCGCCGGTGCCGAAGCCCCAGCCGCCGACCGTGCCGAACGAGTGGGCGGCGTAGTTGATCATCGACTGGCCCTCGAAGCCGTCCGCGAGCGGCTTGCTGTCGGGGTACTTGGCCTTGATCATCTCGAGGCCGGTCTGCAGGTCCTCCCACGTCTCGGGGGCGGGCGCGCCGACCTCGTCGAAGACGTCCTGGCGGATGATGAGCGTGAAGACGGGGACCGAGACCTCCTGCAGGCCCGGCACCATGTAGTACTTGCCGTCGGCCTGGCGGAGGTTGTCGATCATGTCGCCCAGGTCCCACTCCTCCACGTACTTCTGGAAGTTGGGCATGTAGTCGACGTAGTCGCTCATGGGGACCACGGCGCCCGAGGCGGCGAACTGCCGCTCGTCGCCCGTGTAGGTGAGCGGGATGATCTGCGGCGCGTCGCCCGCGCTGATGAGGAGGCTGCGCTTCTCGGTCGCGTCGCTGAACGGGATGTTCGTCAGGTTGAGCTTGACGTTGGTGCGCTTCTCGATCTCGTCGAAGAACTGCCACGAGTCGGTGACCGGGTAGTCGGGCCAGTCGGTCCACAGGACCGAGAACTCGCGCGGCTCGGAGGCCTTCCAGGGCTGGTCCGCGACCGCGTCGACCGAGCACTCGAGGTCCTCGCCGCTCGCCGTGCCCCCGCCGCCGCCGCTGTCGCCGCTGCCGCAGGCCGCGAGCCCGAGGGTCGCCGCGAGCGCGGCCGCCCCGATGGCCCCGGCGCGCCGGCGTCGCGCCGTGCGTCCCGTGTACGTCCCGCCGTTGAGCATGTAGGTCTCCTCATCGAGTCCAGGCCCGGGCTACGCCGACCGGGCCGCGGACCGGCCGCCACCGTCCGCCGTCGGGCGGTGGTGCAGGTCCTCGTGCGGGACCCCGGTCGATGCACGAAAAACAGGTTGACGCGACCGAGGACCGATAGTTTCAGGAGGCTAGGTCCCGACATTCACCCCGTCAAGACCCACGAAGCCCCTGTGAAGTAACGATTAAGCGACAGTGGACGGACGCCCAGGTCGGGGTCGCGACGACGTCGCTGTCGATAGTTTCGACAGCGGTGCGTCGACCGCCGCGCGGGCGCCGACCGGACGTCAGCGCTCGGCGGCGACCACCCCCCGCGGCTGCGGCGCGCACCACGCGTCGCGCGCCGTGAGGGGCACGAGCGGCGGCACGACGGGCCGCGACGCGACCGGCACACGGCCCGCACCCTCGGCGGACGCCAGCAGCGACGTCATCACCTCGAGCACGTGCGCCGCGAGCTCGCCGCTCGCCCGGTGCGCCCCGCCGCCGGGCCCGACGGCGTCGACCATGTCGAGCAGGCCGATCCCGCGCGCCGACCCCGCGTACCCCGCGCCCGGCGGGACCACGTGCCAGCCCGCGTCCGGGGTCCACACCTCCACCTCGCCGTCGAACGCGTTGGGGTCGGGCACCGACACCGACCCGCGCTCGCCGTGCACCTCGACGGGCCGCGCGCGCGAGCGCCCGCCGTCGAAGCTCACGGTCACGGTCGAGATCGCCCCGTCCGCGTGCTCCAGCAGGCCCGTCACGTGCGTCGCGACCTCGACGGGCACCCGCTCGCCGGCCCGCGGGCCGGACCCGATGACGCGCTCGTCGCGCGCCCGCCCCGCGGCGCCCTGCACGTGCGTCACGGGCCCGAGCAGGTGCACGAGGGCCGTCAGGTAGTACGGCCCCATGTCGAGCAGCGGCCCGCCGCCCGCGCGGTAGTAGAAGTCGGGCTGCGGGTGCCAGCCCTCGTGCCCGGGCGACACCCACGTCGCGAGCGCGCTTGACGGCCGCCCGATCGTGCCCGCCTCGACGACGGCGCGCGCCGCCTGCACGCCCGTGCCGAGCACCGTGTCCGGTGCGCACCCGACGCGGACGCCGGCGGCGTCGGCGGCCGCGAGCACGCGCCGCGCGCCCTCCGGCGTGGCCGTGAGCGGCTTCTCCCCGAACACGTGCTTGCCCGCACCGATCGCGGCGAGCGCGACCTCCTCGTGCGCGAGCGGCACCGTGAGGTTGAGGACCACGTCGACCGCGGGGTCCGCCAGCAGGGTCGCGACGTCGACCGCGCGCGTGCCGGGGTGCTGGTCCGCGACGTGCCGGGCGCGGTCCCGGTCGAGGTCCGCGACGGCGACCACGTCGACGCCGCCGTGCGCCGTGAGCGTCTCGAGGTACGTCCGCGAGATGACCCCGACGCCCACGACGCCGACGCCGACGCGGCTCACGCGCGCGCCGCCCAGAGCATGCCGCGCTCCACGATCGCGCGCACCGACGGGTGCTGCAGCACCTCGGGCGTGTGGCCGGGCGTCGCGACGACGACCCGACCCTTCCCCCAGTGCCGCGTCCACACCGCGGGCGACGTGAGCGGCCGGTGCCACGGGTGGTACGGCTGCGTCGGGTGGGTCGTGGTGGCGAGGACGTCGACGAGGTCGTCGTGCAGCACCCAGTACTGCTCGGACTCGAGCTCGAAGTCGTCGAGCCCCGCGGTGATCGGGTGCTCGCGGCCCAGGTCGGTGATCTCGACCGTGTAGGGCAGGTAGTTGTCGGTCTCGTCGCCGACGCGCAGCGACGGCTCCTTGCCGGGGTGGGTCGCGAACTGCCCGCCGACCAGCTGCAGGTAGTCCGAGCTGTTCCGGTAGGAGTCGGCGATGCCGCCGTGCCAGCCGACCAGGCCCGTGCCCGCCTCGACGGCGCCGCGCAGGCCCCAGAGCTCGTCGTGGCCGATGCTCGACATCGTCACGCTCTGCACCACCAGGTCGGTGGCGGACATGACCTCGGCGTCCGCGTAGACCTCGTTGGTCTCGTGGACGGCGACCTCGAAGCCCTGCGCGCGCAGGAACGGCAGGAACAGCTCGGTGGCGGCGACGGGCTGGTGCCCGTCCCATCCGCCGCGGACGACCAGGGCGCGCCTCACGCACCCACCTCCTCGTTCGTGGGACGCGCGACGTCGGGGCGCGCGACGGGCGTGCGGGCCGAGCGGTCGGCCGCGCTGACGGCGACGGCGTGGAGGACGCGCTGCACGTCGAGCGCGTCGTCGAACGTCGGGGACGGGTCGGTGCCGTCGGCGATCGCCTGCACCAGGTCGACGACCTGGTGCGTGAAGCCGTGCTCGTAGCCGATGCCGTGCCCGGCGGGCCACCATGCCGCCATGTAGGGGTGGACGGGTTCGGTGACCTGCACGCGGCGGAAGCCCTGCGTGCGGGCGTCGTCACGCGCGTCGTAGACCTCGAGCTCGTTGCTGCGCTCGTAGTCGAACGCGATCGAGCCGAGCTCGCCGTCGATCTCGATGCGGTTGGCGTTGCGACGGCCCGTCGCCAGGCGCGTGGCCTCGAAGACGCCGAGCGCGCCGCCGTCGAACGAGGCGGTGAACGCCGCGGCGTCGTCGACGGTGACGGGGCCGCGCTCGCCGCCGTCGCCGCGCCCGCCGAGGCCGACGTGCTCGCCGCCCACCGGACGGTCGGTGACGAACGTGCGGAGCACGGCCGAGACGTCGGTGATGCGGCTGCCGGTGAGCCACTGCGCGGTGTCGACCGAGTGCGCGGCGATGTCGCCGAGCGTGCCGCTGCCCGCGCGCGTCGCGTCGAGCCGCCACGTCAGGGGCGCGTCGGGGTCGGAGAGCCAGTCCTGCAGGTACTGGGCCCGCACGTGCCGGATCTCGCCCGTGAAGCCCTCGGCGACGAGCTGCCGCGCGAGCGCGAGGGCCGGTGTGCGGCGGTAGCTGAACCCGCACATGGCCAGCACGCCGCGCGTGCGGGCGTCGCGCGCGGCGGCGGCCATGCGCTCGGCCTCGGGCACCGAGTTGGCGAGCGGCTTCTCGCACAGCACGTGCTTGCCGGCGGCGAGCGCGGCGAGGGCGATCGGCTCGTGCGTGTCGCCCGGCGTGCAGATGTCGACGACGTCGACGTCGTCGCGCTCGACGACGGCGCGCCAGTCGGTCTGCGCCTCGTGCCAGCCGAAGCGATCGGCCAGGTCGCGCGTGCGGCCGGCGTCGCGGCCGGCCACGACCTGCAGGCGCGGGCGGCGGGGCAGGTCGAAGAAGGCGCCGGCGGTGCGCCACGCGTGCGAGTGGGCCCGGCCCATGAAGCCGGTGCCGACAAGGGCGACGCGCAGCTCGGACGTGGAGGGTCGCGACAATGGGACTCCCGCGTTGGTTTATCGATCAATCCGTTCTCCGCAGGCTGTCACGGGACGTCGAACCCGTCAACCGCCCGCGGCGCGTCTGCCATGATCCCCAGCGGAGGTTGCGATGGTCACCATGAGCGACATCGCGCAGCGGACCGGCGTCACCGTGACGACCGTGTCCAACGCGCTGACGGCCCGCGGGCGCGTCTCGGAGGCCACCCGGTCACGGATCCTCGCGGTCGCGGACGAGCTGGGCTACGAGGTCAACCTCACCGCGCGCCACCTGCGCGTGGGCCGCTCGGACACGATCGCGCTCATCGTGCCGTCGGTGCACGACTACTTCGGCGAGATCGCCGACAAGCTCGCCGTGCTCGCCGAGGCCACCGGCCGCCACCTCGTGCTCGAGCGCACGTCCGCCCTCACCGAGTCCGAGCGCGCCGCCATCACGTTCCAGCGCCTGCAGATGTTCGACGGCGTGCTGCTCTCGGCCGTCGGGCTCGACCACGACGACGTCGAGCGGGCCCGCCGCCGCACCCCGCTGGTCGTGCTGGGCGAGCGCCCCATGCCCGCCACGGTCGACCACGTCCGCCTCGCCAACGAGGAGGGCGGGCGGCTCGCGACCGCGCACCTGCTGGAGCACGGCGCCCGCCGCGTCGTCGCGCTCGGCGGCTCGCTCGTCGCCGAGTTCGGCATCTCGCACTCGCGCCTCGTCGGCTGGCGGCAGGCGCACGCCGACGCAGGCGTCCCGGCCGACCCGCGGCTCGTCGTCCCCGTGCAGGACTACGACGTCCGCCACGCACGTGCCGCGCTCACGGCCCTGATCGCGGACGGCGTGCCGTTCGACGCCGTCTTCGCCGTGACCGACATGGTCGCCCTCGGCGCGATGTCCGCGCTCGCCGAGCACGGGCTGCGCGTCCCGCAGGACGTGCAGGTCGTCGGGTTCGACGACCTGCTGTTCTCCGACTTCCTGGTCCCGCGCCTCACGTCGGTCGACCCCCACTCGCGCGAGCTCGCCGCCACCGCCATGCGGCTGCTCGAGCAGCGCATGTCCGGCGACGACGCGCCGCCCGAGCACGTCGTCAACCCCGTGTCGCTCGTGGTGCGGGGGTCGACGCGCGCGGGGTGAGGGCGGGCGGTCAGATCTGGATGTCGCCGCAGAGGTGGACCTGGATGCCCATGCCGTGGAGCATGGCGGCCTTGGCGGTCAGGGCCTTGTCGGCGGTGGTCGCGTCGGGGGCGTAGGCCACGTTGAGGTGGTTGGCCTTGTGGCGGGCCATGAACTGGTCACGGGTCACGCCGTGCAGCACGGCGTGCAGGATCGGCCACTCCGGGTTCGTGGCCTGCTTGCGGCGCGTCGTCTCGGCTTCGGGCAGGTCGACCGCGGTGGCCCGGCCCAGGTCGGCGTGCAGACGCCCCTGCGCGATGTAGACCC
>NZ_BCRB01000087.1 GCF_001552375.1 Cellulomonas iranensis NBRC 101100 = JCM 18110 | reverse complement strand
CGCACCGCGCGGGGTCCCGGCCCGTCGTCGTCCGTGCGGGCGGGCCGTCACGCGCCCCGGCGCGCCCGCGCCCGGGCGGCGAGCGCGAGCGCCGCGACCCCGACGGCCGCCCCGAGGGTGTTCATCACGACGTCCTGCACGGTCGACACGCGCGTCGGCAGCGCGAGCTGCACGGTCTCGACGAGCGCCGACGTCGCGGCGCCCAGCAGCACCACGGCCCACGGCCGCGCCACCAGGAGCCCGACGAGCACGCCGAACGGCACGAACATCACGACGTTCGCCGCCGCCTCGACGCCGAGGTAGGTGACGGGCAGGCCGTGCGCGGCGAGCCACGCGACGGCCGCCCGCACCGCGCCGAGCGTCCCGTCGTCCGCAGGTGCGGGGGAGAGCGTCACCGCGGCCACGGCCGCGAGGTAGGCGACGAGCGCGACCACGACGACGCGTCGCGCGCGAAGTGTGACGGGCGTCACTGGCGGTCTGACCGGTTCATCCCGGTACCCTCGCACACGAGGACACTCGACATCGGGGGGCGATGTGCGTATCTCAGTCATCGGTTGCGGTTACCTCGGGGCGGTCCATGCGGCGAGCATGGCGTCCCTCGGCCACGACGTCGTCGGGGTCGACGTCGATCCCGGGAAGGTCGCCCGCCTCGCGGCCGGCACGGCCCCGTTCTACGAGCCCGGGCTGCCCGAGCTCCTCGCCGAGGTCGGCGACACCGGGCGCCTGACCTTCAGCACCGACATGGCCGACGCCGCGGGTGCCCGCGTGCACTTCCTCTGCGTCGGGACGCCCCAGCAGCACGGCGAGTTCCGCGCCGACCTGTCCTACGTCGAGTCGGCGTTCGAGGCGCTCGTGCCGCACCTCGCGCCCGGCGACGTCGTCGCGGGCAAGTCGACCGTGCCGGTCGGCACCGCCGAGGACCTCGCCCGCCGCCTCGTCGGCACGGGCGTGACGCTCGTCTGGAACCCCGAG
The DNA here is from genome assembly GCF_001552375.1 of Cellulomonas iranensis NBRC 101100 = JCM 18110. Taxonomy (GTDB): domain Bacteria; phylum Actinomycetota; class Actinomycetes; order Actinomycetales; family Cellulomonadaceae; genus Cellulomonas; species Cellulomonas iranensis. Next base: position 13,908 of record NZ_BCRB01000087.1, on the reverse strand, counting down.
TTCCTGCGCGAGGGCTTCGCGGTCCAGGACACGCTGCACCCCGACCGGCTGGTCTACGGCCTGCCGTCGGAGGAGGGCGTGCCGACGCCCGAGGGCGACGCGGCGCGCGCCCTGCTCGACGAGGTCTACGCGACGCCGCTGGCCGAGGGCACACCGCTCGTCGTCACCGACTACGCGACGGCCCAGCTCGTCAAGGTCGCCGCCAACTCGTTCCTCGCGACGAAGATCTCGTTCATCAACGCGATGGCCGAGCTGTGCGAGGCGACGGGCGCCGACGTGACACGTCTGGCCGACGCGATCGGCTACGACGCGCGCATCGGCCGGCGCTTCCTCAACGCCGGGCTCGGCTTCGGCGGCGGCTGCCTGCCCAAGGACATCCGCGCGTTCATGGCCCGCGCCGGTGAGCTCGGCGTCGACCAGGCGCTGTCGTTCCTGCGCGAGGTCGACGCGATCAACATGCGCCGCCGCGTGCGCGTCGTCGACCTCGTGCGGGAGGTCAGCGCCGGGTCGATCGTGGGGCGCCGGATCGCGGTGCTCGGCGCCGCGTTCAAGCCCGACAGCGACGACGTCCGCGACTCGCCGGCGCTGTCCGTCGCCGCGCAGATGCAGCTGCAGGGTGCGCAGGTCACCGTGACGGACCCGCAGGCCGTCGAGAACGCGCGCGCGAAGTGGCCCGACATCAAGTTCGCGTCCTCCGCGCAGGAGGCCGTGCAGCAGGCGGACGTCGTGGTGCTCGCCACCGAGTGGGCGGAGTACCGCGCGCTCGACCCCGCGGAGCTCGGCGACCTCGTCGCGCGGCGCGCGATCGTCGACGGCCGCAACGTGCTGGACCCCGCGGCCTGGCGTGCCGCCGGGTGGACGTACCGGGCGCTCGGGCGCCCCTGACGACCGGTCGTCGGCCCCCGACCTCGACGGGCGGGTCAGGGGCCGACGAGCACGAGCGAGCAGAGCACCTGGCCCGCGTCGGGCACGCACGCGGCGGCGGCCTGCGTGAGCGCCGGGTCCTCGATGTTGGCGCGGTGCCCGGCCGAGCCCAGCCAGGCGTCGACGACGTCGGCCGGGGGAGCGGCCGCGCGCGAGAGGTTCTCGGCCGCGGTGCCCAGGGGCGCGCACGCCGCGAGCACGGGCCCGAGCGGCGCGTGCTCGAGATCGGCCCCGACCAGGGCGGCGGCGCGCTCGCCGGCCGGGCCCTGCGCGCACGGTGCGGCCTGCCACGCGGGCAGGCCCGCGGCGGTGCGCGCCGCGTCCGCGGCCGCGAGCAGCTGCGCCGCGTAGGCGTCGAGGTCCGTGCTGGGCCACGGCGACGACGCGGTGCGCGGCGACGAGGAGGGGCGTGGCGCCGCGTCACGGAACGCGGCCGCGGCGACCGCCCCGCCGCCCAGCAGCGCCGCGCCGACGAGCAGCCCCGTCGCCACCAGGCCCGGGCGCGACCGGCGCGGCGCGCGCGCGGCGTCAGGACGAGGCACGGGCCCAGTGCATCGCGACGTCGTAGCGGTCCCAGCGCGCGGCACCCGACGCCGGTGCCTGGGTCGCGTTGACCAGGACGGCGGTCTCGCGCAGCGTCAGGCCCAGCAGGCGGGCCCGCGCCAGCACCTCGCCGCCCGGGTCGGCCCACCGCGGCGCCCGCGCGGGCGCGGGGCTGCGGTGCCGGTCGACCGCGCCGCGGGCGGCGGTCAGCGCGACGACGTCGGTGCGTGCGGCGTGCTCGAGCACCGCGGCGTGCACCGCGTGGTCCTCGGCGCCGAGCCGGGCGCCGCGCTCGAGGTGCGTGTCGAGCAGCAGCGCGTCGACGGGCAGCTCGTCGAGCGCGACGAGCGGCTCGCGGCCGGCCCCGTACCCGGTGAGCACCACGCGGTGCCCGCGCGCCCGCAGCGCGCGCAGGGCCTCGACGACCTCGGGGAGGTCGGCGAGCCAGGCGGCGACGCCCACCCACACGTCCGGCGGGCAGCGGTCGAGGAGCGCCTGGACGAGCGCGCCGCGCGCCGGGCCGGTGCCGGACAGCACGGCGGTCGCGTCCCACACGACGGGTCCGTCGTCGACGTCGGGCACGACGACCCGGGCGACGGCCTCGCTCGTCGCGACGGCGGCGTCCGCGAACCGGGGGGACCGGGTCACGGCGAGGAGCCCCTCGGCGCGTTCGGCGTGGGGCCCGTCGGCGCCGTAGGCGTGCAGCCGCACCTGCGTGCCGAAGCGCGCGCCGGTCGTGGCGTCCCACAGCGGGCGACGGGTCGCGCGCAGGTCGGCCCAGGGGTCCTGCGCGGGCAGCGAGCCGCGCGGTGCGACCATCCGCTCGACGGCGCGTGCGACGACGTCGGACGAGTCGCGCGCGGGCCCCTGCGCCGTCGTGACGAGCGGGGCGGGGCCAGCGGCCCGGTCCAGCTGGGCGTGCAGCTCGGGCAGGCGCGCGCGCAGCGTGCGGGCGTCCTCGGGGGTCGACACGACGAGGGCGGCCGCGGCGGCCTCGCCGATCGCGACGACCGACCCCGCGCGGTCGGCCCACCGTTCGAGGTCGCGGCACAGGACCCGCTCGGCGGCGTCGAGGCCGCGCGCGCGGCCGGGCAGCGCGCGCGTGGTGGGCGTGTCGAAGCCGAGGGCCACGACGGTGAGCACGGCGGACTCGCTGCGGATGCGGTCGCACTCGGAGCCGAGCGAGACGGGCGTGGCGCGGTGCGTCACGGGGTCGGTCGACGACGCCAGCAGGCGCTCGACCGCCAGGGCGTCGCTCGCGACGTCCCAGTCCGAGCCCTTCGTCACGATTCCCTCCCCATCGTCCGACTGTTCCGCACCGACGGGTGCGGGCGCAAGGCGGGTCCACGGCAGGTCGTGACTGCAGGTAATGATGTAAAGTAATGACCTGTGACCTTCGCACCGGATCCCCCGCAGTCCGCCGGGCTCGCCGCTCCCGACGCCCACGCGGCCGTGCACCCGGACCTCGCGCTCGCCACCGAGCTGCGCGTCACGCTCGGCCGCACCACCCGCCGGCTCAAGGGCGAACGCGGCGACGCGGGCCTGTCCGACCCCCAGTTCAACGTCCTCGCGATCCTCCTGCGCGAGGGCCCCATGACCCCCGGGCGCCTCGCCGAGCACGAGCGCATCGCCGCGCCCGCCATGACCCGCACCGTCAACTGCCTCGTCGAGCGCGGGCTCGTGCGCAAGGACGAGCACCCCACCGACGGCCGCCAGGTCGTCGTGTCCCTCACGCCGCAGGGCGAGGGCGAGGTCACCGAGACCCGCCGCCGCCGCGACGCCTGGCTGTCCGCCCGCCTCGCCGGGCTGACGGCGGCCGAGCGCGCGACCCTCGTCGCGGCGTCCGACCTGCTCCGGAGGATCGCCGCGTCGTGAGCTCCACGTTCTCGTCCCTGTCGTACCGCAACTACCGCTTCTGGTTCGCCGGCGCCCTCGTGGCGAACGTCGGCACCTGGATGCAGCGCGTCGCGCAGGACTGGCTCGTCCTCACCGAGCTCTCGGACGAGTCGGGCGTCGCCGTCGGCATCACGACCGCGCTGCAGTTCGCGCCGACGCTCGTGCTGTCCGCGTGGGCGGGCCTGCTCGCCGACCGGTTCGACCGGCGCAAGCTGCTCGTGCTCACGCAGGTCGCGCAGGGCGCGCTCGCGGCGGGCCTCGGTGCCCTGGTGCTGTCCGGGCACGCGCAGCTGTGGCACGTGTACGCGTTCGCGGGCCTGCTCGGGGTCGTGACGGCGATCGACGCGCCCGTGCGGCAGACCTTCGTCGCCGAGCTCGTGCCGCAGTCGCGGCTCTCGAACGCCGTCGGCCTCAACAGCGCGTCCTTCAACGCGGCACGGCTCATCGGACCGGGGCTCGCGGGCCTGCTCATCGCGGCCGTCGGCAGCGGCTGGGTGTTCGTCATCAACGCGGCGACGTTCGCCGCGACCATCGGCTCGCTCGCGCTCATGCGCCGGTCCGAGCTCTACCCGATGCCGCACGCGCCGCGGGCCAAGGGGCAGATCCGCGAGGGCATCGCCTACGTGCGCAACCGGTCCGACATCCTCGTCATCATGGTCGTCGTCGGCGTGGTCTCGACCTTCGGGCTGAACTTCCAGCTCACGAGCGCGCTCATGGCGCGCACCGAGTTCGGGCGGGGCGCGCAGGAGTACGGCGTGCTCGGCTCGGTGCTCGCGATCGGCTCGCTCACCGGTGCGCTGCTCGCGGCCCGGCGCGACCGCCCGCGCGTGCGCCTCGTGATCGGCGCGGCGTTCGGGTTCGGGGTCGCGACGGGCGTGCTCGCGCTGATGCCGACGTACACGTCGTTCGCGGTCGCCTGCATCCCCGTCGGCCTCGCGTCGCTCACGATGATGACGGCGGCGAACTCGAGCATCCAGATGTCGACCGACCCGGCGATGCGCGGCCGGGTGATGTCGCTCTACATGATCGTGTTCCTCGGGGCGACGCCCGTGGGGTCGCCGGTCGTCGGGTGGATCGGCGAGACGTTCGGGGCCCGCTGGTCGATCGGCATCGGCTCGATCACGGCGCTCCTCGTGTCGGTCGGTGCGGCGTGGTGGGCGCGCAGGCGCTGGGACGTGCGCGTGCGCTACCGCGTGGGCGCACGGCCGCACCTGCAGGTGCTGCACCCGGCGGACCGGGCGCGGGCGTCGCAGCGCGTGGCCGCGCAGGACGCCGCGGACGCGCAGCACGCCGCCTGACGCCACGGCGTCGCACGCGGGGCGCCGTGGTCCGACCGGGCGAACTGCGGGGTGAAAGCCGCCACGCCCGACATGTCCGGAAAGCGTGCTGTGTCACGATCCACGCATGGACGTGACGCCGACGGTGACGGGCCGGCCCGCCGAGGCCGCCCCTCCGCTCCGGCCGCCGCAGGCGGGCGGGACCCCGCGCCCGCACCGGGGGCGGACCGTGCGGCGCGCGCTCGCCGGGCTGCTCCTGCTGGTGGTGCTCGCGGGTGCGTGGGTCGGCTTCCGCGCGTGGCAGGCGGCGACGGCGCTGCAGGACGCGCGGCGGCAGCTCGCGGGCGTCGACCTCGACGCCGCGGCGCTCACGTCCGCCGCGGACCTCACGGACCTGCACGCCGCGACGTCCCGGGCCGCGGCCGCCGCCGAGGACCCCGTGTGGCGGCTCGCCGAGCACGTCCCGTGGCTCGGGGACCAGCTCGCGGCCGTGCGCGTCGTCGCGACCTCGCTCGACGACGTCGTCGCCGGCGCGCTGCCCGCGGCCGACGACCTCGCCGTCCTGCTCGACGGCGGCGCCCGCGGGGCCGACGGCCGGTTCGACCTGGCGGCGCTCGGCGCGGTGGCGACGCGCGTGGCGGACACCGCGGGCGCGGTCTCCGCGGCGCGCGAGCGGCTCGACCGCGTGGAGCCCGACGCCCTCGTCGGGCCCCTCGCGGACCCGGTGCGGCAGGCGCAGGACGCCGTGGACCGCCTGGACCGCGCGGTCGGCCCCGCGGCGCGCGTGGCGGGCGTGCTGCCCGCGATGCTCGGGGCCGACGGGCCGCGCACGTACCTGGTGCTCGCGCTCAACCCGGCCGAGCTGCGCGCGGCGGGCGGCATCGTGGGTGCGGTCGTCGAGGTGCGCGTGGCCGACGGCGCCGTCGACGTCGTGGCGATCCGCACCACGGCCGACCTGCGCGGCGTGCGCGACCCCGTGCTGCCGCTGAGCGACGAGGAGCGCGCGCTGTGGGGCGACGGCCTGGGCCGGTGGGTGCAGAACGCGTCCTCGACCCCCGACTTCCCGCGCACAGCGGCGCTCGTGGCGGCCCACTGGGCCACCGTGTCGGGCGACCCGGTGGACGGCGTGCTCGGCACCGACCCGGTCGCCGTCGCGGCGCTGGTCGACGCCACGGGCCCCGTGCCCGACCCCGACGGCGGGACGCTCGCGGGCGACGGCCTCGTCCGGGCCCTGCTGCGTGACGCGTACGTGCGGCACCCGGGGGCGGAGGCCTCCGACGCGTACTTCGCGCACGTCGCGTCGAACGTCGTGGCGGCGGTCGGGGCCGGGCAGGGCGACCCGCAGCGCCTGCTCGCCGCCGGGCGGCGCGCGGTCGACGAGCGGCGGCTGCGCGTCTGGTCGGCGCGTGCCGACGAGCAGCGCGTCCTGGCGGCGACGGTCGCCGGGGGAGCGTTCACGTCGGGCCCGTTCGCCGACGACCCCGGCCTCTTCCTCGACGACGCGACCCAGGGCAAGCTCGGCGCCTACCTCGACGCCGACGTGACGTTCCGTGACGCCCGCTGCGTGGGGCCGGACCCCTTCGTGACGGCGGTCGTGCGCCTGCACCTCGAGCCGCCGGGCGCCGTCGCGTCGGCGTTGCCGGTCGTCGTCGGCGCGCCGGGCGAGGGTGTCGCGCCCGGGACGCTCCTGACGTCGGTGTCGGCGTGGTCGGGGCGCGACGGCGAGCCGCTCGTGGTCCGGCGGGACGGCGCACCGGCCACGGGCCGCGTGACGCGCGCCGACGGTCGCGTCGTCGTGCAGGTCGCGTCCCGGCTCGCGCCCGGGGCGACCCAGGAGCTCGCGGTCGACCTGCCGCTGCACGACGGGGCCGTGACGCTGTGGACCACGCCGACCGTGACGTCGCCCGGTGCGGCGACCTTCCGGTGCCCCTCCTGACCGGTCGACCACGCCCGGACGGGTGAAAGACGCCCGAGACGTCCGAATCACCCGTCCAGGAGTAGGCCAGGGGCTCTCGACGCGCGAAGATGGTCCCGAATTGTCCGTTTCTTCTCACCCCGTCTCGGGAGGCAGCCATGCGCACGTCCGTCCGGGTCTGCGCCGTCGCAGGCCTTCTCCTGCTCCTGACCGGGCTCGCCCCGACGGTCGCCACCGCCGCCCCGGGCGACGTCGCCGCGGCCGACGACTGCACGCGCGGCACCGACGACTACGGGGCCGAGCTGCCCTGCGAGGTCGACGTCGCGGCGCTGAGCGCCGTGTGCGACGCCGACGTCCCGCGCCTGCAGTACGCGCTGGACCCCGTGGGCACCGACCACCGCACCGTCACGATCACGTTCGTCAACCCGACCGGCGGGCCGGACGTCGTCTACGCCGACCAGCCGCTGTCCGGGTCGGTGCCGTGGCCCGGCGCCGTGACCGACGCGTCGGGGCGCGGGGTCGACTGGCCGGGCTGGCGTCTCGAGGGCGGCCGCTGGGTCGAGGGCGACGAGTACGACTGGGCGCGCGGCTCGGTCCAGGTCGACTTCCACGTCAACCCGACCGCGTCGGCCGTCACCACGTACCCGCAGTCCTCGGCGAGCTGCCTCACGTCGCCCGAGCGGTCCGACGTGCTCGTCGCCGGCGGCGACGTCGCGTCGGCGGCCGGGCCGCGCGTCCGTGCCGAGGTGCTGTCCGCCACGGGGGCGACCGCGGGACCGGTCGTCCTGGTCGGGGCGGGCCTGGTGCTGGCCGGCGCGGCCGGGGTGCTGGTCGCACGCCGTCGTCGCGCCTGACGCGCGGGTCGCGCCTGACGCGACGGAGCCCGGCACCGCACGGTGCCGGGCTCCGTCGTGTCGTCCTGCCGGCGGGTCAGACGAGCTGCGCGACCACGTGGTCGACGCACGCCGTGAGCGCGCGCACGTCCTGCGGGTCGACCGCGGGGTACATGCCGACGCGCAGCTGGTTGCGGCCCAGCTTGCGGTACGGCTCGATGTCCACCACGCCGTGCCGGCGCAGCACGGCCGTCACGGTCGGTGCGTCGATCTCGGGCGCGAGGTCCACGGTCCCCACGACCGGCGAGCGCAGCGCGGGGTCGGCGACGAACGGCGTCGCCCAGTCGCGGCTCTCGGCCCACGCGTACAGGTGCCCCGACGACTCGGCGGTGCGGGCCGCGGCCCACGCGAGCCCGCCGTGCGCGAGCATCCACTCGACCTGCTCGGCCAGCAGCACGAGCGTCGCGACCGCGGGCGTGTTGAGGGTCTGCTCGGCGCGCGAGTTGGTGACCGCGGTCGTGAAGGACAGGAACTCGGGCACCCAGCGGCCCGACGCCTCGACGCGCGCGGCGCGCTCGACGGCCGCGGGTGACGCGAGCGCGAGCCACAGCCCGCCGTCCGACGCGAACGACTTCTGCGGCGCGAAGTAGTAGACGTCGGTCTGCGCGACGTCGAGCGTGGTGCCGCCGGCCGACGACGTGCCGTCGACGACCACGAGCGCACCGGACTCGCGCGACCCCGGCACGCGCCGCACGGGCGCGATCACGCCCGTCGACGTCTCGTTGTGCGGCCAGGCGTACGTGTCGGCGCCGTCGACGAACGCGGGGACCGCGACCTCGCCGGCCGGTGCCGACACGACGTGCGACGGCTCGAGGAACGGCGCGCGCGTGGTCGCGGCGGCGAACTTGGCGCCGAACTCGCCGAACTGCGCGTGCGCGGCGCGGCGCTCCACGAGGCACAGCGTGGCGACGTCCCAGAACGCGGTCGAGCCGCCGTTGCCCAGCACGACCTCGTAGCCGTCGGGCAGGTCGAACAGCGTCGCGAGGCCCGAGCGCACGCGCGCCACGACGTCCCGCACGGCGGCCTGCCGGTGCGACGTGCCCAGCACCGTGCGCCCGACCGCGGCCAGCGCCTCGACCTGCTCGGGGCGCACGAGCGAGGGGCCGGACCCGAACCGGCCGTCGCGCGGCAGGAGGTCGGCGGGGATCGTCACACGGGCGAGGGCGTCGGCGGCGGGCACGAGGCGAGGATAACGACGCCCGACCTGCGGCCCGCAGCCCGTTCACGTGGGCGGGTCCGACTACCCTGGGCACCTGAGGCGGTCCCGCAGCACGGGCCGTGGCACGCGACGTGGGAGGCCGAGCGGTGAGCGACCTGATCGACACGACCGAGATGTATCTCAAGACGATCTACGAGCTCACCGAGGAAGGCATCACCCCGCTGCGTGCGCGCATCGCCGAGCGGCTCGGGCACTCCGGCCCGACGGTCTCGCAGACCGTCGCCCGCATGGAGCGCGACGGCCTCGTGGTCGTCACGGGGGACCGGCACCTGGAGCTCACGCCCGACGGCCAGTCGAAGGCCGTGCGCGTCATGCGCAAGCACCGCCTCGCCGAGCGGCTCCTCACCGACGTCATCGGCCTGGACTGGCCCCACGTCCACGAGGAGGCGTGCCGCTGGGAGCACGTCATGAGCGAGCGCGTCGAGCAGCGGCTCGTGGCGCTGCTCGACCATCCGCACTTCGACCCGTACGGCAACCCGATCCCCGGGCTCGACGAGATCGGGGAGGCGCGCACCGAGGTGCGGTTCCTCGACGGCGTCGTGCCGCTCACCGGCGAGCGGGCCGCCGCCGGCGGCACCGCGGTCGTGGCGCGCATCGCCGAGCCGCTGCAGGTCGACGTCGAGCTGCTCGCGCGGCTCGCCGAGGCGGGCGTGCAGCCGGGTGCGCACATCACGGTCGAGCGCGTGGCGGGCGTCGTGACGGTCGGCGTCGCGGGCTCCGGCACGGTCCTGGACCTGCCCGAGGACGTCGCGCGCCACATCTTCGTCGGGGTCTGAGCCCGCGCGCGGGCGGTGCCCGTCGCGCAGGTCGTCGACCCGTCGGGACCCACGAGGGCGGCCCTGCACCGGACCGGCGCGGGGCCGCCCTCGTCGCGCCGTCGTGCCGCCGTCGACGTGCGCGCGTCAGGTGTCGACGACTCGAAGGTTGGCCTGGCGTGTCGCGCGGCGTGTCGGACGTCGGTCCATGACCTCCCCGAGATCTTCGTGACCAGAGCGTGACAATCGCGCCGGGGGTCATGTACGTTCGTCCTGCTTCTCGGAACCCTCCTCCGTGGAGCCCTCGAGCGGAACGCCGAACCCTGCCGCCGCTCGCAGGTCCGTACGACTCGCCGGCAGGGGCGGGGGAACCACTTTGCGGGTACCGGTGACGGTGCCCTTGGGGTGAAGCCGGGCGGACGGTACGGCAGCACGCACGAAGGTGCGGGTGGCCGTGGCGGACGACCGGCCGGGTGATCTCCCACCCGAACCCGACAGCTCACCTCGTAGGCGCCAGGAGAGGCACCACGTTGTCCGAAAGCACCACCCGGGCGCGACACCGCGCCGCGCGTCGTCCTTCGACGCCGCTCACCGAGCTGGCCTCCGCCGCGTCGGAGCAGATGGGGACCGTCGGTCGGCGTACCGCCGTCGTCGCGGCCTCGTCGGGTCTCATGGTCTCGATGGTCGCGGTCCCCGCGACCGCCGCGGACCACGTCGCCGCCCCCGCGCTCGCCGCCGTCGACACGGCCGCCCTCACGGCCTCCGCGCGTGCGGTCCTCAACACGTCCCCCGTGGTCGCGTCGCCCGCCGAGGCCGTGTTCACGGTCGACGCACCGGCCGTCACGGCCGAGAAGCCGGCCCCGCCGCCGCCGCCGGAGCCGGTCCGCACGCGGACGGCGTCCCGCACGGCCGAGCGTGCGGCCGCGACCCCCGCGGCGCAGACGCAGGCGACCAACAACCCGATCCCGCAGTCGGTCTCCGGCAACGCGGTGCTCGAGGTCGCGGCGCGCTACGTCGGCGTCCCGTACGTCTCGGGCGGCTCGACGCCCGACGGGTTCGACTGCTCGGGCTTCACGTCGTACGTGTACGCCCAGCTCGGCATCTCGCTGCCGCGGACCTCGTCCGCCCAGCGCAACGCCGGCCAGGTCGTCTCCCGCGCCGACGCCCAGCCGGGCGACCTGATCTGGAGCCCCGGCCACATCGGCATCTACGCCGGTGGCAACCAGATGATCGACGCCCCTCGACCGGGCAAGACGATCCAGTTCCGGTCGATCTGGCAGAGCAACCCCACGTTCATCCGGATCGGCTGAGCCGGTCCGATGCCGCGAGGCCCCGACGACGTCCACGTCGTCGGGGCCTCGTCGCGTTCTCCCGGGCCGCAAAGGACGTGCGCGTACGCTGGTCCGGCATTCACGCTGTTCCTCGCCCACGGCCGGCAGCCAGCCGGTCCGACCACCGGGAGTGCACCGTGCTGACGACCGCCGCCGACCAGGCCCCCCGCACCGACGCGCGCGCGGACGTGCCCGCGCGGACGCTGCTGCTCAACGCGAGCGGCGAACCGCTCTGCATCGTCACGCTGCACCGCGCGGTGGTGCTCGTCATGACCGGCAAGGCGACCGTCCTGGAGTCCGACGGCCACGTGCTGCACTCCGCGCGCGTCCAGATGCCCGCACCCGTCGTGCTGGTGCTCACGCGGTACGTGCGCGTGCCCACGCGGCGTCCCGTGCCGCCGACGCGGCGCACGGTCCTGCAGCGCGACGACCACCGCTGCGCGTACTGCGGGGGCGGCGCCGACACCGTGGACCACGTGCACCCGCGCTCGCGCGGCGGCCGGCACGAGTGGACCAACGTCGTCGCGGCGTGCCGGCGCTGCAACCACCGCAAGGCCGACCGCACGCTGCACGAGCTCGGCTGGGAGCTGCCCTTCCTGCCGCGCGCCCCGCGCTGGTCCGTCACGGTCGGCGGCGCCGCCGGGCGGCCCGAGCCGGCGTGGTCGCCGTACCTCGTCGCCTGACGCGCGACCCGCGCGGACCCGGTGCCGTCGGGCGCCGCGCCCTGTGCCACGATGGCAGGGCCGGACCATCGGGCGCACCGGGGCGCCGCACGCGACGCAGGAGGGCGACATGACGCGCGAGCACGAGATCCTCGTGGGGGTCGACGGGTCCACGGCGAGCCTGCACGCGCTCGACTGGGCCGCCGCCGAGGCGCGGACCCGCGGCCTGGGGCTGCGCGTGCTCGTCGCCTACTCGTTGCCGTCGTTCACCGCCGCGTCCCTCGACGGAGGCTACGCCGCGCTCGACGACGACACCATCCGCGCGGGTGCGCAGGCCGTGCTCGACGAGGCGCTGGGCCACCTCGGCTCGCCGGGGGTCCCCGTGCAGGGGCGTGTCGTCACGGGCGACGCGGCGGCGGCGCTGGTCGAGGAGTCGCGACGCGTCGAGCTCGCGGTCGTCGGCACGCGGGGCCGCGGCGGCTTCGCCGACCGGCTGCTGGGCACCGTGTCGTCGGCGCTGCCGGCGCACGGCTGGTGCCCGACGGTCGTCGTCCCGCTGCGGGGCGACGACGGGCACCCGCTGCCCGACGGGGAGGTCCCGCCGCTGCGTCCCGTGCGGCGCATCGTCGTGGGCGTCGACGGGTCGGCGCCCGCCGAGGCGGCGCTGCGCGCGGCGATCCGCGAGGCCGCCGCGTGGGGTGCCGAGCTGTTCGCGGTGTCGGGCGTGCCGATCGCGTCGATGGCGGGTGCCCTCGCGTGGCTCCCGTCGGCGGTCGACCACGAGCAGGTCCTGAGCGACGCGCAGGAGGGCCTCGACGTGGTCGTCGACCGCGCGCTGGCCGGGCACCCGGGCGTCGTGGTGCAGCGGCGCGTGCTGGACGGCACAGGCGCGGAGCTGCTCACGGAGTTCTCGGAGGCCACCGACCTCATCGTCGTGGGGTCGCGCGGTCGGGGCGGGTTCGCCGGGCTGCTGCTGGGCTCGACGAGCCAGGCCGTGCTGCACCACGCGCGGTGCCCGGTGATGGTCGTGACGACGCGTTGCGAGGACCCGGCCGCGGGCTGAGGTCGAGCGCGGTCCGGGGTCAGACGTCCCGGGGCGCGTCCGGCGCGGCGACCGCGGTCGCGGGCACGGCGTCGGGTCGGCGCACGAGTGCCGACAGGACGACCGTCGAGCGGGTGCGCGCCACGAACGGCTCGGCGGCGAGCCGCTCGACGACCTCCTCGAGGTGCCGCATGTCCCGTGCGCGGACCTGCACGACGAGGTCGACGTCGCCCGTCACGGTCGACGCGGTGACGACCTCGGGGTAGCGCTCGACGGCCGTGCGCATGGTCGCGGGGCTCGTGGAGCCCTGGCAGAAGATCTCGACGAACGCCTCGGTGTGCCAGCCCAGCGCGGCGGGGTCGAGCTGCACGGTCCAGCCGCGGATCACGCCGCGCTCGCGCAGCCGGTCGACGCGTCGTTTGACGGCGGGTGCCGAGAGCGAGACCTCCGCCCCGACCTGGGCGAACGTCGCGCGGGCGTCGCGTGCGAGCGCGCGCAGGATGGCGCGGTCGAGGGAGTCGAGCCGGTCGGGGTCCACGCAACCATCGTGGTCCATCGGGACGACCGTGCCCTGATCGCCGTAAATGCACGGATGTGCAGGACATCTGGCCATATGTGCCACCGATTGCGACACGCAGCCTCACGTCGGAGGCTGCACGTGCCGATGCGTCCAGCAGGCGCGACGACGTGGGGGAGACCATGAGCGAACGGCAGGGCACCGGGGCAGGCCGCGACGGCCGACCCGCGGGGGGTGCCGCGGCGCCCGTCGAGGCACCTGCACGCGCGGTCCCCCTGATCCCCACCCAGGCGGGTCACGTGCTGTCGGGCCCCGTCCCGGTCGTCCCCGCGTCCGGTGTGCCGCAGCAGCGCACGCCCGCGAACGGCGACCCCGGCGAGCCCCCGGCCACGGACGCCGCGTCGCCCGCGTACCCGTCGCACCGGCGCCAGGTCGTCGCGCTGCTCACCGCCGCGGCCGTCCTGGTCTCCGCGGGCGGCGTGTGGGCCGTGCAGCAGGAGCGTGCGGCGCGCGCGGATGCGGCCCGTGCCGCGCAGGCCCGCGTCGACGCCGTGCGCGCGGGCGTGGGCGACGAGCTCGCGGCCGCCCGCGTCGACGGCGTCGTGGCGGGTGCCGCGATCGCGACGGTGCAGCGCGCGGCGGCCGGTGACCAGGCGCGTGCGGCGGTCGAGCACGCGTCGGCGACGCTCGCGTCCGCACCGCAGGCGGGCGACGGACCGCGCGGCGCGCTCCAGCAGGCGATCGACGCGACGTCCGGGGCGGTGGGTGCACCGGCCGTCTCGCTCACGACGCTCCGGACCGTGACGGCCGGTCTCGCGGCGCCCGAGAAGGGCGTCGTCGACGCGCAGGCCGCGTGGCAGGCCGCCGAGGACGCGCGCGTCGCGGCCGAGGAGGCGGCACGTGCCGCCGCCGCGCAGGCGGCCGCCGCGCGCGC
>NZ_BCRB01000086.1 GCF_001552375.1 Cellulomonas iranensis NBRC 101100 = JCM 18110 | reverse complement strand
CGGCGACGCCGAGGCCCCCGCGGGCGAGGCCGCGCCGACCGAGTCGGCCGCCACCCCCGGTGCCGAGGCCGCGCCGGCCGTCGAGGCCGCCGCCGAGGCCGCCGAGGGCACCGAGCAGGCCTGACGCACGGCGCCCTCACGGGCGCCGGGCACCGACCCACGGGTGCGGCGCGGGACACCCCGCGCCGCACCCGGCATGCCGAGGACGATCGGCATGACGAGAACTCGAGGACGGATCGAACTGATGGCGAACTACTCGCTGGCCGACATCAAGGCGCTGCGCGAGCGCACCGGTGCCGGCATGATGGACGTCAAGAAGGCGCTCGAGGAGGCCGGCGGCGACGCCGACAAGGCGCTCGAGATCATCCGCGTCAAGGGCCTCAAGGGCGTGGGCAAGCGCGAGGGACGTGCGGCCTCCGACGGTCTCGTCGCGGCGCACGTCGGCCCGACCGCCGACGGCGAGGGCCAGACCGGCGTGCTCGTCGAGGTCAACTCCGAGACGGACTTCGTCGCCAAGAACCAGACCTTCATCTCGCTCGCCGACCGCGTGCTCGCGGCCGCCGTCGAGTCGGGTGCGGCCGACGCGGACGCGCTGCTCGCCGCCGAGTCGGACGGCACGCCCGTCCAGACCGTCGTCGACGAGACCGCCGCGACGCTCGGCGAGAAGATCGTCGTGCGCCGCGTCGCGCGTCTCGCGGGCGAGCACGTCGAGGTCTACCTGCACAAGGTCAACAAGGACCTGCCCCCGCAGGTCGGCGTCCTCGTCGCGACCGACGCGGCGGGTGCCGCCGTGGCGCGCGACGTCGCGACGCACATCGCGGCGTTCTCGCCGTCGTACCTGACGCGCGACGAGGTCCCCGCGGACGTCGTCGAGAACGAGCGTCGCATCGCCGAGGAGACGGCCCGCAACGAGGGCAAGCCCGAGGCCGCGCTCGCGAAGATCGTCGAGGGCCGCCTCAACGGCTTCTTCAAGGAGGCCGTCCTGCTGGACCAGGCCTTCGCGAAGGACAACAAGAAGACCGTCGGCCAGGTCGTCGCCGAGGCCGGCGGCACGGTGACGGGCTTCGTCCGCTACCGCGTGGGAGCCTGACCGCGTGACGTCGACGGTGGCCCCGGCCCGCGAGGGTCGGGGCCACCGCCGCACCGGGCGCCCGTGGACCGCCGGGCGACCCGCGTCGACCCAGCGGCCAGCGCGTCGCGACCGGCGCTCGAACCAGGTGGAGGACACGTGAGCCAGCAGCCGTCGACGACGCAGGACACCGCGGCGGGGGAGCCCCCCACCGCTCGGCGCGTGCTGCTCAAGCTCTCGGGCGAGAGCTTCGGCGGGGGTGCCGTCGGGCTCGCCGTGCCCGTGGTCCGGCGGATCGCCGAGGAGATCGGCGCGGCCGTCCGCGACGGCGTCCAGGTCGCGATCGTCGTCGGCGGCGGGAACTTCTTCCGCGGCGTCGAGCTCCAGGTCAGCGGCATGGACCGCGCCCGGGCCGACTACATGGGCATGCTCGGCACGGTCATGAACTGCCTCGCGCTCCAGGACTTCCTCGAGCAGGCCGGCGTCAGCACGCGCGTGCAGACGGCCATCACGATGGGCCAGGTCGCCGAGCCCTACATCCCGCTGCGGGCGATCCGCCACCTCGAGAAGGGCCGCGTCGTCATCTTCGGCGCCGGTGCGGGCCTGCCGTACTTCTCGACCGACACCGTCGCCGTGCAGCGCGCCCTGGAGACCCACTGCCAGGAGGTCCTCATGGGCAAGAACGGCGTCGACGGCGTGTACACCGCCGACCCGCGGCGCGACCCCGACGCCCGCAAGCTCGACCACCTGACGTACACCGAGGCGATCGTCAACGAGCTCGGCGTCATGGACACCTCGGCGCTGAGCCTGTGCCGCGACAACGACGTGCCGATGCGGGTCTTCGGGCTCGAGGAGGTCGGCAACGTCACGCGCGCCCTCACGGGTGAGAGGATCGGGACGCTCGTCACCGCGAGCTGACCGACAGCGCCCCACGCGAACGACGGCCCGGCGCCGTCCGAACCACATGAAGGAGCACCGGTGATCGACGACACACTCCTCGAGGCCGAGGAGAAGATGGACAAGGCCGTGGAGGTCGCGAAGGAGGACTTCGCCGCCATCCGCACGGGCCGCGCGAACGCCGCGATGTTCGCCAAGGTCTTCGTCGACTACTACGGCTCGCCGACGCCGCTGCAGCAGCTCGCGTCGTTCAACGTCGTCGAGGCGCGCACGATCCTGGTGTCGCCGTTCGACAAGTCGTCGATGTCGGCCATCGAGAAGGCCCTGCGCGACTCCGACCTCGGCGTGAACCCCACGAACGACGGCAGCGTCGTGCGCGTCGTCCTGCCCGCGCTCACCGCGGAGCGGCGCAAGGACTTCGTCAAGCTCGCCAAGTCCAAGGCCGAGGACGCCCGCATCTCGGTGCGGTCGGTGCGCCGGCGCGCCAAGGAGGAGCTCGACCGCATCGCGAAGGACGGCGAGGCCGGCGAGGACGAGGTCGCCCGCGCCGAGAAGGAGCTCGAGGCGCTGACGAAGAAGCACGTCGAGCTCGTGGACCAGCTGCTCGCCTCCAAGGAGAGCGAGCTGCTCGAGGTCTGATGACTCAGCTCGCTGCCCCGCGCAAGGCCGCGGCGGGCCGGAACCTCCCGGCCGCCGTCACGGTCGGCGTCCTGCTGCTCGTCGCCGTCGCGGCCTCGCTGTTCATCCGCAAGGAGGCGTTCGCCGTCTTCGCGGTGGTCGCCGTGGGTGCGGCCATGTGGGAGCTCGCGCAGGCGCTCACGCGTCGCTCGATCCACCTGCCGCTGGTGCCGCTCGTCGTCGGGTCGGCGGGGATCCTGGTCTCGGCGTACGTCGCCGGCACCGAGGCGCTCTTCGTGGCGTTCCTGCTGACGGTGGGCGGCGCCGTGGTGTGGCGGGTGCTCGACGGCAGCGGCGAGGCCGCGCTGCGCGACGCCTCGGCGGCGACCTTCGCGGCGGCGTACCTGCCGTTCCTCGGCGGCTTCGTCATGCTGATGCTCGCCGAGCCCGACGGTCCCGCCCGTGTCGCGCTGTTCATCCTGCTGGGCGTGGCGTGCGACACCGGTGGTTACGTCGTCGGCACGCTGCTCGGTCGCCACCCCCTGGCGCCGTCGGTGAGCCCCAAGAAGTCCTGGGAGGGCCTCGTCGGGTCCGTCGTGCTCACGAGCGTCGTCGGCGTCGTCGGCATCCAGACGGTCTTCCACGGCGACCCGCTCGTCGGGGCGCTCCTCGGCCTCGGCACCGTGGCGAGCGCGACGCTCGGCGACCTCGCCGAGTCCATGATCAAGCGCGACCTCGAGCTCAAGGACATGGGCAGCCTGCTGCCCGGCCACGGCGGCGTGCTCGACCGTCTCGACTCGCTCCTGCTCACGGCCCCGACGGTGTGGCTCCTGCTCTCGGTCCTCCAGCCGGCCGCCGGCTGACACCGCCCACCCACCGGAAGGAGGCGCCGCCGATGAACGCCGCGCCCGTGCGCCTGCAGCTCAGCGCCCCCACCCGCGGAGCGCGCGGCAAGCCGCCGCGCCACTTCGTCGACCTCACGCCCGACGAGCGGGTCGCCGCCGTCGCCGCCCTCGGCGAGAAGCCGTTCCGCGCCAAGCAGCTCGCGACGCACTACTTCACGCACCTCACGGCCGACGCCGCCGCGATGACCGACCTGCCGAAGGCGTCGCGCGACGTGCTCGTGGCCGACCTGTTCCCGCAGCTGCTGACCACCAGCCGCACGCTGTCGGCGGACCACGGCACGACGGTCAAGACGCTGTACCACCTGTTCGACGGCGCCAAGGTCGAGTCGGTGCTCATGCGGTACGCGAACCGCACGACCCTGTGCGTGTCGTCGCAGGCCGGGTGCGGCCTCGCGTGCTCGTTCTGCGCGACCGGCAAGATGGGGCTGCTGCGCAACCTGTCGACGGCCGAGATCGTCGAGCAGGTGCGCGAGGCGGCGCGCGCCCTCGCGGCGGGCGAGGTCCCCGGTGGCGAGACCCGGTTGAGCAACGTCGTCTTCATGGGCATGGGCGAGCCGCTCGCCAACTACAAGTCGGTGATGGCGACCGTGCGGCAGCTCGTGGCCCCTGCGCCCGACGGCTTCGGCATGTCGGCGCGGAACGTGACGGTCTCGACGGTGGGGCTCGTGCCGGCCATGGACAAGCTCGCCGGCGAGGGCATCCCCGTGACGCTCGCGCTGTCGCTGCACGCACCCGACGACGAGCTGCGCTCGGAGCTCGTGCCGGTCAACACGCGCTGGTCGGTCGACGAGGCGCTCGACTCGGCGCGCCGGTACTTCGACGCCACGGGGCGCCGCGTGTCGATCGAGTACGCGCTGATCCGCGACGTCAACGACCACGCGTGGCGCGCGGACCTGCTCGGCGAGAAGCTGCTCGCCCGCGGCGGCTCGGGGTGGGTGCACTGCAACCCGATCCCGTTGAACCCGACGCCGGGTTCGCGCTGGACGGCGAGCGATCCGCGGGTCGAGCAGGAGTTCGTGGCACGCTTGCGTGCGCACGGCATCCCGACGACGATCCGGGACACCCGTGGCAGCGACATCGACGGTGCGTGCGGTCAGCTCGCGGCGGAGGAGGACGAGTGAGCGACGGGATGTTCCGGACGGTGTCCGGCCTGCGCCGGGGGTACGACCCCGACGAGGTCGACGAGTTCTTCTCGCACGCACGGGCCGTCTACGAGCAGGGTCCCGCCGGCACGATGTCCGGTGCCGACGTGCGGACCGTCGCGTTCGACATGGTCCGCGGCGGGTACGTGACGGCGGCGGTCGACGCGGCGCTCGACCGGCTCGAGGCGGCGTTCGTCGCGCGGCACCGCGCGCAGTTCGTGGCCGACAACGGCCAGGACGCCTGGATGGCCCACCTCGGCACGCAGGCGCGCACGCTCTACGGCCGGCTCGGTCGGCCGGACGGCGACCGGTTCGCGCCGCCCGAGGGGCGTCGGCCCGGCTACGAGCCGGCCGACGTCGACGAGCTGTGCCACCGGCTGGTCGCGTACTTCGACACCGGCGCGCCGCTCACGGCGGCCGAGGTGCGCTCGGCGACGTTCCGGCGCCGCAACGGGCGCAACGGCTACGCGGAGGGCCCGGTCGACGCGTTCGTCGCGCGTGCGGTCGAGGTCCTGCTCGGGGTCGAGTGAGCGGGTCGCGCCGGCCGGCGGGGGGTGACGGGATGACGCGCACGGTCGTCGTGCTGGGGTCGACGGGGTCGATCGGCACGCAGGCGCTCGACATCGTGGCGGCGAACCCCGACCGCTTCACCGTGACTGGTCTGTCGGCGGGCGGTGCCCAGGTGGACCTGCTGGTCGAGCAGGCGCTCGCGCACGCCGTGCCCGCGGTGGCCGTCGCGGACCGCGTCGCGGCGGCGAGGGTGCGGGAGGCGCTCCCGGGCGTGCGCGTGCTCGACGGGCCGGACGCCGCCGCCGAGCTCGCCGCGTCGGGCGCCGACGTGGTCCTCAACGGCATCACGGGGTCGGTCGGGCTGCTGCCGACGCTCGCGGCGCTGCGTGCCGGCAGCACGCTCGCGCTGGCCAACAAGGAGTCCCTCGTCGTGGGCGGCTCGCTCGTGCACGACGCCGCCGTCCGGCCCGACCAGGTCGTCCCGGTCGACTCCGAGCACTCCGCGATCGCGCAGGCGCTGCGCTCGGGCACGGCCCGCGAGGTCCGTCGCCTGGTGCTCACGGCGTCGGGCGGCCCGTTCCGCGGGTGGTCCGCCGAGCAGGTCGCGGCGGCGACGCCGGAGCAGGCGCTCGCGCACCCGACGTGGTCGATGGGCCCGGTCGTGACCGTCAACTCGGCCAGCCTCATGAACAAGGGGCTCGAGCTCATCGAGGCCCACCTGCTGTTCGACGTCCCGGTCGCGGACATCGCGGTCGTGGTGCACCCGCAGTCGGTCGTGCACTCGATGGTCGAGTTCGTGGACGGGTCGACGATCGCGCAGGCGTCGCCGCCCGACATGCGGCTGCCGATCGCGCTGGGGCTGGCGTGGCCCGAGCGCGTGCCGGCAGCGGCCCGGCCGTGCGACTGGAGCGCGGCGACGTCCTGGACGTTCGAGCCGCTCGACGAGGACGTGTTCCCCGCGGTCGCGCTCGCGCGGGCTGCCGTGGCCGCGTCGGCCACCCACCCCGCGGTGTACAACGCCGCCAACGAGGAGGGCGTCGCGGCGTTCCTCGCCGGGCGCATCGGGTTCGGTCAGGTCGTGGCGACGGTCGCCCGGGTGCTCGACGAGCACGACGGCACGCCCCGCGACGCGCTCACGCTCGACGCGGTGCTCGACGCCGAGCGGTGGGCGCGCGCCCGCGCGCACGAGGTGCTGGCCGTCCGCTGACCGGTGCCCGCCGGTGAGGTCGCCCGTCGCGGCCGCTCATCCCCGGCTCGTGCGCGGGCGTGACGCCGGTTGCTCGGTCCGGTCGGACCAGGCCGCGCGCCACGCCGCTGCGGTCAGCATCGCGGTGGCCGCCGGTCCCGGCGGCCACGCGGGGGACCGGTGCCCGACCCAGGGAAGCCGCGTGAGCGCGCTGCTGGTGCCCGTCAGGAGGTCCGCGAGCGTGCGGCCGGCGAGGTTGGCGAGCGCCGTGCCGTCCTCGGCGTGCCCGTGCGTCCACGCCAGCCCCGCCGCCGGGTCGACCCCCACGGACGCGTACCCGTCGCGTGCGACGTCGAGCGGCCACCGCCACGCGTGCGTCACGGCGCGGGTGGCGAGAGACGGGAACAGGTCCACGAGGGCGGCGCGCAGGCGCGCGTGCGCGCCGGAGGGTGCGGGAGCGCCGGCGCGTGCGGTCAGCACGAGGCGGTCGTCCGCGCTGCGGTGGCCGTGGACGGCCCGGCGGGACGCCACCGAGAACGTCGTGCCGTGCGCCAGCCCGAGCTCGTGCCACGCCGGGGCCGGGAGCGGCTCGGTCGCGATCGCGACGGCGTCGGTGGCGGCGCCCGCGCGGCCCGTGCCCGGGACCCCCGGGGGCGTCGCGCCGGTGGCGTGCACGACGTGCCGGCAGCGCACGGTGCCCTGGTCGGTCACGACTGCACGGGGCGACACCCGCAGCACGCGCGTGCGTTCCGCCACGCGGACGCCGCGCTGCTCGACCACGCGCGCGAGGCCGGTGGCGAGCGCGCGCGGCTGCACCCGCGCGGAGTCGGGGGTCCAGGCCGCGGTGCGCGTGCCGGCCGCCCGCAGGTGCGTGCCGGCCTCGTCGGCGTCGAGCGGCTCCACCTCGTCGTCCCAGCGCCGGGCGGACGCGACCGCCTCCGCCAGTCGTGCGGACTGCGCGGGGGTGCGCGCGAGCACGAGGTGACCGCCGTACGCGAAGTCGCAGGCGATCTCCTCGGCGGCCGTCACGCCTCCCACCTCGACCACCGTGTCGCGCAGCGCCGCGCGGAGCTCCCGCGCGGCGGCCGCGCCGTAGCGGCTCGCGAGCGTCTCGGTCGCGACCGGGAACCGCGCGGCGCACCACCCGGTGGTCCGGCTGCTGGCGCCCTCCCCGACGGTCGACGCGTCGACGACGAGCACGTCGATCGCCGGGTCGGCCTCGAGCAGGTAGTACGCCGTCCAGAGACCCGTCGCGCCCGCGCCGACGACCACGACGTCCGCGGTCGTGTCACCGTCCAGCGACGCCCGGTGCCTGTCGGCGACCCGTCCGGCGCCGGCCGGGTCGCGGACGTCGGCCCACGGCGGCGTGGCCGCCGCCCTCACCGGTCGCACGTGCGGGGGCGGAGGGGTGCGGCGGGCTCGGGCGTCATGCGGCCGATCGTCGCGCGGCTGCGGACGCGGCACAAGGCGGGGTCCGCGCGTGCCCGCCCGGACCGCCCTCCGAGGTGCGGGTGCCGCTCCGCCGACCAGGCGACTTCCCAGCGGACGTCCAGGTCCGGACCTCACCATGGGTGGGCGCAGACGTACGCTGTGCGCGCAGGGGCGGGCCGCCGGGTCCGCGGGAGGTGGTGTCGCGTGGAGGCCCTGGTCGGGGTGCTCGTGTTCGTCGTCGTGCTGCTCGCGTCGATCGCGCTGCACGAGGTGGGGCACATGGTGCCCGCCAAGCGGTTCGGCGTCCGGGTCAGCCAGTACATGGTCGGCTTCGGGCCGACGCTCTGGTCGCGCACGCGCGGCGAGACCGAGTACGGCGTCAAGGCGCTGCCGCTCGGCGGCTACGTCCGCCTCGTCGGCATGTACCCCACCGACGCCGCCGTGGGTGCGCGCGAGCCGCGCAACTGGTTCCAGCGCGTCGCGGCGGACGCGCGCGCCGCGAGCGCCGACGAGATCCACCCCGGTGAGGACCACCGCGCGTTCTACCGGCTGTCCACCCCCAAGAAGCTCGTCGTCATGCTCGGCGGGCCGGTGATGAACCTGTTCATCGCGGTCGTGCTGCTCGTCGTCGCCTACGTGGGCATCGGTGTGCCGACCGCGAGCACGACCGTCGCGACCGTGTCGCAGTGCATCGTCGCCGCCGACGCGCCCGCGGGCACGACGTGCGCCGACGACGACCCGGCCGCGCCGGCCGCGGCGGCGGGCCTCGAGCCGGGTGACCGCATCGTGTCCTACGACGGCGTCGCGGTGTCCTCGTGGGCGCAGGTCAGCGGTCTCATCCGGGACACGACGGACCGTGCCGTGCCGATCGTCGTCGAGCGCGACGGTCGCGAGGTCGAGCTGACCGCGACACCGGTCGTCGCGGACCGTCCCGTCGTCGACGACGACGGTCTCGTCGTGACCGACGCGGCCGGGAAGCCCGTCCTGCGGCCGGTCGGCTTCCTGGGGATCTCGCCCGCGAACGAGATCGAGCGCCAGCCGCTGGGGGAGGCGTTCGCGGTCGCCGCCGACGGCACGTGGCAGACCATGAAGGTGGTCGTGACCCTCCCGCAGCGCATCGTCGACCTCGTCTCGACGACCGTCTCCGGGGGCGAGCGCGACCAGACGTCGATCGTCGGCCCCGTCGGCATCGGCCGGTTCGCGGGCGAGATCGCGTCGATGGACTCCGAGCCCGTCGCGGTGCGCGCCGCGGGCCTGCTGTCGACGCTCGCGATGCTCAACCTCGCGCTGTTCGTGTTCAACCTGCTGCCGCTGCCGCCGCTGGACGGCGGTCACGTCGTGACCGCGCTGTGGGAGGGCGCGCGTCGGCAGGTCGCCCGCGTGCGGGGCGCGTCGCGGCCCCGACCGTCCGACTCGGCGCGGCTGGTCCCGCTCGCGTACACGGTGTTCGTGCTGCTGGGCGGCGTCGGGCTGCTGCTCGTGTACCTGGACATCGTCAACCCCGTCCGGCTCGGCTGAGCGGGCTCCTCGCCGAGCACGGGGCGCACCACGTGGACGTCCCGTGTCGGCCCCGTGCACGTGCTGCCGCACGGCACCGCACGACAGCGCCCGGGAGCCCGGGGGATGGGATGATGGACACGTGAGCACACCGATCAGCCTCGGCATGCCGCAGGCGCCAGTCCCCGTGCTGGCCCCGCGGCGCGCGTCCCGCAAGATCCGCGTCGGCAAGGTCGAGGTCGGCGGTGACGCCCCCGTCTCGGTCCAGTCGATGACGACGACCCCGACGACCGACGTCAACCGGACGCTCCAGCAGATCGCGGAGCTCACGGCCGCGGGCTGCGACATCGTGCGCGTCGCGGTGCCGAGCCAGGACGACGCCGAGGCGCTGCCGGCCATCGCACGCAAGTCCCAGATCCCCGTCATCGCGGACATCCACTTCCAGCCGAAGTACGTGTTCGCGGCCATCGACGCGGGCTGCGCCGCGGTGCGCGTCAACCCGGGCAACATCCGGAAGTTCGACGACCAGGTCAAGGAGATCGCGCAGGCGGCCACCGACGCGGGCGTCTCGATCCGCATCGGCGTCAACGCCGGTTCGCTCGACCCGCGCCTGCTCGCGAAGTACGGCAAGGCGACGCCCGAGGCGCTCGTCGAGTCCGCCGTGTGGGAGGCGTCGCTGTTCGAGGAGCACGGGTTCCGCGACTTCAAGATCAGCGTCAAGCACAACGACCCCGTGGTGATGGTCCGGGCCTACGAGCTGCTCGCCGAGCGCGGCGACTGGCCACTGCACCTCGGCGTCACCGAGGCCGGCCCCGCGTTCCAGGGCACGATCAAGTCGGCGACGGCGTTCGGCGCGCTGCTGAGCAAGGGCATCGGCGACACCATCCGCGTGTCGCTGTCCGCGCCTCCGGTCGAGGAGGTCAAGGTCGGCATCCAGATCCTGCAGTCGCTCAACCTGCGCCCGCGCAAGCTGGAGATCGTGTCCTGCCCATCGTGCGGTCGCGCGCAGGTCGACGTCTACACGCTCGCGGAGAAGGTCACGGCGGGACTCGAGGGCATGGAGGTGCCGCTGCGCGTGGCCGTCATGGGCTGCGTCGTCAACGGGCCGGGCGAGGCGCGCGAGGCCGACCTCGGCGTGGCGTCGGGCAACGGCAAGGGGCAGATCTTCGTCAAGGGCGAGGTCATCAAGACCGTGCCCGAGGCGATGATCGTCGAGACGCTCATCGAGGAGGCCATGCGCCTCGCCGAGACGATGGACCCGGTGGAGTCGGGCGACGGCTCGCCCGTCGTCACCGTCGGGTGACGACCCGCGGGTCGTGCGCGTGACCGTCGGCGACGGTGGGCCGGACGCCGCGCCGGGGTGTGACGTGGTGCACAATCAGGGCATGGTGGCTCCGCGTGCGACGGCGCTCGGCGGGCGGACCGGTGCGGTCGTGCTCGCGGACGCCGACGTGCCCGCGGCGCTCGCCGTGTGCGCGGTCGACCCCGTCGCGTCGGTGCTCGCCTCGAGCAGGCTCCTGCAGGCCGCGGAGCAGGGCGTGCGCCGCGCCGGCGGCGAGCTCTGGGGGTACGCCGAGGACGGTGCGCTGCACGCCGTCTGCTGGGTCGGCGCGAACCTCGTGCCGGTCCTCGGCACGTCCGACCCCGACGTCGTGTCGCGTGCGCTGACGGCGTTCGCCGACCTGGGTGCCGCACGCGGCCGACGCTGCTCGTCGATCGTGGGGGCCGCCGAGCCCGTGCTCGGGCTCTGGTCGCGGCTGCGTCGCTCCTGGCCGGCCGAGCGCGAGGTGCGGGCCCACCAGCCGTCGATGGTCCTCGACACCGACCCGCGCGTCGCCCCGGACCCGCGCGTGCGCCGCTCCCGGCCCGACGAGTACGACCTCGTGCTGCCCGCCTGCGTGCGGATGTTCACCGAGGAGGTCGGCTACTCGCCCGCCAGCGGCCCCGGCGGCCCGTACGAGGTGCGGGTGCGCCGGCTCGTCGAGGAGGGGCGCTCGTTCGTGCTCGTCGACCGCGGCACGTGGCGCCGCCCGCGGGTCGTGTTCAAGGCCGAGGTGCCCGCGGTCGCGCTGGGCGTCGCGCAGGTGCAGGGCGTGTGGGTGGAGCCCGAGCGACGCGGTGAGCGGCTCTCGGAGGGCGGCATGGCGGCGGTCGTCGAGGCGACGCGCGCCGACGTCGCGCCCGTCGTGTCGCTGTACGTCAACGGCTACAACACGCGCGCCGTGCGCGCCTACGAGGCCGTCGGGTTCCGCGAGGTCGGTGCCTACGCGACCGTGCTGTTCTGACGCTTCGCTCCGTTGCGTCCGGCCGCGCCCTCGGGGGCGCCGAGCGGCGTTGGCAGGTCGACGCCGGGATCGAGGGTGACCGGCCGCAGCTGCCACCAGCGCAGCAGCGCGGTGCTGAGCGCACCGGCGAGCACGGCGACGGTCACGGCGAGCGCGAGGGCGTCCGCGGCGAGCCAGCGGGCGAGGAGCGACGCACCGCCGCACAGCGCGACCTGCGCGACCACGAGGGCGACGCCGCCGGCGGTCGTGCCCACCGGTCCGCCGTCGACGCGACGACGCCAGGCCAGGTGGCTGCCGGCCGAGACGAAGCCCGTGAGAAGCAGCAGGGCCCACGCCGCGACGCCGTGACCCAGCGCCAGGAGGATCTGCGAGACGACGAGGAGCGCGAGCGTGACGCCCGCGACCACCGCGAAGCGGGCGGGCAGCGCGCGGTCGCGCACGATGGTGCTCACGGCGACCACGCTAGCCGCGCGGACGTCGACGCCGTGGCGGTTCCGTGATCCGGCTGCGGACGACCGTCGGGTGCGTCCGCGGGCCGCGGGGTCAGCGCAGGAGGCGCGACATGCGCCGGTCCGCCAACGGCTTGCCGCCCGTCTGGCACGTGGGGCAGTACTGCAGCGAGGAGTCCGCGAACGACACCTCGTGCACGGTGTCGCCGCACGGCGTCCCGTCCCACCCCGGGCACGGCTCGCCCGTGCGGCCGTGCACGCGCATCCCGCGCCGCTTGGCGTCCTTGAGCTCGGCCGCAGGGCGGCCCGACGCCGTCGTGACCGCCTCGGTGAGGACGGAGCGGATCGCGTCGTGGAGCGTCGCGGTGCGGGCCGCGTCGTACGACCGGGTCGGCGCGAACGGGCTCGTGCGTGCCACCAGCAGGATCTCGTCGGAGTAGGCGTTGCCGATGCCGGCGATGGTCCCCTGGTCGCGCAGCAGACCCTTGACCTGCTGGTTGCGCGCCGCGAGCAGCTCGGCCAGCCGCTCGCGCGTGAACGCGTCGGACAACGGCTCGACGCCGAGCGTCGCGATCGGCGGCACGTCGCGCGGGTCGGCGACGACGTGCACCGCCACCCGCTTGCGCGTCCCGGCCTCCGTCAGGTCGAAGCCCGCGCCGTCGTCGAACCCGACGCGCAGCGCGATCGGCGACTTGCCCGGCCGTGCGGGGCGCTCGGGCAGCGCGTCGTACCAGCGCAGCCAGCCCGCGCGCGCGAGGTGCCACACGAGGTGCAGCTCGCCGTCCGCAGGGGTGGCCACCGCGAGGTCGAGCCACTTGCCGTGGCGCTGCACGCCCGTCACGGTGCCGTCGCGCACCGCGGCCGGCGCGGGCCGGAACGTCTTGAGCGCGCTGATCGCGGCGACCTCGACACGCGTCACGACGCGTCCCACCGTGCGCTCACGCAGGTACTGCGCGAGCGCCTCCACCTCGGGCAGCTCCGGCACCCGGGCATCCTCCCACCGACGCGGCCGCCACGGACAGGGGCCAGGCGGGGGGCGGGCAGCGGTCGGCGCGTGCGTGCGGCGGCGGCGCGGCGCACTAGGCTCCTGGGCATGCTCCTGCGCATGTCCACGCTGTTCGTCCGCACGCTGCGTGAGGACCCCGCCGACGCCGAGGTGGCCAGCCACAAGCTGCTCGTGCGCGCGGGGTACATCCGCCGCGCCGCCCCCGGCATCTACACCTGGCTCCCGCTGGGCCTGCGCGTGCTCGCGAAGGTCGAGCAGGTCGTCCGCGAGGAGATGGCGGCGATCGGCGCGCAGGAGGTGCACTTCCCGGCGCTGCTGCCCAAGGAGCCGTACGAGGCGACGGGACGCTGGGAGGAGTACGGCCCGAACATCTTCCGGCTCAAGGACCGGCGCGGCGGCGACTACCTGCTCGCGCCGACGCACGAGGAGATGTTCACGCTCCTGGTCAAGGACCTGTACTCGTCGTACAAGGACCTGCCCCTCGCGCTCTACCAGATCCAGACGAAGTACCGCGACGAGGCACGTCCGCGCGCCGGTCTCATCCGCGGGCGCGAGTTCGTCATGAAGGACGCGTACTCGTTCGACGTCGACGACGCCGGCCTGGCCGCGTCCTACGAGGCGCAGCGGGGCGCGTACCAGCGGATCTTCGAGCGGCTCGGGCTCGAGTACGTCATCGTCGCGGCCACGTCGGGCGCGATGGGCGGCTCGCGGTCGGAGGAGTTCCTCACGCCGACGGCCATCGGCGAGGACACGTTCGTGCGCTCTCCCGGCGGGTACGCCGCGAACGTCGAGGCCGTGACGACCGTCGTCCCGGACGCGCTCGACTGGTCCGACACGCCCGCCGCGCACGTCGAGGACACGCCGGACACGCCCACGATCGACTCGCTCGTCGCGCTCGCGAACGAGCGGTTCCCGCGCCCCGACCGCGCCTGGACCGCCGCTGACACGCTCAAGAACGTCGTGCTGGCGCTCGTGCACCCCACGGGCGAGCGTGAGCTGCTCGTCGTCGGCCTGCCCGGCGACCGCGAGGTCGACCTCAAGCGACTCGAGGCCGCCGTCGCACCCGCCGAGGTCGAGCCCGCCGGGGACGCCGACTTCGCGGCGCACCCCGAGCTCGTCCGCGGCTACATCGGCCCGCGCGCGCTCGGCCCGAACGTGCCCGTCGCCGAGGGCGCCGAGCGCACGGCCGTGCGGTACCTGCTCGACCCGCGCGTCGTGCCCGGCACGCGGTGGATCACCGGCGCCGACGCCGCCGGCCGCCACGTGTTCGACCTCGTCGCCGGCCGCGACTTCACGGCCGACGGCACAGTCGAGGCCGCCGAGGTCCGCGCGGGCGACCCGGCGCCCGACGGGTCGGGTCCGCTCGAGCTCGCACGGGGCATCGAGATCGGCCACATCTTCCAGCTCGGGCGCAAGTACGCCGAGGCGCTCGGCCTCACGGTGCTCGACCAGAACGGCAAGTCGCAGGTCGTCACCATGGGGTCGTACGGCATCGGCGTCACGCGCGTGCTCGCGGCGCTCGCCGAGGCGAACCACGACGAGCGCGGCCTCGCGTGGCCGGCCGACGTCGCGCCCGCGCACGTGCACGTCGTCGCGACCGGCAAGGACGAGGCCGTGTTCGAGGCCGCGTCGTCGCTCGCCGAGACGCTCGCCGCGCGCGGCGTCGAGGTGCTCTACGACGACCGCCCCAAGGTCTCGCCGGGCGTCAAGTTCGCCGACGCGGAGCTGCTCGGCGTGCCGCTCGTGGTCGTGGTCGGCCGTGGCCTGGCCGACGGCGTCGTCGAGGTCCGCCCGCGGGCGGGCGGCACGGCGGAGCAGGTGCCGGTGGGCACCGCCGCCGACCGGGTCGCCGAGCTCGTGGACGAGCTGCTCGCCGGCTGAGCCCGGCACCGTCACCGCACGAGGGGTGCCCGCGTCGAGCGGGTGCCCCTCGGCGTCGTCGTGACCGCGCGCCGGGTGCGTTCGGCGGGTCCGTCAGCCGACGGGCGCCGTCGCGAGCTCGGCCATGCCGGGGAACGGCACGACCGCCGCACCCGCGGCCGTCGCCGCGCTCGTCGCCTCGCGCAGGCAGGTGAGCGCGTCGCCGCGCGCGCCGGGCGCCGCCGTCGCGACGGCCGCGGCGCACGCGTCTGCGACGGCCTGCTCGAGCGTGCGGGGCAGCGCGTCGGCGACCGCCGGGTCGTCGAGCGCCGCGGGCAGCGCGTAGGCGG
>NZ_BCRB01000085.1 GCF_001552375.1 Cellulomonas iranensis NBRC 101100 = JCM 18110 | reverse complement strand
GGCCTCGGCGGGCGGCGTGGCGGCGACCACGGGACTGGCCGGGCTGCTGGCCGGCGCGTCGACCACGGCGATCGCGGCCGTCGCCGCGGCCGTGGTGGTCGTCGCGGTGGCCGTGGTGGGGGCGACGCAGCTGCTCCAGGGGCGGGACGAGGCGGGGGCCCCGGGCGCCCAGGTGTCGGGCGCGACCGGTGACGCGACGCCCCGGGCGACGCCGCGTGCCACGGGCACGGCGACGCCGACCGACGTCCCCTCCGCGACCCCCTCGGACGTGCCCACGGCCACGCCGACCCCGGACGCGTCGGCCACGCCCGGCCCGAGCACGCCCGACCCGGCGACGGCCGACCCGCGCCCCGCCCCGACCGGCGTCCCCGTGGTCGACCCGGGGCCGGACCCCGACCCGACGGCCGACCCGCCGCCCACGCCCGAGCCGACCTCCGAGCCCACACCCGAGCCGACCGCCGGGCCGACCCCCGGACCGACGCCGACCCCCACGCCGCCAGGCCCCGCCCAGGTCGTGGTCGGCGGCCCGACCGGTGGCTTCTCGCTCGCGGCCGGCGCCGACGGGCAGGAGCTGTCGTTCACGGTCGAGAACACGGGCGGCGTGCCCACGGCCGGTCTGACCGCGCAGGTGGACGTGCCCGCGGGGGTGTCGCTCGTCGTCGGCGGCGGGCCCGGCGCGGTGGCCTTCGGGTTCGGGCCGGCGACGGGGTGGCTGTGCGTGGTCGGCGACGCCGAGACCACGGCGACGTGCACGCTCGAGGGCCTCGCGCCGGGCGCGTCCGCGACGCTCGACATGGGCGTGCGGATCGACGAGGCGTTCCGGCCGTCCCCGGGCGACGCGGTGCGCGTCGCGGTGACCGGTGACGGCGGTGCGTGGGACCCGGTCGCGATCCCGCTGGTCGTCGCGGCGTCGCCCGCGCGCGTCGTCCCCGGCGCCGGCATGCCGACGGCCGTGCAGCTCGTGGCCGGTCGCACGACGACGCTCGACGTGCCCGTGCGCAACGCGGGGGGCACGGGCGTGACGGGTGACGCCCCGGCGACGGTGACGCTCGCGCTGCCCGCCGGTGTGACGGCCACGGGCGCCGCGCCCTGGTCGTGCGACCCGCCGCGGTCCGGCTCGACGACGTGCCGTCACGGTGCGCTCGGCGCGTTCGACGCCACGACGCTCGCGCTGACCCTGGCCACGGCGCGCGACACCGCCCCGGGGGCGGGGACGGTGGCCCTGCGGTTCGGCCCGTCCGCGTCGCGACCCGTCGCGACGGCCTCCGTCGCGACGACGGTCGTGCGCCCCGCGACGCTCGTGCTCGACGCGCCCGCCGCGGTCGACGTCGCACCCGGCACCGCCGCTCCCGTCACGGTCCGCGTCACCAACACCGGCGACCTGCCCGCCACCGGTGCGGCCCTGCGGTGGCAGGTGCCGCCCGGCGTCACCGTCGCGGACGTCGACGCCCCGGGCTGGCGGTGCGACCAGCCGGAGGGCGCGGCCGCGTGCGTCGGCGACCTCGCGGCCGGTGCGCACGTCGACCTGACCGCGCGCCTGTCGGCCGCGCCCGGCGCCGTCGGCGCCGTCGGCGAGCTCGCGCTCACGCTCGACGGGCGGGCGGCCGACGCCGACGTCCCCGCGCCGCGCGCCGTCGTCGCCGTGACCGTCGTGCCGCCGCAGCTCACGGTCGGCGACGCGGCCGCCGTCGTCGACCTCAAGGGCGGCGGCGTCGCGTTCGTCGTCCGCGTCGCGGGGGAGCGGTCCGACGGCCGACCCGCCGCGGCGGCGGCGGACGTGACCGCCACCGTGACCCTGCCGCCGGGCGTCACGGCGGACCGCGCGGGCGTCACGTCCGCGGGGTGTGCCGGGACCGGGCGGGTGGTCACGTGCGCGCTGGGCGACCTCGCCGCGGGCGCGTCCGTGCCGGTGCAGGTGGGTGCGCGCGCCGCGGCCGCCGTGCGCGGCACGGTCGACGTGCGCGTCACCGCCACGGGAGTGCCGCCGGTCACGACGTCGGCACCGGTCGTCGTCTCGTCGGCGAACCTCACGCCCGTGTGGTCGGGCGTCGGCGACCTCGACGTCGTGGAGGTCGGTGCGCCGCTGCTCGTGTGCCACGACCCCTACGCCGGCCAGCCGTGCGCGGCCGTGCGCCAGGACCGCGACAACAACGGGCTCGACATGCGACCGGTCGACCAGGTCCCGCCGCCCGGCGAGCGGCCCGGCGCGCCCGTGTCCTCCGAGACGCGCCTCGACGTGCCCGACGGGCGCCCCGTGGTCTTCGCGGGGCTCTACTGGTCGGGTGTGCGCGGGCCCGCCGACGCGTGGAGCACCGCACTCGGCACGGCGCGGCTGCGCGGCCCCGACGGCACGTGGACGACCGTGACGGCCGACCCGGACGACGTCGTGCGCGTGACCGACAACAAGGACCGCCGCTACTACCAGTCGGCCGTCGACGTCACCGACCTCGTCGCCGCCCAGGGCGCGGGCACGTGGGCGCTCGCGGACGCCGCGGTCAGCCAGACGCGCACCGACCGCGAGCCGACGTACTACGCCGGCTGGGCGCTCGTCGTCGTGCACGGCACGGTCGGCGCCGACACCGCCGCCCGCCGTTCCGCCGTGACCGTGCACCAGGGCGGCTCGTGGGTCGGCACGTCGAGCACCGCGCCCGCGTTCCTGTTCACCGGTGCGCCGGGCACGCGCACGCGCATCGGCGTCGTCGGGTGGGAGGGCGACCGTGCGACCACCGGCGACCGGCTGACCCTGTCCGGCGTCGGCGCGCTCACGCCACGACGCTGGAACGGCACCGCCGTGGTGGGTGGCGGGTCGGCGGCCAACGCGTTCGACTCGACCGCGACCGGCTGGCGGTACCCGAACGCGCTCGGCGTCGACGCCAAGGGCTTCGAGGAGGTCACGATGCCCGCGTCGGGCGTCGGGACGCTCACCGCCTCGACGGGCGGGGACCAGTACCTGCTCGGCGTGGTGACGGTCCGCACGGGTGCACCCGCGGCGGCGCCGGCGCCGCTCGGCTGACGGTCCGCCGGGCCGGGGACCAGCCGCTCGACGGGCGCCCGCGCGGCGCGCGGCCGCCGGGGCGCACGACGAAGGGTGCGCTGCCGGGCCGGGGCGGAGTCCCCCGACCCGGTGCCGGCCCGGCAGCGCGTGTCCTCGCCCGGCGTCCCCCGAGCCGGCGAGGACGTCAGGGGGTGCCCGGTGCGTCGTCCTCCACGGGCTCCAGCAGGCGCAGGTGCGAGATCCGCTCGCCGATGCTGCGGACGTCGCCGGTCGTGCCGGGCACGAGCGACAGCGCCGCGAACGACTCGGCGCCGGGCAGCGCCTCGGACGCGAGCTCGCGCAGCAGGTCGGCGGTCTCGGCGATGTCGGCGGCCGACGCGCGGGGCGTGCCGTCGTCGGCGTCGCCCTCGGGCAGGCTCACGTACAGGACGAACCCGGCGCGGGGCCCGCGCGGCGCGGGCGCCGCGGCGGCGGGCCGCTGGGCGGGGGTGCGGGGGAGCCGTGCGGGTGTGGTCATGGGAGGTCTCCGTGAGGCGAGGGTGACCGGCGGCGGTGCCAGCGGCGGTCGGTGGGTGGTCCGGCGGGTCGGCGTCAGACGCGACAGCGGTGCGGATACCACCCGGACGTGGGTACGCCGGACGTGCGCGTGCAGGGATGCACGTGCACGGGCGTCGTCACGGGACTCACCGGACGATCGTGGCACGGTGCGCACGGTCGACCAAGGGATATCGGAGGCGGTCTCAGGGCGTGGGACTCGCGTGTCGCATCGCGGACGGGCGTGGTCGTGCCCCCAGCGACCGACGGACTCATCGTCCGTCGGTAAGCGGGGCCGTGGTCGAGTGCCGGAGCACGCGGCGGTGGCGGGGCGAGGTGGCGCGCAGGCGCCGGGGCGGGGCGCCCTGCGTCAGACGATGCCGTAGAGGCGGTCGCCCGCGTCGCCCAGGCCCGGGACGATGTACGCGTGCTCGTCGAGCCGCTCGTCGACCGACGCCACGACCACCTGCACGTCGGCGCGGTCGCCCACGAACTCCTCGACGACCTTGATGCCCTCGGGCGCCGCGATGAGGCAGACGGCCGTCACGTCGCGCGCGCCGCGCTGCAGCAGGTAGTCGATCGACGCGACGAGCGTGCCGCCGGTCGCGAGCATCGGGTCGAGCAGGAAGCACTGGCGGCCCGTCAGGTCGTCCGGCAGGCGGTTGGCGTACGTGATCGCCTCGAGGGTCTCCTCGTCGCGCTGCAGGCCGAGGAACCCGACCTCCGCGGTCGGCAGCAGGCGCGTCATGCCGTCGAGCATGCCGAGGCCCGCGCGCAGGATCGGCACGACGATCGGGTTCGGGTCGGCGAGCTTGATGCCGGTGGTCGTCGAGACCGGGGTGGTCACCTGCACCTGCGTCGTGCGGACGTCGCGCGTCGCCTCGTACGCCAGCAGCGTCACCAGCTCGTCGACGAGCTGACGGAACGTCGGGCTCGGGGTGCTGGCGTCCCGCAGGACCGAGAGCTTGTGGGCGACGAGCGGGTGGTCCGCGACGTGCAGGCGCATGACCGTCACACTAGTGCGCGGAGGACCCCGCCGGCCGGGACGGTGGTCGGGGGCGACGGTGTCGTTCGTCGCACCCGGTGCACCGGGCGCGGTCGGACGTGCGGGGCCGAGGTGAGCCGGGCGCGGGGTCGCCGGGCCGAGGGCGGCCGGGGCGTGCGGGGCGTGCGGGGCGTGCGGGACGTGCGAGCCCGGGGCGGGGGCCACGGGACGGGTGCGCGAGGGGCGCGCAGCGAGGTGCGCGGGACGTGCGAGCCCGGGGCGGGGACCATGGGACGGGTGCGCGAGGGGCGCGCAGCGAGGTGCGACGAGCGGGAGGTGCGGGTGGACGGGACGCCGGACGTCGTCGTCGGGCCCGCGTCGCCGTACGCGACCACCGCCGACCGCGCCGCGATGGACCTCGCGCTCGCCGAGGCGCGTGCCGCGCTCGCGACGGCCGACGTGCCGGTCGGGGCCGTCGTGCTGGGGCCCGACGGCGCGGTCGTGGGTCGGGGGCGCAACGTGCGCGAGGCCGTCGCCGACCCGACCGGGCACGCCGAGGTCGTCGCGCTGCGGCAGGCCGCGGCCGCGCTGGGCCGGTGGCGGCTCGACGGCTGCACGCTCGTCGTGACGCTCGAGCCGTGCCTCATGTGCGCGGGTGCCGTGCTGCAGGCGCGCGTGCCGCGGCTGGTGTTCGGCGCGTGGGACGAGAAGGCCGGGGCGTGCGGGTCGCAGTGGGACGTCGTGCGGGACCGCCGCGCGCTGCACCGCCCCGAGGTGGTCGCGGGCATCGCCGCCGCCGAGGCGGCCGAGCTGCTGCGCACGTTCTTCCGCTGACGGGCGTCCGGCCCGCTCTCATCGCCGAGTGCGCCAGAACGCCACCGAGTGCGCCTGTTGCTTCGACCGCACCCGGTCGCGTCCTGGCGCGCTCGGCGGCCTTGCCGGCGCGGGCGCGGGTCAGAGGGTGGCGGCCAGGGCCTGCAGGGTCTCGGTGGTGCCGGCGTGCAGCACGACGTCGGCGTACCGGTCGCCGCGCGTCTCGCCGCGGTTGACGACGACGACGGGCCTGCCCGCGTCGGCCGCGTGCTTGACGAACCGCCGCCCCGACAGGACGGTCAGCGACGACCCGGCGACGAGCAGCGCGTCCGCGGCGTCGACCAGCGCGAACGCCCGCGCCACGCGCTCGGGCGGCACGTTCTCCCCGAAGTAGACGATCTCCGGCTTGAGCACACCGCCGCACTCACCCGGGCCGCCGTCGGGGTCGGGCTGCCAGCAGGCCTGCACGCGGAAGTCCGCGGTCTGCTCGACCACCGCGTCGGCGTCCGGCGCGATCTCGACGTCCCCGACCACGCCCACGCGCTCCGCGAACCCCGGGTTCAGCGCCTCGAGCCGTTCGGCGAGCGCCGCGCGCGGCACGACGCGCCCGCACCGCAGGCAGATCACGCGGTCGTACCGGCCGTGCAGGTCGATGACGTTCCGCGACCCCGCGGCCTCGTGCAGCAGGTCGACGTTCTGCGTGATGACGCCCAGCACCACGCCGCGCTCCTCGAGCGCGGCCAGCGCGCGGTGCCCGCCGTTCGGCTGCGTGCGATGCACGTGCCGCCACCCCACGTGGTTGCGGGCCCAGTAGTGCCGGCGGAACGCCTCGTCACCCACGAACTGCTGGAACGTCATGGGGGTGCGCGGCGGCGAGTCCGGCCCGCGGTAGTCGGGGATCCCCGAGTCCGTCGAGACGCCCGCCCCCGTCAGCACCGCGAGGCGCCGCCCCGCGAGCGTGGCCACCACGTCCGCGAGCGTGCCCGCGCGTGCCGTGCCGGTGGTGCTCACGTCTCCACGGTACGACGCGGGCGCGGGGTGCTCGCGGCGGGGTGGAGGTGGGACGGAGCGTCGTGGGCCGTGCCGGGCGGGGCAGGGTGTGAGGTCCGCCGCCGGAACGCCGGACAGGCAGCGGCTGCCCTCGGTAGTTTCCTGCTGCCGCACGCCGGACCCGCGCCGGGCGCGCTGGGCCTGTGCGACGACGCCGGGCCGGAACTCGCGGGAGGGAGCGCACGTGGTCCAGCTCTGGCGGAGCTTCTCCCACCTGATCCCGCTGGTCGTCGTGGTCGGTGGCGTCGCGTTCGTCGTTGCCGCGTGGGTCGGCTGGGAGCGCGCGGGCAGCCGGCGCACGTGGGCGGCGGTGCGCCGTGCCTGCTACGACGGCGCGTTCGCGGTGTGGGTCGTCGCGGTCGCCGTCATCACGTTGTCACCCGGAGCGGGGGCCGGGCTGCCGGGGGTGGAGCCGAGCGTGCAGCTGGTCCCGTTCGGCGACCTGGCCGACCTGCTCACGTCGTCGGTGCACTGGGAGGTGCCGCTCGTCCAGATCGGGGGGAACCTCGTGCTGTTCGCGGCGGGCGGGGCCCTCACCGTGCTGCGGGGCCGGTCCGGTGTGCTGCGGACGGCGTCGATCTACTTCGCCGTCGGGGTTGTGATCGAGTCGATCCAGTACGTGATCGGCGGACGATCTGCCGTGGTGGACGACGTGATCCTGGCGGGTGTGGGGGCGGGGATCGGCGCGGCGTTCGGCATCGTCGCCCGACCCCTCACCGCCCGCGGCGACCGGCAGGCTGCGGTGCCGCAGGCGGCAGGAGCGGCCGCCGGCGCGCGGGTGAGCGACCACGACTGACCCTCGCCCGGTACGGATTGGGTGCTGGGGCTCCGAGCGGGTACTCTCAGTCGCCGAGGTAGCGTGTCCGAGCGGCCTAAGGAGCACGCCTCGAAAGCGTGTGTGGGTGAAAGTCCACCGTGGGTTCAAATCCCACCGCTACCGCCACGGCCGAGGCCCCGGGTCTCTGACCAGCGTCAACGCTGGCAAGAGACCCGGGGCCTCGCTGTCTCCTCGTGCCGCGGCGCCGAGGGCGCCCGATCTCAGAGCCGCGGCGCCCGCCCGCTGAACGTCTCGGCCTCGGCGAGGTACGCGGGCGAGATCTCCCCGGCAGCCAGCGCCGACGAGACGGCGTCGACGGCGAGCTGCCGCTCGCGCTCGACGGCGGCGGGGTCGCGGCGCAGGGACGCGCCCTGGTCGAGGAGCTTCGCCTGCACGTCGCGGTGGTCGACGTCGCGCGGCATCGTGCCGGTCCTCGCGGCGAGGGCGGCGAGCGTGCCGGCGGCGTGGCCGATGGCCATGACGCCGCCCTGCGTGCGGAACGAGCCGTGCGCGGCCTGGTCGGCGGAGATCGCGCGGCCGGCCATGACGAGGCCGTCGAGCTCGACGGGCACGAGCGCGCGCTTCGGCACGTCGTACGTGTCCTCGAGGTCCTGCCACGTGCCGCCGCCCGTGTACCCGGACTTGCCCTTGAGGTTGTGGATGTCGATCGGGAAGTACCCGCGCGACACGACGTCGTCGAACTTGCGGCCCGCGACCACGTCCTCGCCCGTCAGCACGTACTCGCCGGTGACGTGCCGGCTCTCGCGGATGCCGAGCTGCGTGCCGGTGCCCGCGAGCTGCGCGTGCTCGAACCCGGGGACCTTGCGGACCAGGAAGTCCGACAGCGACATCACCTGGCGGCGCGCGTCGATCTCGGCGCGCGTGAGGGAGTCGGCGTCGGTCGCGTCGACGCCCGCGACGCGCGTCGAGTTGAAGTGCAGCACGCCGCGGTGCGTCGTGGTGAGGAACAGGATCGAGTCGCGGCCCAGGTACAGGTCGTCGTCGGCCATGGCCTTGCCGACCATCTCGACGAACCCCTGCCCCACGAAGTGCTCGCTGGGCCGCGGCAGGCGCGGCGAGTAGTCGGACACGGCGACGAACTCCGACGCCCACTCGAAGTCCTCGGGGTGCTCGTCCATGTACCGCTTCACGGCGAGGGTGTCGACGCCCTCCATGTCGAACATCAGCGTGGCGGGCTGCGACAGGCCCGAGCCGTTGCCGACCGTGTGCTCGGCACCGGCGCGCGCGGCGACGTCGCCGTCGCCCGTCGCGTCGACGACCACCTTGGCGCGGATCTCGCTGCGGCCGCCCTTGTTCTCGACGACCACGCCGCGCACGGCGCCGTCCTCGACGATCGTGCCCGCGATCCACGTGTGCAGCAGCGGCGTGCCGCCGGCCTCGAGGAACAGCGACATGGCCGACCACTTGTACGTCTCGCGGTCGTAGAAGCACAGGTAGCTGCCGCTGCCGTGCGGGTTGGTGCAGCGGATGTGCCCGGTGCTGCCGCCCGCCGCGACCATGTGCTTCACGAAGTCGTACGGGATGCCCGCGATGACGCGCTCGTCCTTGAAGTAGAACGGCGAGATCGGGCCCAGCCAGCCGGACGTCGCCATGCCGCCGAGGAACCCGTACCGCTCCACGAGCAGGGTCTTCGCGCCCGTGCGGGCCGCGGCGATCGCGGCGACGAACCCGGACGGCCCGCCGCCGCAGACGATGACGTCGAAGTCGGTCGAGGTGGTGCGCATGGGTGCTGCTCCTTCGCAGGTGGTGCGGGGGTGGGTGGGGAGGCGGTCGGTGCGACGCGGGGCGCCCGGGCCGGCGGTGCACCGGCCCGGGCGCCCGGCGTCAGCCGCCGTACGCGGACGCGGCGGCCGTGAGCGCCGCGAGCGGGTCCTCGCCCTGGAAGACGGCCTTCTGCCCGGCCGAGACCAGCGCCGAGCTCAGCTCGTTGAACCGCGTCGAGGTGACCTCGGCGCGGCCGTGCTCGGCGATGTACTCGCGCCAGCCGCGCAGCTCGTCGGCGTTGCCCAGCGCGGAGAACGCGTCGGTGTCGTACACCGACGACCGCGAGGGCAGCACGCCCGCCTCGGCGAACGCCGTCGCCGACTCGACCGACGTGTAGTACTCGATGAACTTCCACGCGCCCTCGGGGTCGGCCGAGTTCGCACCGATGCCCATGGTCTGGCCGGCCACCGCGGTGGGCAGCGGGCCCGACGCGTCGAACGGCGCGGGCGCGACCTGCAGGTTGTCGCCGATGCCGTCGCCGGCGCGGGCGGCGCCCACGCGCTGCGTGCCCTCGATGGCCATCGCGATGGTGCCCGCGGCGACGCCCTGCACGACGTCGTCCGCGGTCATGGACAGCGCCTCGTCGCCGAACGCGCCCGCGTCGTGCAGGTCGGCCATCATGCCGAGCGCCGCGACGCCCGCGTCGTCGGCGAACACGGGCTCGCCCGCGCCGTCGAGGACCTCGCCGCCGTTGGCCCACGTGAACGGGATGAACTTCTCCACGAAGTCCGCGCCCAGGCCCTGGTCGGAGAACCCGATCGCGAGCCCCGTGGTCACGTCCGTCTCGGCGACGAGCCGCGCGGCGACGTCGACCAGCTCGGCGCTCGTCGTCGGCAGCGACGCCCCGATCTGGTCCAGCAGGTCCTGCCGGTACCAGAGCATCCACGCCCGCACCTCCCACGGCACGGACATCACCTCGCCGTCGAACGTGACGCCGTCGAACGGGAAGATCGAGTCGTCCTTCAGGGTGTCGAGGTCGGCGCCCGCGACGTCCGCGAGCGGCTGCAGCGTGCCCGCGTCGACGTGCGTCGCGAGCTGCGTGGAGTACACGTTGAGGATGTCGGGGCCCTGCCCCGAGCTGGTCGCGCGGATGACCTCGGCGTCGATCTGCGCGTAGTTGATGGACCGGACGGTGACCTCGACGTCGTCCTGGCTCGCGTTGAAGCCCTCGACGACCTGCTTGAGCGCCTTGCCGCGCGCGTCGTCCGACGCGGGGTCGAGGAACGTCCACAGCTCGAGCTGCGACGTGCCGCCGGGCTCGGCGCCGCTGCTGGTGCCGCACGCGGCGAGGGGGACGGTGAGGGCGACGGCCGCCGCAAGGGCGACGGCGGCACGCCGCGCGGTGAGGTGGGTGCGCATGAGTTCCTTCTCCTTTGAAGTGAGTTCTGCGACGAGGTGCGTGCGGTGCCGGTGCGACGGACCGGGGACGGCGGGGCCGCCCCGGTTCACCCCTTGGTCGCGCCGGCGGAGAGCCCGGAGACGATGCGCTTCTCCATGAGGACGAAGAGCAGGATCATCGGGACGACGGTGACCACGACGGCGGCGGTGAGCTGGCCCCACTCGATGCCGTACTGGGACAGGTAGTTGTAGAGCCCCACCGAGACCAGGCGCTTGTGGTCGGAGCTGACCATGGTCGAGGCGATGAGGAAGTCGTTCCAGACGGCGACGAACGCGACGACGGACGCGGCGGCGATGCCGGGCTTCGCGAGCGGCAGCACGAGCTGCACCATGATCCGCAGGTCGCCCGCGCCGTCGATGCGGCCGGCCTCCTCGAGCGACGCGGGGATCGACTGCAGGAAGCCCCGCAGCATCCACAGCACGGTCGGCACCTGCCACGCGGTGTAGACGACGATCATGCCGAGGTACGTGTCGTACAGGCCCGTGCGCACCGCCAGGAAGTACAGCGGCACGAGGATCGCGATGCCCGGGATCATCGACGTCATGAGGATGAGGAACAGGCTCGCGTCGCGGCCGCGGAACTGGAACCGCGCGGTCGCGTAGGCGCCGAGCAGCGCGAGCACGATCGTCAGGGCCACCGACCCGCCCGCGACGACGATGCTGTTGAGCAGGTACCGCGGCACCTGCGAGTCGAACAGCACGGTGGCGTAGTTCTGCAGGGTCGGCGCCGCCGGGACCCAGCCGCCGTCGGACAGCACGGCGCCCTTGCTCTTGAGCGAGGTCGACACCGCCCACAGCAGCGGCAGCACCGCGAACGCCGACGCGGCGACGAGGCCGACGTACGCGAGCGGGCCGGCGGGCTTGTGGCGGCCCCGCCCGGGCACCCGGCGCGCGGCCGGGCGGGCGACGGGCGCGACGACGCGGGCCGTGGTGGTCTCAGACATCGCGGTCACCTCGCAGCATCCTGATGTAGGCGAGCCCGAAGACGACGTTGAAGACGAACAGGATCACGCTGTACGCCGCGCCCAGGCCGAGGTTGAAGTAGCTGAAGGACTGCTGGTACGCCTCGAGGCTCACGAGCTGCGTCGCGCTGAACGGGCCGCCGCCGGTGAAGGTCAGCACGAGCGTGACCATGTTGAAGTAGAGGAGCGTGAGCATGATCGCGACGACGAACACGGTGGGCGCGATCATCGGCAGCGTCACGGACCGGAACCGGCGGAACGCGGTGGCGCCGTCGACCTCGGCGGCCTCGTGCAGCTCGGCGGGGACGCCCTGCAGCGCCGCGAGCACGA
Organism: Cellulomonas iranensis NBRC 101100 = JCM 18110; assembly: GCF_001552375.1. GTDB lineage: Bacteria > Actinomycetota > Actinomycetes > Actinomycetales > Cellulomonadaceae > Cellulomonas > Cellulomonas iranensis. The sequence continues at coordinate 3,941 of NZ_BCRB01000085.1, read as the reverse complement.
GGATCGTCGCGAGCGGGTAGCTGAGCCACACGTTGACGAGCACGAGCGCGACCATCGCGAGCACGGGGTCGGCGAGCACGTCGACCCGCTGGCCGCCGAGGCTCCCGAGCCCGAGCGGCCCGTAGTCGGGGTTGAGCAGCCAGCGCCACAGCAGCGCGGCGACGGTCTGCGAGATCACCCAGGGCATGAGGATGAGGACGCGGAACACGCGGCGCAGCCGGGCGGGCCGGTCCAGCAGGTGCGCGAGCCCGACCGCCAGCGGCAGCGCCAGCACGAGCGAGCCGACGACGTAGACCATCGACCGGCCGATCATGGCCCAGCCCTGCGCGGTGCCCAGCACGCTGAGGTAGTGCTGCAGCCCGACGAGGTCGCCGACCTGCGTGTAGCGGGTCTCGTGCACGGACAGGTTGAGCGCGAACAGGATCGGGAACACGGACACGAGCGCGACGAGCGCGACGGCCGGCGCGAGCAGCGCGAGCGGCAGGCGCGAGGACCGCAGCGACCGGCGCCGGGTGGCGGGGACGGTCGCGGGGGGCCGCGGTGCGCGGGACGGCGGCGGTGCCGTCGGCGGCGTGGTGAGACTCATGGTCATCATCGACCTCCGGGGTCAGACCTGCGCGACGGCGGGTGCGACGGGGGCGGGGCGCGGGTGGCGTGCGGCGGGGACGCGGACGACGGCGGTCCGGAACAGCCCCGCGTCGACGAGCCGCTGCTTGGTGGCGCGCAGGCTGGGCCCGACGGCGGCGACGAGCGGGTCGACGTCGGCGCGCGCCGCGAGGGCGGCGGCGCGGTCGCCCGCGCGCAGCGCCTGGGCCTGCCGCAGGAACGGCGCGGGGTCGACCTGCATGACGCCCGAGACGACGCCCGCGCCGCCCGCGTCGAGCACCTCGGGCAGCAGCGCGTCGTTGCCCGAGTAGACGGGCACGTCGTCGGGCAGGGACGCGACGAGGTCGGCGACGTACCGGGTGCCGGGGACCGACACCTTGACGCCGTCGAGCCCGGCGGCGACGACGACGTCGGCGAGCCGCTCGGGGTCGACGTCGACGCCCGTGCGCGCGGGGAACACGTAGGCGAACAGCTCGTCGTCGCCGTCGAGCACGTCGCGCAGGCGCACGTAGTAGTCGAGCAGCGCGTCGCCCGGCACGTCGGTGTAGTAGGGCGTGACGGCGGCGAACCGGGTGGCGCCGACGTCGCGCGCACGGTGCGCGAGCGTCACGGCCTGGTGGGTGGACGCGGCGCCGACGTGCGCGAACACGTGCGCGGTGCCGATCTCCTCGACCGCGGCCTCGAGGACGGCGATCCGCTCGTCGTCGGACAGCGCGACGAACTCGCCGGTGGTGCCGGCGACGAAGTGCGCCTCGACGTCGAGGTCGGCGACGTGCGCGAACAGCCGGCGGCAGGACGCGAGGTCGAGCGTGCCGTCGTGCGCGAACGCGGTCGCGAGGGCGGGCAGCAGGTGGGGGCGGGTGCTCATGCGGTCTCTCCGTCCGGTGGGGTCGCGGCGCGACCGGTGTCGAGGCGGCTCAGCGCGTGCACCATGCGGGTGCGCGCGCCGAGCAGGTGTCCCTGCAGCTCGACCACGGCCTCGTCGACGCGCCCGGCGCGGGCGGTCTCGAGGATCGCGACGTGCGACGCGAGCGACGGGCCCAGGTCGACGTCCTCGGCGTTGGTGATCTCCAGCAGGACGGCGAACGTCGGCTCGTACTGGCGCCAGATGTCGAGCAGCCGGCGGCTGCCGGACAGCGCGTAGAACGACGTGTGGAACGCGAGGTCGGCGTGCGCGTAGTCGGTGTAGCGCGCCGCGTCGGCGGCCCGGCGCATGGTGGCGAGCGCGTCGAGCGCCTCGCCCCAGTCGGCGTCGGCCGCGCGGTCGTGCGCGAGGCGCAGCGCGAGCGTCTCGACGGCCTCGCGGATGGCGTAGAGCTCGACGACGTCGTCGGTGGTGAGCCCTGCGGCGAACATCTTGCGGCGCCGCACGACGACGAGCCCCTCGGACTCGAGGCGGCGCAGCGCGTCGCGCACGGGGCCGCGGCTGACGTCGAACGACTCCGCGAGGCGGGGCTCGGCGAGGTGGGCGCCCGCCGGGACGTCGCCGGCGATGATCATGCGGCGCAGCCGCTCGGTGATGACGTCGCCGAGGGCGGTGGCAGGCACCGGTTCGAGCGAGGACCAGGTCATGCGACGTTCTCCCTTGAACGTTGCGTCAACTGTTAACAGGTGACTGTAATCGATTACTGGACGGTCGGCCAAGACCCCCGAACCCGCCCGGGCGGGTGAAGTCCGGACCTACGATGTGGCGGGCCCGGCCCGCGCCCCGCGCGCCCGCGGCCCCGACCGAGGAGGACCGTGCCCCGCATCGTCGACGTCGCCCGCCGCGCGGGCGTGTCCACCGCGACGGTCTCGCGCGCGCTCAACGGCAAGCCCGTGCGCCCCGAGCTGCTCGCCGCCGTCACGGCCGCCGCGGCCGAGCTCGGCTACACGCCCGACCGCACCGCGCGGTCCCTGCGGCGCCGGTCGAGCGACGTCGTCGCGCTCGTGCTGCCCGACGTCGAGAACCCGTTCTTCACGGCCGTCGCGCGCGGCGTCGAGGACGTCGCGCAGGCGCACGGCGTGTCCGTCGTGCTGTGCAACACCGACGACGACGCCGCCAAGGAGGCGCGCTACCTGGCCGTCGCGCAGGACGAGAACATGGCCGGCGTCGTCATCGCCGCCGCCTCCGGGCGCCCCGCGCTCGCGCCGCTGCTCGCGCGCGACCGGGCCGTGGTGGCGGTCGACCGCGCGGTGGCCGACGACGTGGACCTCGTGACGTTCGACAACGTCGCGCTCGGCCGGGCCGCCACGCAGGGTCTGCTCGCGCGCGGGTTCCGGCGCATCGCGTGCGTCACGGGCCCGGCCGCGACGAGCACGGCGGTCGAGCGCGCGCAGGGGTGGCGCGACGCGCTCGCCGACGCCGGGCTGCCCGCGCCCGACGACCTGCTGGTGCGCAGCGACTTCCGCGTGGCGGGGGCGCACGACGCGGCGGTCGCCCTGCTCGACCGCGAGCCGCGCCCGGACGCGGTGGTCGCGACCAACAACCTCGGCGGGGTCGGCGTGCTGCGCGCGCTGGCCGAGCGCGGCGTGCCCGTCGCGGCGTCGGCGCGGGCGGCGGATGGGGTGCCCGCCGGGGCGGCTGCGGAGGGCGCCGGGAGCGGCGACGTCGCGGGGTGCGGCGTCGCGATCGTCGGCGACCTGCCGTTCGCGACGTCGAGCACCGACGGCGTGCTGTTCGTGCCGCTCGACCCGCGCGACCTGGGTGCCGCGGCGGCGCGCATGCTCATGGAGCGCATCCGCGGGCTCGACGTGCCCGCACGGCGCGTGGTCCAGCGCGTCGCGGCCCTGGCCTAGCGGCCGGCCGCCCCACCGGGCCGGGCGGGGGCGTTGCGTCTGTAATCGATTACTGCGACAGTGGCGCCACGGTCCGCGGACGCCGACGACGGCGCACGGACCGCGCGAGCGGGACACCGAGGTCCCGCCGCTGCGTCGCGCCCCGAGGAGTCGCCATGTCCACGTACGTCCTTCCTGAGGTCACCCCCGAGCCGGTTGCTCCGCCGCGGACGGCGTTCCTGGTGGCGTCGGGTGATCTGCGGGAGTCGGCGAACATCGCGGGGTGGGCGACGCAGGTCGAGCTGGAGCGGGTGGTGACGGCGGCGTTCGCGGAGCAGGGGTGGGAGCTGGTGCGGGCGAACGGGGTGGATCCGGTGACGGGTCATGGGTTCATCAGCTCGCAGCGGATGGGTCTGGAGGTGTTCGCGAGCATTCCGCCGGATGCGCCGTTGGTGGTGGCGGAGGCGGTGTGGCAGTACTCGCACCATGTGCTCGCCGGTCTGCGGTCGCATCGGGGGCCGGTGTTGACGGTGGCGAACTTCGCGGGGGACTGGCCGGGTCTGGTGGGTCTGCTGGGG
>NZ_BCRB01000084.1 GCF_001552375.1 Cellulomonas iranensis NBRC 101100 = JCM 18110 | reverse complement strand
GACGGGTGCGGCGGCGGGCGCGGCGCCCGCGGGCTGCGGCTCCTCGGCGCGCACGGCCTCGACGAGGGCCACGACCTCGTCGACCTCGACGTCGCCCTCGGTGCCGTCCCGCTCGATCGCGGTCAGCAGGTCACGCACGCGGTCGACCATCGCGAGCAGCACGTCGGTGGTCCGCTGGTCCATCGTGCGGCGCCCGTCGCGCAGCTCGACCAGCAGGCTCTCGCCCGCGTGCGTGAGCCGCTCGAGGCGGTGCATCGCGAGGAACCCGCTCGTGCCCTTGATCGTGTGGATCGTGCGGAACACGCTGCTCAGCAGCGGGCGTGATCCCGGCTGCTCCTCGAGCGCGACCAGGTCGCGGTCCAGCTGGTCGAGGTTCTCCTGCGACTCGACCAGGAACTCGCGCACGATCTCGTCGACGTCGTCCATGTGCACCTCCCCGGCTGGGTGCGCACGCACCCGACGCCCCGCACATCGGCCGCCGGGCCCGAGGTCTGAGGGGTGCGGGCCGTCTTCAGCCGCGGGGCGTGCCGCCGGCGTCCGGCGCCGACGGGTCCGCGGCCCCGGGTGCGTCGGCGCGGGGCGCCGACCGGTGGCCCGGCAGCAGGTCGCGCAGCGCCGCGGCGGCCGTGGCGTCCGCGTCGCCGGCCTGCGCGGCGGCGGCGTTCGCCTCGCGCACCGCGTCGAGCACCTCGGAGCGGTGGACGCGCACGTGGCGCGGCGCGTCGATGCCCAGCCGCACGCCGTCGGCCCGGACCTCGAGGACCGTGACGACCACGTCGTCGCCGATGACGACGCTCTCGCCGACGCGACGGGTGAGCACGAGCATGCCCGCGAGACTACAGGGCGCCCGCGGCGGCCCGGCCGGCGTCCCGCGCGCGTCGGGACGTGGCGAGCGACGGGTGCGGCCGGTCCGCCGCGGGCTGGGTACGGTGCCCGGGTGAGCGCCCCGACCCCCGTGCCGTCCGTCCCCGCGGCCGCCCGACCCTCGCGCGGCGCCCTGACCGGCGGTGGCGTCCTCGCGGGCGCGGCCGCGTGGGTCGCGGTCGCGCACTACTTCGTGGTGCTGCTGGTGGTCCGGGCGGCGTGGACGACGCCGTACAGCGTGCTCTCGAACACCATCAGCGACCTCGGCGCGGCGGGCTGCGGCGAGCACCGCGGCCGCGACGTGTGCTCGCCGTGGCACGTCGCCGCGAACGTCTCGTGGGTCGCCACGGGTGCGTGCCTGCTGCTCGGCGCGCTGCTGCTGCGACCCGTGCTGGCCCGGGGCGCCGCGGGGCGCGTCGGCCTCGCGCTGATCGGCGTGGCGGGCGTGGGCGAGCTCGTGGTCGGGCTGAGCCCCGAGGACGTGAGCGCGGCGCACGTGCCGGCCGCGGCCGTCGCGATCGTCGGCGGGCTCGCCGGCCTGCTGACGCTGGGCGCGTCGCTCGCGCGCACGCCCGGCCTGCGCGGCCTCGGGGTGCTGGGCGTCGGGTTCGGCGCGCTCGGCGCGACCGCGCTCGTGCTGGGGGTGACGGTCGTCCCGGAGCGGCTCGTCGGACTGGTCGAGCGGCTCGCCGCCTACCCGATCCTCGTGTGGGCCGTGGCCGCGGGCGTCACGGTGCTGGTCCGGCGGCGCGCTCACGCGAGCGCGGCGTCGAGCTCCTGACCGAGGGCGGCGGCCCACACCAGGCGCGACGCCGGGACGCCGTCCACCCACGCGACCGGCAGACCGGGCTCCAGCACGGTGCCGGGTGCCGCGGTGTCGAGCAGGCCGTGCACCGCGAGCGCGTCCACGGGGCGCTCGGCGCCGACCGCGGCCACCCACGCCGCGACGTCGGCGGACTTGGTGCGCGCGTCCGTCACGGCCCACACCTGGTCGGCGCCGAGGCCCGCGAGCGCGTGCGCGGCGCGCGCGCGGTCGTGGTGCTCGGTGCCGACGCGCAGCGCGACGACCTGCGCGGTGCCCCCGTCGCGGGCCGGTGCCGTGACGGCGCCGGACGCGTCGAGCTCGTGCACGCGGCCGTCGGGCAGCCCCCACCGCACCGCGAGCGTGCGGGCCACGGCGCGCGGCCCGTCGCCCTCGCCGACGACCACGAGCACCTGCCCGACGCCGCGCGGCGGCGGGGGCGGTGCGGGCAGCCGGCCCAGCACGGCGCCGAGCGTCATGGGCCCCGCGTCGAGCAGGCGCACCGGCACGCCGAGGCGGACGAGCTCGGCGCGCAGCCCGACGCCGGGCGCGTACGGGGGCGCGGGGGGCGGCTCGGGGGCGGGGACCGCGGGCGCGAGCGCGAGCGCGGCGGCGGCACCCGCGAGCGCCGCGTCGGCGGGGCGGGGCGCGGGCACCACGAGGTCGGGGTCGGGGGCGCCCACGAGCGAGCGGACCTGGTCGAGGACCGCCGCGAACTCGCGCGACGTGGTCGACACGCCGGGCGCGGGCGCGGGCGGGCCGTCGGGGCCGTCGGCCGCGTCGGCCGCGTCGAGCAGGTCCTCGATGCCGCGCGCGGGGGCGGGTGCGGCGGGCCGGTGCGCGAACGCGCGCACGGGCCGGTCGTCCTCGTCCGGCACGTCGACGGTCATCTCGTAGCGTTCCTTGGCGAAGAACCCCGCGAACCCGCCCGAGCGGATGCGCTCGGCGCTGACGATGCGCGCGCCCGGGCCCAGGTGCTCGCGCACCTGCGTGACGAGCTCGTCGAGGTCGGGGCCCTCAAGCAGCAATCGCGTGGTCACCGTTCACCACCCCCACGGTGTCGACCTGGACGCCGGCGGCCGTGACCTCGGAGTACGAGAGCACGGGCAGCCGCGGGTCGGCGAGCGCGACGAGCCGGCGCAGCGCCGGGCGGATCGCGGGCGAGCACGCGAGCACGACCCCGCGGCCCTCGGCCTCGGCGCGACCGACCGCGGCGCGCAGCTGCGCGAGCACCGTGTCGAGGCGCTGCGGGTCGACCAGCAGCTGGCTGCCCTGGTCGCCGGGCCGCAGGTTCTCGGCGAGCTGGTGCTCGAGCACGGGCTCGAGGGTGAGGACGCGCAGCGCGCCCTCCTGCACGTAGGGCGCCGCGAGCGCGGGGCCGAGCGCCGAGCGCGCGGCCTCGACCAGCCCCTCGGGGTCGGTCGAGACGCGGGCCCGCAGCGTGAGGGCCTCGTAGATGCGGCCGAGGTCGCGGATCGGCACCTGCTCGACGAGCAGGCCCTGCAGCACGCGCTGCACCTCGCCCAGCGAGAGCAGCGCGGGCACGAGCTCCTCGACGACCGACGGGTTGACCTGCTTGACGCCCTCGGTGAGCACGCGCACGTCCTCGCGCCCGAGCAGCCGCGCGGCGTGGTCGTGCACGAGCGCCGACAGGTGCGTGACCAGCACCGACACGCGGTCGACGACCGTGGCGCCGGAGATCTCCGCGGCGTGCCGCAGCTCGGCGGGCACCCACTTGCCGGGCAGCCCGAACACGGGCTCGGACACCGCCGTGCCGGGCAGCGCGGCGAGGTCGTCCCCGAGGGCGAGCACGCGCCCGGGGGGCGCCTGGCCGCGGCCGACCTCGACGCCCGCGACGCGCACGACGTACGTCGACGGCGGCAGGTCGACGCTGTCGCGCGTGCGCACGGGCGGCACGACGATGCCCAGGTCGAGCGCGACCTTGTGGCGCAGCGCCCGCACGCGCGCGAGCAGGTCCTGGTCCGGGCCCGTGCCGACGAGGTCGACGAGGTCGGGCGCGAGCAGGATCTCGAGCGTGTGCACGCGCATCTGCTCGATGAGCTGCTCGGGCGTCTCGGCGGACGGCGCGGCGACCTCGGCGACCGCGGGCTCGGCCGCGGCGGCGGCCTCGGCCTTCTCGCGGGCGCCGATGCGCTGACCGGCGACCAGCAGCGCTCCCCCGACGGCGAGGAACGGCAGCTTGGGCATGCCGGGCAGCAGCGCGAGCGCGACGGCCGCGCCGCCCGCGACGAGCAACGCCGTGCGGGACTGCGTGAGCTGCGACGCGGCCGCGGTGCCCATGTCGCCCTCGGCGGTCGCGCGCGTGACGACGATGCCCGTGGACACCGACAGCAGCAGCGCGGGGATCTGCGTGACCAGGCCGTCGCCGACGGTCAGCAGGCTGAACCGCTCGATGGCCTCGCCCGCCGACATGCCCATCTGCACCATGCCGATCGCGAACCCGCCGACCAGGTTGATGACCGTGATGACGATGCCGGCGATCGCGTCGCCCTTGACGAACTTCGACCCGCCGTCCATCGCGCCGTAGAAGTCGGCCTCGGCGGACACCTCGGCGCGGCGCCGGCGCGCGGTGTCCTCGTCGATGAGGCCCGAGTTGAGGTCGGCGTCGATGGCCATCTGCTTGCCGGGCATCGCGTCGAGCGTGAAGCGCGCACCCACCTCGGCGACGCGGCCCGCGCCGTTGGTGATGACGACGAACTGGATGACCACGAGGATGAGGAAGATCACGAGGCCGATGACGAGCGACCCGCCGACCACGAAGTGGCCGAACGCGTCGATCACCTCGCCCGCGAAGCCCTGCCCCAGCACGAGGCGCGTCGAGGCGACGTTGAGCCCGAGCCGGAACAGCGTGAACACGAGGATCAGCGACGGGAACACCGAGAAGTCGAGCGGCTTCTGCACGTACATGCTGGTCAGCAGGATCACGAGCGACGCCGTGATGTTGACGACGATGAGCACGTCGAGCATCGCGGGCGGCAGCGGCACGACGAGCAGCAGCACGATGCCGACGACGCCGACGGGCACCGCGAAGCGGGCGACGGAACGGTTCTGCACGGGTCAGCTCCTGGGGGCGGCGCCGGCGCGCGGGCGCCGGGCTCGGGGCGGGGTCGGGGTGTCGGGCGGCAGCGTCGATCCGCCGGGAAGGCGGTGCTGGCCGAGGCTCGCGCCACGGCGGCGCAGCGCCATGACGAACGCGAGGACGCGCGCGACGGCGGTGAACAGGTGCTCGGGGATCTCCTGGCCGACGTCGCACGCCGCGTGCAGCGCACGGGCCAGCGGGACGTCCTCGACGAGCGGCACGCGGTGCTCGCCCGCGAGCTCGCGGATGCGCGCCGCCACGGCGCCGGCGCCCTTCGCGACGACGCGCGGCGCGCCCGTGCCGGGCTCGTACCGCAGCGCGACGGCGACGTGCGTGGGGTTGACCATGACGACGTCCGCGGTCGCGACCTCGGCCATCATGCGGTTGCGGCTCATGCGCATCTGCCGCGACCGGATCTGGCCCTTGACCAGCGGGTCGCCCTCGGTGCGCTTGTTCTCCTCCTTGACCTCCTGCTTGGTCATGCGCGTCGACTTGCGGTTGCGCCGCAGCACGACGACCAGGTCGACCACGGCGAGCGCGACGCCCACCGCGATGCCGCCGCGCAGCAGGCCCGACGCGCCGTCGCCCGCGGCGCCGAGCACGGCCGCGAGCGGCAGCGTCCCGGACGCCATGAGCGTCGGCACCATGGTCTGGACGCCCGCGTAGAGCACGGCCGCGACCGCGAGGGTCTTGAGGAGGGTCTTGACGCCCTGCCACATCGCCTGCGGGCCGACGAACTTCTTCGCGGCGGCCGCGGGCTTGAGGTGGTCGAACTTGGGCTTCATGCTGCGGAAGCTCACGCCGCCCTGCGCGACGGCGACGACGATCGTCGCGACCACGAGCACGGCGAACATGGGGCCGAGCGTGCTGCCCGCGGACTGGAGCGACTGCCGCAGCACCTCGACGGCCTGCGCGGGGTCGGCGCTCGACGCGACCGCACGGACCTGCGTCATCTGCTCGAGCGCGGCACCCCGCGCGCGGCCGAGCACGCCCGGCAGCATGAGCGCCGCCGCGCCGAGGCCGACCCACGCCGTGAGGTCCTGCGAGCGCCCGACCTGGCCCTTGCGCCGGACGTCCTTGAGCCGCTGCGGCGTGGCCTTCTCGGTGCGCTCGCCGCCCCCGCCGCCGCTCACCGCAGCACCGCCGGCACGTCGGTCGCGGTGCGCTCGGCGAGCGCGCCGAGCAGGTCGGGCAGCGCGAGCAGCGCGAAGCCGCACAGCGTGAGCGTCAGCAGGATCTTCAGGGGGAACCCGAGCGCGAACGCGTTGAGCGCGGGCGACACGCGCGTGAGCAGCCCGAGGCCGACGTCGGCGAGGAACAGCACGACGAGCAGCGGGCCCGCGATCTGCAGCGCCGACACGAACAGCGACGTGATGCCGTCGGCCGCGCCCTGCGCGAACCCGGCGGCCGAGAACATGGTCCCGAGCGGCAGCACGTCGAACGTGCGCAGCAGCCCCGCGACGACCAGCTGGTAGCCGTCGGACGCGAACAGCAGCACGACCGCGAGCAGCTGGTAGAGCCGCGAGAACTGCGCGCCGCTGGTCATGCTCATGGGGTCGAACGCGGTCGCGATCTGGAACCCGCCGAACAGGTCGACGAGCGACCCCGCGGACTGCACCGCCGCGAACACCAGGTAGACGAGGAACCCGGTCCCGGCGCCGACGACGGCCTGCAGCACGAGAGCGCCGACGAACGCGCCCGTGCCGGTCGACTCGACCTGCTCGAGCCGGGGCGCGACCGCGAGCGCGAGGCCCGTGCCGAGCGCGACCTTGACCGGTCCGGGCACGCCGCGCTGCGCGAACGGCGGCGCGACCACGAGGAACGCGATCATGCGCACGGCCGCGAGCAGCGTGGTCTCGACCGCGGCGATCGGCAGCGTGACGGCGACGGGGTCCATCGGGGTCGGCTCACCCGCCCAGCAGCGACGGGATGCGCGCGTACAGCTCGTGCGTGAACGTCACGAGCTCGGTGATCATCCAGTGCCCCGCGATCAGCAGCGCCGCGGCCGCGGCGACGGCCTTGGGCACGAACGACAGCGTGACCTCCTGGATCTGGGTCACGGACTGCACGAGCGACACCGCGAACCCCACGACGAGGGCGGTGACGAGCACGGGCGCGGCGAGCTTGGCGGCCAGCACGAGGGAGTCGAGCGCGATGTCGAGGACCGCGTTGGTGTCCACTAGCCGCCCCCGGTGTACGAGCCGACGAGCGCGGTGACGATCAGCCCCCAGCCGTCGACGAGCACGAACAGCAGGAGCTTGAACGGCAGCGACACCATGATCGGCGGCAGCATCATCATGCCCATCGCCATGAGCGCGGAGGACACGACGAGGTCGATCACGAGGAACGGCACGAACACGACGAAGCCGATGATGAACGCGGCCCGCAGCTCCGACAGCAGGAACGCGGGCGCGAGCACCGTGAACGGCACGTCGGCCGGCGTCTCGGGGTTGGGCCGGTCGGCGGCGCGCGTGAGCAGCGCGATGTCCTGCTCGCGCGTGTGGGACAGCATGAACTCGCGCAGCGGCGCCTGCCCGGCCTCGACGGCCTGCGTGAACGTGAGGCTGCCGTCGAGGTAGGGCTGCACGCCCGCGTCGTTGACGCCGCTGACGACCGGCGCCATGACGAACAGCGACAGGAACAGCGCGAGGCCCGCGAGGACCTGGTTGGGCGGCACGCCCTGCAGGCCGAGCGCGTTGCGGGTCAGGGACAGCACCACGAGGATCTTGGTGAAGCTCGTGGTCAGCAGGATCAGCGACGGCGCGACCGACAGCAGCGTGATGCCGAGCAGCACGACGATCGAGCCGCTGGGCGTGCCGTTGATGCCGTTGACCTGCACCGTCACCTCGCCCACGCCGGGCGCCTCGGGCGCGGTCGGCGCCGCGGGCGGCGTGGGCCCGGTCGCGGCGTGCGACGGCGCCGCGAGCGCGAGCTGGACGACGAGCACGCCCGCGACGACGAGCGCGAGCAGCAGCGCGCGCACGAGCGTGCGGCGCCGGTCGCGGACGGCCGGTGCCGTCGGCAGCGACGGGACAGGCGTCGCGGGTGCGGGCGACGCGAGGGCCGGGCGGGTCATCGGCGCACCGTGCGGTCCTGCAGCGCGCGCAGGGTCGCGCGCCACGTCTGCGGGGACAGCACCGAGCCCGCGAGCGGGCCGGGGCGGGCGCCGTCGGGCGCGGGGCGCGGCGTGGGCACGGCGTCCGCCGACCCGGCGGCGGGCGTGGACGCCGACGTGGTCGCGGGCGCGAGCTCGGGCACGGGGCGCAGCTCGGTGAGCAGCTGCACCTGCTGCTCGCCGAAGCCGACGAGCAGGCGGCGGCTGCCGACCGCGACCACGGCCACGCCCGACCCGCGGGAGAGCGACTGCCGGTCGACCACGTGCACCGTCGGCTCGCGGTCGTCGTGCGCACCCCGCGAGGCACCCAGCTTGCGCGCCAGGTACCACACGAGGCCGACGACGCACGCGAGCGACAGCAGCACGCGGCCGACGAGCAGCAGCTCGTCCATCAGACGGCGTCCGGCGCGCTGACGATCTCGGTGACGCGGATCGCGAAGTCCTCGTCGACCACGACGACCTCGCCGCGCGCGATCAGGCGCCCGTTGACGACGACGTCGGCGGGCCCGCCCGCGGCGCGGTCGAGCTCGAGGACCGTGCCGGGCGTGAGGTCGAGCACCTGACGCAGCGGCAGGCGCGTGCGCCCGATCTCCGCGGTGAGCGTGAGCTCGACGTCGTACAGCGCGCGCAGCGCGGCGCCCCGCTGCGTCGGCACCGCGGGTGCGGCGGCGGCCGGCGCACCGCCCGGGCGCACGCGCACCACGAGCCAGGCGCGCGGCCCGTCGGGGCCGACGAGCGCGACGACGTCGCTCTCGGGCGTGACGACCTGGCCGGCCGTCGACAGCCGCGCGGGCTCCAGCACGCCGTCGCCCAGCGCGGCCGCGGCCGCCTGCAGCGCCGGTCGCAGCGCCGCCGCGGGGTCGAGCGCGGCGCCGTCGGTGCCCTCGGCGAGGGCCGCGGCGACCTGCGGGCCGAGCACGAGGGCGACGTCGGCCGACGTGCGGCCGACGACGCCCGCGACGACCGCCGCGGCGTCGGCCGGCGGGGCCGCGTCGGCCGGTGCGACCTGCAGCGGGACGTCGGCGGGGACGAGCGCCGCGGCGGCCGTGGCGGCCGCGGTCGTGTCGACGACGGGGGACGTGGTGCTCATGCGTGGTTCTCCTCGACGCTCACGACCTGGCAGGCGAGCCGCGAGCCGTGGGTGCCGGCGGCGGCGTGCGCGAGCACGACGTCGTCGACCACGACCTCCAGGGGCCGGCTCGCGGGGTGGGACAGCGGCAGCACGTCGCCGACCGCGAGGTCGACGACGTCCCGCGGGTGGACGACACGGGGCGTGCAGCGCACGGCGACCTCGACCGGCGCCTCGAGCGTCGCGCGCTCGAGGTCGGCCTTGTCACGGACCAGCCGGTCCGGGTTGGGGGTCTCGCCGTCGGGGCGCTGCTCGGTGCGCAGCGCCGCGAGCACCGCCTCGGCGGGGAGCATGAGCGTCGCGGTGTCGACGCGCTTCTCGTCGATCCGCAGCGTGAAGCTCGCCGTCAGCACGGCGTCGGTCGCGGCGACCGCCTGCACGAACTGCGGGTTGTACTGGATCGAGCGCACCGACAGCTGCAGCGGCATGATCGCCGCGAACGTGTACGTGAGGTCCGCGAGCGCGTTCGTCACGAGGTCGCGCACGAGCGTCGTCTCGATCTCGGTGAGCTCGCGCCCCTCGCGCTCGTCGCCCAGCCCCGAGCCGCCGAACAGGTAGTCGACCCACACCAGGGTCGCGGGCACCGGCAGCTGCAGCAGCGCCGTGCCGCGCGGCTGCTCGACCGTGCACACGAACAGCGCGGTCGGCGTCGGCAGGTTCGCGACGTGCTCGTCGTAGGTCAGCAGCGTGACGTCGTCGAACGTCACCTGGACCAGCGCGCGCAGGCGCGCCGTGAGCTGCGTGCCCCACAGGCGCGCGAACCGCTGCAGCGCCATCGACAGGTGGCGCGCGTGCTCGCGCGACAGCGTGAGGGGGCGGCGGAAGTCGTACGGGACCGGTGCGGCGGCGCGCGCGCGGCGGCGCGCGGACGAGCCGGGTGCCACGGGCACGTCGGTGGCGACGGGCGCGGCGGGCGCGTCGGTCGCGGGTGGGGACGGCGTCACGACCGACCCATCGGCGGGTGCCGCACGGACGTGAGGAGAATCGGCGGCGGGGTCGCGCACGAGGACGACGACGGGCCCGGTGGGTGCGCGGACCGTGCGGTGGATCTCCCGCCGCCCGTCCTGGGCGGTGCGTCGCGCGGCACGGTCGCGCGCGGCGGGGAGCGACGGCGGCGCCCTCCGTGGCGCCGGCTGGTCACGTCACTGCGTGACGTAGTTCGTCAGGTAGACGTCCACCACCTCGCCCTCGTACGCCTCGGAGAGCTGCTCGGCGAGCTGCGCCTTGAGCTGGTCACGCGTGGCCGGGTCGGAGACCTCGGCGATCGGACGGCCCGAGTACAGCGCGATCGCGAGGTCGAGCGCGCGCGACGCGTCGATCTCCTCGCCCGCGTCGGCCGTGAGCTGCAGGCCCAGGCCCAGGCGCAGGTAGCGCCCGTCGGCCAGGTTGATGCTGATGGGCTCGACCTTGACGACCGCGCCCAGCTCGGGCGTCGGCTCGGGTGCCGGCTCCGCGGCCGCACCGTCGCCCTTCAGCAGCAGGAAGTACGCCGCGGCGCCGCCGATCAGCAGCACCACGACCACGGCCACCACGACCAGCAGGCCGCGCCGCGACTTCTTCTCGGCCACGGGCTCGGCCGCCGGGGCCGGGGCGGGTGCGGACCCACCGCCGCCTCCCCCGATCTTCTGCCGGGACACCACACGCTGCTCGACTGGCATGTCACACCTCCGTCTCGGGTCGTCGGGTCACTCGTGCGTCACGGTCGGCACGAGCTCGCGCACGTTCTCCGGCGCGTCGGACAGCACGACGAGGTCGACGCGGCGGTTGGCCGCCAGCGACGCCTCGTCCATGCCCTGCGCGACCGGGCGGGCGTCGCCGAACCCCACCGCGGAGATGCGGCCGGGGGCGAGCCCGTCCTTCTCCACGAGGTGCCGCAGCACCTGGGTCGCGCGGTCGGCGGACAGCTCCCAGTTGGTCGGGTAGCGCCCCGACACCGGGAGCACGTTCGCGTGCCCCTCGATCGCGATCTGCTCCTGCAGCGCGACGAGCGTGGGCGCCGCCACGTCGAGCACCTGCAGCGCGGTGGGCGTCAGCTCGGCGCTCGCGGGTGCGAAGAACACGTCGTCGGCGATGAGCCCGAGGATCAGGCCGCGTTCGTCGATGCGGAACTGCACGACCTTGTCCAGGCCTTGCGCCAGCAGGCCCTGCCGCAGCGCCTCGCGCACCTGCTCGAGGTGCGACGCCTCGGCCTGCGCGGCGGCCAGCAGCTGCGGGTCGACCGGCTCGGGCGTCGGGATCTGCCCGACCTCCGCGAGGCCCTGGTCGGCGCTCACCATGCCGGCGGTGCCCGCACCCTGCGCGTGCTGGTCCTGCGGCGCCTGGCCGTCGAGCACGCCGTCGCCGCCGTCGAACACCGTCGACGAGACCTGCACGTCGCCGTTGCCGAAGCCCGCGGCGAGCGACTTGCTCAGCGCGAGGTACTTCTCCTGGTCGACCTGGCTGATGGCGAACAGCACGATGAACAGCGCCATGAGCACCGTGATCATGTCGGAGTAGCTCACGAGCCAGCGCTCGTGGTTGACGTGCTCCTCGTGCTCCTCGTGCCGGCGCCGCCGCCCGCCCGCCGCGCTCACGCCGCCTCCGTCCGGGCGTCGGGCTTGTCGCCGCCGCCGGGCACGAGGCTGCGCAGCCGCTCGCCGACCAGGCGCGGGTTGGCGCCCGCCTGCACCGCGAGCAGGCCCTCGAGCGTGATCTCCATCTGCTGGCACTCGAGGTCGGAGATCCGCCGGATGCGGTTGCCGATCGGGAGCCACACGACGTTCGCCGAGAGGATGCCCCACAGGGTCGCGACGAACGCGGCGGCGATCGAGTGCCCCAGCGACGACGGGTCCGACAGGTTCTCGAGCACGTGCACGAGCGAGATGACCGTGCCGATGATGCCGATGGTCGGCGCGTAGCCGCCCATGTCGACGAAGTACTTGGACGCGACGCGGTCGGTCGCGCGCTTGGTCGCGATCCGGTCCTCGAGGATGACCCGCAGGTCCTCCGGGTCGGTGCCGTCGATCGCGGCCTGCAGCCCCTCGCGCAGGAACGGGTCCTCGACCTGGCGCGCGTCGTCCTCGAGCGCCAGCAGGCCCTCGCGGCGCGCGCGCTCGGCGAGCTTGACGACGACGTCGACGTTCGCGCCCGGCTGCGGCGCCTTGGCCCGCATCGCGCGCGGCACGGCCGCGAACGCGGCCTTCGCGTCCTTGAGCGTGTGCCCCGCCAGGCCGACGCCCAGCGTGCCGCCCCACACGAGGATGAGCGGCGCCGGCAGCAGGATCGACATGGGGTCGGCGCCCTCGAGGGTGAGGGCCGTGTAGATCGCGCCGAACGCGAACAGGATGCCGACGATGCCCGCGGGGTCCATCAGCGGCTCCTCGGTCGCAGCGGGACGGGCGGCGGCGGGTCGTCACCGGTGTCGTCGTCGAGGTCCGGCACGGTGCCCACCGGCCCGAGCCGCTCGAGGTCGCGCGCACGCGCCAGCAGCGACGCGCGCTGCTCGTGGATGAGCGCGACGATCTGCTCGAGGGACTCCTGGACGATGAGCTTGGTGCCGTCGACGAGCGTGAGGATGGTGTCGGGCGCACTGTCCACCCGCTGGACCAGGTCGGGGTTCACCCCGAACCTGCCCCCGTTGAGTCGCGTCACGACGATCACGGCACATCCCGTCCCTGGTCACTGCTGGTGCGGCGGCTCCGGGCTAGGCGCCCGGCGCCGCGTGCGCCCCGTCCGTGGGGCACGTCCTGCTCATCGGCAGGGCGTGCGGGCGGCTGAGGCGTCGGGCCTCACCCGCGTGCGGCGCGTCATGTCTGGTACGCCCAGTGCCACGGCTCGCGCGGCGTGTCCTCCGCGAAGCCGTACCGATCGGCGTTGGCCCGCATCCACGCCTGCGCGCGGTCGTCGAGCCGCAGGTCGACCGCGAGCCCCCAGCCGTGGTCCGACGTGCCGGGCGTCGCGGCGAGGCCGCCCTGCGAGTACAGGCCCTTGCGGCGCACGAGGTCGACCTGCGTGTCGTACGTGCGGTACGAGTCCGTGATGCCGATGGTCACGCCCTGGGCGCGCGCGTCGTCGATCAGACGCGTGAGCTGCTGCGCGGCGGGCTGCCACAGGCGGTGCCCGGTGTCCCCCACGGGGGTCAGCGCGGCGTCCGGCACGCGGCCGTTCTGGTGCGCCGCGAGGCCGTTGGGCAGCATGTCGCCGTTGATGCGACGCACCGACGACGGCGACGTGTCGACGGTCGTGGCGGGCGCGGCGCCCGGCACCTGGTACGTCGCGACCGCACGCGCGAGCGTGTCGGCGAACGCCGTGGCCGTAGTGGTCGAGCCGGACGCCGACCCCGACGCGACGGTCGGGGTCGGCGCGGGCTCGACGAGCTCGCGGAGCTGCGCCATGCGCGCCGCGATCGCGGTGATCCCCTGCATCGTCAGCGCTTGAGGTTGACCAGCTCGTTGAGCACCTCGTCGGAGGTCGTGATGATGCGCGAGTTCGCCTGGAACCCGCGCTGCGCGATGATCAGGCTGGTGAACTCGCTCGACAGGTCGACGTTCGACATCTCGAGGCGGCCGCCCGCGAGCCCGCCGCGCCCGCCCGTGCCGGCCGTGCCGATCATGGGCTCGCCCGAGTTCACCGACGTGCGGAACAGCGACCCGCCGGCCTTCTCCAGGCCGCCGGGGTTGGTGAACGCCCCCATGGCGATGCGGCCGATGACCTGCTTGAGGCCGTTGCTGAACGTGCCGGTGATGGTGCCGTCGGCGCCGAGGCCGAACGACAGCAGCGTACCCGCGGCCTGACCGTTCGGCGTGCCCGCCGCGATCGTGTCGAGACCCGCGTAGCCCGTGACCTTCGACAGGTCGAGCGCGACGCCCCCGACCGTGAGCGTGCCGGGCGTCGCGAGCGCACCGGCCGCCGTGAACGTCACCGGCTGCGCGGCGACCGTCGCCGCCCCGTCGCCCGCGGCCACGGTCCAGCCCGCGGCCTCCTTCGTGAACGTCACCGTGAGCGTGCGCTCGGTGCCGATCGCGTCGTACACCTTCATCGGCAGGTTCTTGGTCGTGCCGACCGCCGCCGAGGAGTCCAGGTTGCCGAGCGTGTCCGCCGTCGTCGTCGCGACCGCGCCCATCGTGGTGCCGGCCGGGACCTTGAGGTCGACGAGCGGGCTGTTCGTGTCGACGACGCCGTTGACCGCGGCCCAGCCCTGCACGAGCGCGCCCTCGCCCGGCAGCACCATCTGGCCCGTGGTGTCGAAGTCGAACGCGCCGGCGCGCGTGTAGTACGTCTCGGCGCCCTTGCGGACGACGAAGAACCCGTCGCCCTGGATCATCATGTCCGTGCTGCGGCCGGTGGTCTGCGAGGCACCCTGCGTGAAGCTCGTCGTGATGCCCGCGACCTGCACGCCGAGGCCGACCTGCGCGGGGTTGGTGCCGCCGACGCCGCCCTGCGGGGCGCCCGCGTTGGTGAGGACCTGGCTGAGCGTGTCCTGGAACACCACCTGCGAGGACTTGTAGCCGGTCGTGTTGACGTTGGCGATGTTGTTGCCCGTGACGTCGAGCATGGTCTGGTGGCTGCGCAGACCGCTGATGCCGGAGAAGAGCGAGCGGAGCATGGGAGTTCCTTTCGGTGGTCCGCGTCAGGCGGCGGGGGTGGTCGGCGGGGTGGTCGCGGTGGGGTCGGCCGCCGTGACGGCGGCGACCGCGTCGAGCGGCACGTCGGTGTCGCCGACCCGCACGGTCGGGACCGCACCGGCGTAGGACACGGCGGTGACGACGCCCGTGCGCGTCGTGGTCTCGGAGTCCTTCCACGTGACCTCGCGACCGACGAGGGCGGCGGCGGACGACCGCATCTGCAGCGCGAACGCCTCGCGCTGGGTGTCCGACAGCTCGACGAGACGCTCCATCGTGTTGAGCTGCGTGGTCTGCGCCATCAGCTGCGTGGTGTCCATCGGGCTGGTCGGGTCCTGGTAGCGCATCTGCGCGACCAGGAGCTTGAGGAACGCCTGCTTGTCCAGCGACGTCCGGTCGACGGGCTCGCTCGCGCCGGACGAGCCGGAGCCGCCGACGGGCACGTTGCCCTGCGCGTACGACGTGTCGATGCTCAACGGGTCCTCCGGGGTCAGACGACGAGGTCGAGCGCGCCGGGGCGCGCACGGGGGGTCGGGTGGGGGGTGGCGGGCGCGTCGCCGTCGGCGCCGCGCGGGGTGACGGCGCCGTCGGCCGGGCGGCCGGAGCGGCCGCCCGGGCCCTGGTCGAGGTCCTGACCGGCGCGGCCGCCGGCCTCGTCGCGGCCGCCGAGGCCGAGCTCGGCCTGCAGACCCGCTGCCTGCAGGTCGCGCCGCAGCTCGGCGAGGGTGCCGCGCAGCGCCTCGCGCGCCGCGTCGGTCGCGCCGACGAGGTCGAGGCGGACGGCGTCGTGCGTGATGTGCGCGACCACCCGGACGGGGCCGAGGTGCTCGGGGTCCACGGGCACGGTGAGCACGTGGCGGCCGGTGCCGAGCTCGCCGACGGACCGCAGGCGCGCGCCGAGCTGCTCGGCGAGCGGGACGACAGGCACGGGCTGCGTCGACGGCACGGCGACGGGGGCCGCCGCCGCGGGGGCGGGAGCCGGGGCGGGCGCGGGCGCCACGACCGGGACGGGCGCGGGTGCGGCTGCGGGTGCGGCAGTCGGCGCCGCGAGCGGCTCGCGCGC
>NZ_BCRB01000083.1 GCF_001552375.1 Cellulomonas iranensis NBRC 101100 = JCM 18110 | reverse complement strand
GGCGCCGCGAGCACGGGGACGCGCGCGCCCGCCGGGCCCGACGCCCCCGCCGCCGCGCGCCCGCAGGTGGGCGTGCCCGAGGTCGCGGACATCGCGGTGCTGCTGCTCGACCGGCTCGACCGCGGCTGAGCGGCGGCCGTCGCGCTCGTCGGGGCGCGGCCCGCGCGTCGCCCGGCCCTCGCCCACCGCGTCAGCCGGCCGCCACGAGCGCTCCGTCGCGCGCCACGGGGTTCGCGAGCGTGCCCGCGTAGACGAACGACGAGGCCTGGTCCGCCAGGTCGACCATCTGCAGCGGGTCGCGCAGCTGGAGGCGGTTGAGGCACGAGTGCCGGAACCGCGCGACCCGCACGTCGACGTCGGCCGGCAGGTCGGGGTGGTCGGCCGCGTGCGCGTCGAGGCAGCGCGCGACGGCTCCCCAGAAGTCCTCCTCGGTCAGCACGCCGTCGGTGACGAGCACGGCCGCGAGGTGCCGCAGCACGCCGTCGAGCACGTCGACGAGGATCGCGTCGGCGCGCTCGGACGGGTCGACCAGGGCACGCGCGCGCTCCACGTCGGGCGGCAGCGGGCGCTCGTCCATGACCGCGACCTCCTCCCCGATGTCCTTGAGGAACGCCCCCACGGGCACGTGCCCCTCGAGCACGAGGATGACGTTCTCGCCGTGCGGCATGAACGCCAGCGCGTGCGCGCGGACGCAGTGCACGAGCGGCCGCAGGTAGACCCCCAGGTAGGCGGCGAGCCAGTCGACGGGGTCGAGGCCCGACGCCCGGACGGCGGCGGTCGCGTACGCGTCGCCGTGGGCGTCGCGGTGCAGCAGCGCGGCCATCGTCGCGGCGCGCTGCCCGTCGCGCAGCAGCGGCACGGGCGACTCGCGCCACAGCGCCGCGAGCATCTTGCGGTGCGCGCTGGGCTGCGGCGTGCGGTGGTAGACGTCGCCCGTGTAGCCGATCGACGCGTGCTCGCGCAGCACCCGCACGCCGCACGCGACGAGCTCGGGGTCGCCGTGCACGAGGTCGGCGACCCAGTCGTTGATCGCGGGCGTGACGCGCATGTACGCGGGGCTGAGCCCGCGCAGGAACCCCATGTTCTGGATCGCGACGGCGGTCTTCACGTAGTCCCGCTCGGGGCGCGACACGTTGAGGAACGTCCGGATGGACTGCTGCGGCCGGTACAGGTCGGCGGACTCGCCGAGCAGCACGAGGTCGCGTCGCGCGACGTCCGGCGCGAAGGTCACCGCGACCTTGTGCTCCCACTGCCACGGGTGCACGGGCAGGTAGCGGTAGCGCGCCGGGTCCAGGCCGAGCCCGCGCAGGTGCGCCGCGAACCCCGCGAGCGCGTCGGCGCCCAGCTCGCGCACGTAGAGCGCGTCCTCGTCCAGACCGGCGCCGAGCGCGAGGTGCGTGCGGTCACGGCGCGCGGCCAACCAGACGACGCGCACGTCGCGCGCGGCCTCGGGCGCGTACGCGTCGTGCTCGCCCACGCCGTACCCGATGCGGCCGCTGTTGGCGACGAACCCCGGGTGCCCTTCGGTCATCGCCGCCTCGACGGTCGCCAGGTCGGCGTGCAGCAGCGCGGCGACCGGCGGCCCCGGCCGGTGCCGCCTGTAGGCGTCCGCCGCGAGCGTCGCCGACAGCTCCTCGAGGTAGAGCGCGAGCATCGCGTCGGGGATGCGCAGCAGCGGCTGGAGCTCGTGCACGAGCTCGAGGACGTCGAGGTCCGCGGGCACCCCGTCGCGCTCGCGCACCACGCTCGCCGCGTCGACGGCCCAGTGCTCGAGCGCGAGGCGGCGCGCCCGGAACCGGTAGGCGACCGGGCCCGTGGGTGCGTCGAGCGCGACGACGTACCGGTCCGGACCGGCGGCGCGGTCCCGCGACGGCGCCAGCAGCCGCTCGTGGGCGAACTCCGCGAGCGCCTTGGTGACCAGGTGGCGCTGCGCGGCGGCGAGGTGCTCCGGCGTCAGGTGGTCGGCGGGGTGCGGGCCGGGCGGCACGTCGCGCGGCGCGGGGCACGGGCCGGCGCCGGGCAGTGGCCGGCGGACGACGGGGGCGGGGGCGGCGGCGGTCATCGGTGGTCCTCGGTCGCGGTGGTGACGGCGGGTGCGGTGGTGACGGCGGGCGCCGTGGTGACGGCGGGTGCGGTGGTCCTCGGTCCGCGCCGGGTGACCGGCAGCGGCTCCGCCCCCAGGCGGCTCGCGGCGAAGTCGGCGCGCGTGCAGACCGACAGCGCGGCGCGCTTGCCGGGCAGGTCGACCTCGCGCAGCACGCGGAAGCCCGCGGCGGTGTTCTTGGCGGCGATCGCGGTGTTGCGGATGTCGGGCTCGACGACGACCCGCGCGGCACGCAGCGCCCCGAAGCAGAAACGCAGCGTCGCGGCCATGACGGCGTCGGTCAGGCCGCTGACGCGCGGGCCGGTCGGCGGTGCGACGAGCAGGTGCATGCCGACGTCGCCAGGGCGCGCGTCGTGCACGTCGGTGAGCAGCACGTGCGCGGGGTCGTACGTCTCGACGACGAACGTGGCGCTGCCGGCGACGCGGCCGAGCCACGCCTGCTCGTGCGGCGACCGCTCGATCCCGCGCTCGTACGCCAGCACCTCGCCGACGCCCAGGTGGCCCATCTGCCAGGCCCACGACGCGGGGTGCGTGAGCCACGCGTGCAGCAGGGGCGCGTCGCGCTCGGGCACGACGCGCGCGAGCCGCACGGGACCCAGCGACCGCCACGGCTCGACGTCCCCTGGCGTCGCGGGCGCCGTGCCACGTCCACCGGTCACGCGGGCACCCCCGCGTCGACCGTGCCCGCGGGCGACGGGTGCGCACCGTCCGGCACCCCGAAGTCCTGGAACGCGATGCGCCGTTCGCGCGGGTAGACCTCCCGCCCGCAGACCGCGGCGAGGATCGTCGAGGACCGCCACGCACCGAACCCCAGGTCGGGGGCGGTGAGGCCGTGCGTGTGCTCCTCGCCGTTCTGCACGAACACGCGCCCGCGCCCGCCGTCGACCGAGTAGTCGCGCGCGACGGCCAGACGTCCGCGGGCGTCCCGGTCGAGACGGTCGTCGATGCCGAGCAGCACGTCGAGCGCCGGTGCCGCGTACCCCGTGGCCAGGACGAGCGCGGCGGTGGTGCGCTCGTGCTCGGCGCCCGTCTGCGCGTGGCGCAGCCGCAGCGTGTACTCCTGCGCGGCGGCGTCCCAGACGGCGCCCGTCACCTCGGTGTCGGTCAGCAGCGTCGTCGGCACCGGACCGGTCGCGCTGCGGCGGTACAGGGTGTCGTAGACGTCGTCGACGAGGTCCGCGCTGATGCCCTTGTAGAGGTGGCGCTGCTCGCGCGCGAGCCGGTCCCGCAGCTCCATGGGCAGCGCGTGGAAGTGGTCGGTGTACTCGGGCGACGTCATCTCGAGCGTGAGCTTGGTGTACTCCATCGGGAAGAACCGCGGCGAGCGCGTCACCCAGTCCAGCCGGCCGCGGTCGACGTCGAGACCCTCGAGCAGGTCGCGGTAGATCTCCGCGGCCGACTGCCCCGAGCCGACCACCGTGACGGACGGCGCGCGGCGCAGGGCGTCGCGGTGCGGCAGGTAGTCGGCGCTGTGGACGACCGGGCCGGCCAGCCCCCGCAGCGCGGGCGGCACGACGGGCCGCGTGCCGACGCCGAGCACGACGTGCCGCGTGCGGTACGACTCGACGCCGTCGGCCGTGCGCGCGTGCACGACGTACAGGTCGTCGTCGAGCGGGTCGACCTCGACCGCCGTGACCGTGCGACCCCAGCGCAGCGACGGGAGCTGCTGCGCGACCCACCGGCAGTACGCGTCGTACTCGCTGCGCAGCGGGTAGAAGCTCTCGCGGATGTAGAACGCGTAGAGGCGACCGGTCGCCTTGAGCCACGCGAGGAACGAGTACGGGCTGGTGGGGTCGGCCATCGTCACGAGGTCCGCGAGGAACGGGACCTGGACGGTCGCGCCCTCGAGCATCATCCCGGGGTGCCAGCGGAACTCCGGCGCCCGGTCGAGGAAGACGGTGTCGAGGTCCAGCGGGGCCGCGAGCGCCGCCAGGCCCAGGTTGAACGGGCCGATCCCGACGCCGACGACGTCGTGCACGCGCGGCGTCACGGCGTCACCTCCGCCAGCGGCTGGGCGTCGGCGAGCGTGTCGGCGGCGGTCCGCCGCACGAGCTCGAGCACGTGCCGGACGTCCGCGAGCGCGGTCGTCGGGTCGAGCAGCGTGAGCTTGAGGCACGGGCGGCCGTCGAGCACGGTGCGGGCGACGACCGCGCGTCCCGACGCGAGCAGGGCCCGGCGCACGGGCGCGACCAGCGCGTCGGCGCGCGCGTCGTCGAGACCGTCGGGCTGGTACCGGAACAGGACGGTCGACAGGTCGGTGCGCGCGAGCAGCCGCAGGTCGGGGTCGTCCGCGAGCAGCGCGTGCACGCCGACGGCGAGGTCGATCGTCGCGTCCCACAGCTCGCCGAGCCGGTCGGGGCCGAGCGCGCGCAGGGTCGTCCAGAGCTTGAGGGCGTCGAAGCGGCGCGTGGTCTGCAGCGACACGTCGACCTGGTTCGGCTCGTCGGCGTCCTCGGGGTTGAGGTAGTCGTGGTGGTGCGCGAGCAGCCGCAGGTCGGCTGCGTGCCGCACGACGAACGCCGACGACGACACCGGTTGGAAGAACGCCTTGTGGAAGTCGACGGTCACCGAGCGCGCGCGCTCGACGCCGTCGAGCAGGTGGCGGCGCGTCGGGCTGACGAGCAGGCCGCACCCGTAGGCCGCGTCGACGTGCAGCCAGACGTCGTGCGCGTCGCACACGTCGGCGATCGCCGCGAGGGGGTCGACGCACCCGCGGTCGGTGGTGCCGGCCGTCGCGACGACCGCCATCGCGTGACGTCCGTCGCGCTCGACGTGCCGCAGCGCGATGGCCAGGGCGTCGGCGCGCATGCGCCCGTCCTCGTCGGTGGGGACCAGGCGCACGGCGTCGGGCGCGAGGCCGACGAGGCGCGCGGCGGTCTGGACCGAGAAGTGGCTCGACGCCGTCGCGAGGACGACGAGGTCCTCGGCCCGCAGGCCCGGGACGTCCGCGCGCGCGTGCTCCCGGGCGAGCAGCACGCCCTGCAGGTTGGACTGCGTGCCGCCCGAGGTGAACACCCCGCCGCCGGCGGGGAACCCGAGCCGTCCCGCGGTCCACGCGACGAGCCTGCGCTCGACGAGCGTGCCGATCCCCGACTGGTCGTAGGTGTCGACGCTCGTGTTGACCGCGGCCAGCACGGCCTCGGCCGCGACCGCGGGCAGCGCGACCGGGCAGTTGAGGTGCGCGAGGTACGCGGGGTCGTGGTACCAGACGGCGTGCCGGACGACGAGCTCGTCGACCTCGCGCACGGCCGCGGCGGTGCCCTGGCCGGGGCCGTCGAGGTCGACCGCGTCGACGAGCTCCTGGAGGTGCTCGAGGCTCGCGCCGGAGAACGGTCGGGTGGTGGTGCGGAAGCGGTGCGCGACCGCGTCGACGGTGGCCCTCATGGTCGCGACGTAGTCGTCGGCGGTGGCGGCGTGGAGCAGCTCGGTCACGTGGTCTCCCCCTGCGGTGGACGCCGGACGGACGTCCAGAAGTTAGGCTTACCTCACTTAGGCGCACCTAACGTACGCGATCCGGGCGAACCGACCAAGCCCACGTCCACGCCCGACCATCACCACCCGCGTCGACCCATCGACGCGAGCGCGCTGCGGTAGTCGTCGAGAACGCCGGGCGCGAGCAGCGCACGCGGCCGCACCACGGCGGTGACGGCACCGACCACGTCGACGTCCTCGACCACCGGGCGCGCGAGGGAGTGCACGGCGTCGAAGGTCGACACCGTCACGTGGTCGCCCAGCAGGTCGCGGTAGACGCGCTCGGTCTCGGCGACGTCGACGTTGCGGTCGTGCTCGCCGGCCATGAGGTGCACGGGGACGCCGCGCGGGGCCATCGCGCGCAGGCCCTCGGTCGCGTCGGCGTGCACGTTGCGCAGCACGAAGCCCCAGCGGTCGCGGGTCATGCGGTCGGCCTCGGGGGTGGTGGTGGCGTACTCGTCGTACGACGCACCACGCTCCAGCAGGTCCCGGACGCGGTCGCTCTCGGCGACGGCCCGCGCCCGCTCGTCGTCGTCGGCGCCCTGGTCGTCGAGCCCGGCGAGCAGGTGGAACCGGCCCTGCCGCAGCCAGTCCACGGCCGTCCCGACGGCGACCACGCCGGCGACGTCGTCGCGGTCGGCGACCACGCGCGGGAACACCCAGCCGCCCTGGCTCGCGGCCCACAGCACGACCGTGCCGGTCGGGACGTCGTCCTGCGCGTGCGCCCAGTCGAGCGCGGCGTCGACCTCGGCCGCGCGGTCGGCCATCGACTGGTCGAGCCAGTCGCCCGCGGAGCGGCCGACCCCGGGCTTGCTCCACGAGAGGGTCGCGAACCCGGCGTCGGCCGCGGCCTCGAACCACGGGGAGTACAGACCGCCCTGGGTCGCCTCGACGGGGCCGTCGCCGTGGACCATGACGACCAGGCCGCGTGCGTCGCCGCCGCGGGGTTCGGTCAGGACGCCCACGAGGGATCCCTGCGGCCCGCCGAAGGTGACCTCACGTCGCGTGAAGCGGAAGTCGTTGCCTGCGACGGTCACGACGCCGAGGCCGACCGCCAGCACGGTCAGGACCACGAGGACTCGAACTATCGTCTTTCGCACGGTCGTATCGTAAGCGATACGTTGAGGTCATGACGACCACCGTGTCCCCCGGCTTCACCGACGACGAGCGCGACCTCGTCGCCGACCTCTACTGGCACGCGTTCCGACGCAAGCTCCGCCCCGCCTTCCGCGACGACGCGACCGGGCGCGCCGTCGTCGCCACGACCCTGCGCCCCGACCGCGCGCTCGTCGCCCGCACCGACGGCCGCGTCAGCGGCGTGTGCGGCTACCACCGGGGCGGGCACGGCATGGCCGACGTCACGTGGGCGGGCCTGCGCCGGCACGTCGGCCCGCTCGCCGCGCTGCGCGCCGTCCTCGTGCTGCTGCCGCTGCGCCGCGACGAGCGACCCGGGGCGCTCGTGCTCGACGGCATCTGCGTCGACGCCGGGCTGCGCGGGCACGGGATCGGCACCGCCTTGCTCGACGCGGCCGGCTCCCACGCCCGGGCGCACGGGCTCGATGCGGTGCGGCTCACGGTCGTCGACGCCAACACGCGCGCCCGCGCCCTGTACGACCGGGTCGGCTTCCGCCCGGTGGGGCACGACTCGCTCGGCCCGCTCGGCCCCGTCTACGGTGTCGACCGCGTCACGACCCTGGAGCGGAGGACCACGCCATGACCCCGGCCGTCGCACCCCGCACCGCGCTCGAGGCGCTGCTGCCCCCCGACGGGGCGGTGCCGCTCGCACTCGTCTACGACACCGCGAACCTCGCCGGCCTCGACGACCAACCCGTGCGGCTCGCGATCCGCCGCGCGGTCGCCGCGGGGGACGTCGTGCAGGCGGGCCGCGGACGCGCCGGGACCGTCGCGCTCACAGACGCCGGGCGGCGTCGCCTGGCACGCGACCGGATCGCGCTCTCGCTGGCGTTCGCGCAGGACGCGGGCGACGCCCCGTGGGACGGCCGCTGGCACCTCGTCGCCCTGACCGTGCCCGAGCGCGAGCGGGCCGTGCGCGACGCGCTGCGCCGCGAGCTGCTCGCGTCCGGCGCCGCCGCCGTCGCGACCAGCCTCTACGTCAGCCCGCACGACCTGACCGACGTGCTGCCGGCGCAGGCCCGCTCCACCACGGCCACCGCCGTCGCCACGACGCTCGACGTCCGCGGCGTCGACGACCCGCTCGTGCTGGCCGAGACCCTGTGGCCCGCCGGACCGGTGGTCGCGGCGTACGACGCGGTGACATCCGCGCTCGCGGCCGACGGCGCGGCGGGCGACGGTGCGGGCGGCGGCGCGGCGGGCGGTGGCCCGTGTGGCGGTGCCGGAGGGCGCGGCGCCGCCCGCACGGGCACGACGACCGAAGGGGACGCCGCCGGACCCGTGCCGGTGGCCGTCCGTCAGCTCCGGCTGGCCGACGCGCTCGAACGCGCGATGCGCGACGACCCGCTGCTGCCGCCCGGCCTGCGCCCCGAGCCCTGGCCGCCCGCCGCCGCGCGCCGCGCGTGGCGCGCGCGCTGGGACGCGCTGCGGGCTCTGCCCGGCGGCGACGCGGTGTACCGCGGCTGGCTCGACTGAGCCCACGGCCACCCGGTCGCTCGGCGCACCGCCGGGTGCCCCGCCGACGACGCGCCGTGCGGGACGCACCGGTCATTTGACGCACGTCGCCCGGACGGGTGAGGTGGGCGCCGCCCGCGTCACCCGTCCGGAGGTCCCGTTGCCCCGCACCACCCCGTCCCCGCAGGTCGCAGCGCTCGTCGAGGGCCGGGACGTCCCGGGCGGCGTCCGGTGAAGGGCGCGCACCACGCGTTGTGCGGGGCGGCCGCGTGGGTCGCCGTCGCGTCGACCGCACCCCTGACGCTCGGCTGGTACCCCGTCGGCCCGCTCGGGGTCGTCGCCGGCGCGCTGGTGTGCGCCGGCGCCGCGCTCGCCCCCGACGCCGACCACCACGACGCGACCATCGCCCACTCGCTGCCGCCCGTGTCGCAGTGGGTCTGCGACGCGGTGGGCGCCGTCTCGGGCGGGCACCGCAACGGCACGCACTCGGTGCTGGGGGTCGCCGCGCTCGTCGGCATCGCGTGGGCGGCCGGGAAGGTCACGGCGACGACCTCCGCGCTGGGCGACCTCGCCGTGGGCGCCGGGGCGACGTCGCTGCTGCTCGTCGCGTTCGCGGCGCGCGCGCTCGGCCTGGGCCGCGGGCGGCTGCAGGCGTGGGCCCTGGCCGTCGCCCTCGCGGGGTTCGTCACGGTCGTCGCGCCGACGGGGTGGGACTGGCTGCCCGTCGCCGTCGGGACCGGCGCCGCCGTGCACGTGCTGGGCGACATGCTCACCGGTGGTGGCGTGCCGCTGCTCTGGCCGTGGGAGCCACGCCCGCCGCGGTGGTGGACGCGCACGCCCGGGCTGCGCGACGTGTGGACCCGCGGCGGCAACTTCGCGGTCCCCCTGCTGGGCACCACCGGGTCGCGGCGCGAGCGCCTCGTCGCGGTGCCGCTCACCGCGTACGCGACCTACGGCGTGGTCGTCGCGCTCGCAGCCGGCACGCTGACGTCGCTCGGGTACGACGCCGACGCCGTGCTCGCACGCGTCGTCGAGGCCGCGACCACCGCCCTCGGCACGACGGCCGCCGTCGGCGCCGTCGTGCTGCAGCAACCGGTCACGGGCTGACCCGCGCGGGTTCAGACGAACAGGCAGAACGGGTGTCCGTCCGGCGCGAGCAGCACCCGCACGTCGGCCTGCGGCTGGTGGTCGGCCAGGCGGGCGCCGCACGCGAGCGCCCACGCGACCGCCGCGTCGAGGTCGCCGTCGGGGACGTGCAGGTCCAGGTGCTGCGTCGCGACCTGCTCGCCGTCCCGCGCGGGCCACACCGGCACGCGGTACCGCACCTCGTGCTCGAGGTTGATCGTGAGCCCCGACGCACCCGGCGGCGGTGCCACCTGGGCCCACCCGGCACCCGGCGGGTCGTGCGGGGCCGGCGGCTCGTCGGCCGTCACACGGTGACCCAGCAGCCGCGACCAGAACGCGGCGGCCGCGCGCACGTCCGGCACGCCGATCGTCACGGACGTGGCGCGGAGCACGGGCGGGGTCCGGGCGTCGTCGGCCATGCGGCCGAGCGTCGCACGCACGCGCAGCCAGCGCAGCGCGGGACCCGCCTCGTCAGCCCCTGATCGGCAGCCACTCCAGCACGTCCTGCACGTGCCGGTCCCAGAACCCCCACTCGTGCTCGCCCGGGTGCACGTGCGCGTCGACCGGGACGCCGCGCTCGCGGGCCCGCGCGACGAACGCCTCCTGGCCGGCGACCAGCGGGTCCTGCGCACCGCACACCGTGTACAGCGCGGGCAGCGTCGCGGGGTCGGCGCGGTCGAGCAGCGTCAGCAGGTCGTCGTCGGTGCCCTCGGGGTCCTGGTCGCCCCACACCTGCGGGACCATCGCCAGGAGCATGCCGCGCTGCGTCGCGTCGGTGACCGACAGCGCACCCGACAGGCTCGCGGCCGCGGCGAACCGGTGCGGCTCGCGCAGCGCCCACTTCAGCGCGCCGTACCCGCCCATCGACAGGCCCGCGACGAACGTGTCCTCCCGCCGGTCCGACACCCGGAAGAAGTGCTGCACGGCCGCGGGCAGCTCACGCGACAGGAACGTCCAGAACGCCTGCCCGTGCACCTCGTCGGCGTAGAACGAGCGGCCCGCGCGCGGCATGACCACGGCGATGCCGCGCTCGGCGACGTACCGCTCGATCGACGTGCGCCGGGTCCAGATCGTCTCGTCGTCCGACAGCCCGTGCAGCAGGTACAGCACGGGCGGCGGACCGCTGCGGTCCGAGCCGGCCATGCCGATCTGGCCGTGCGCCGACTCGGGCAGCAGCACGGTCATCGCCGTGCTCTCCTGCAGGGCCTCGGAGAAGAAGTGACAGGTGAGCAGCGCCATCGCGGGCCTCCGGTCGGGTGGGACAGGGTCCTCGCCAACCTACGCCGAACCACGGCCGTGGTGGCTGCGCGCCGCGGTCGTCGCGTCAGCCCCGCCCGGCGACCCGACGCAGCAGGCGCAGCAGGGTCTGCTGCTCGTCGTCGTCGAGCGCGTCCAGGCGCGCACGGACCCCGGCCTCGCGGCTGCTCGCGACCGCGTCGAGACGCTCGCGCCCCGCGTCGGTCAGCTCGACGAGCGTCGCGCGCCGGTCGTCGGGGTCGGGCACGCGGCGCACCCAGCCGTCGGCCGCCGCCTGGTCCACCTTCGACGTCACCGACCGGGGTGCGACGTCGAGGGCCTCGGCGAGCTCGCCCAGGCGGCGCGGGCGCCCCAGGCGGTCGAGCGTGCGCAGCAGGCGCAGCTGGCCGGGCGTGATCGCGTCACCCAGGCGCTCGGACGCGTCGCGGCGCGCGTTGCGCAGCACGTCGTGCAGCAGGTCGAGCAGCTCCTCGGACGGCTGCACCGGGCGCGCGGGGTCGCGGTCGCCGTCGCAGGCGGGACGGCCGCGGTCGGTGCGCCCGCCCGCGTCCGGGTGCTCGTGGGGTCGCACGGGGCGAGGCTACCGGGGCGCCCCGGGCACCTCGCGAGGGAGGGCGGCCCCGGACGGCGTCCGCCTGGGCGGTGCCGACCGGCCCGGGGCCGGTCAGGCCGGGACGGTCCGCACGATGCGCGCGGCCTCGCCGGTCGTGCGGACCGTGATGCCGTGGCGCCCGGCGAGCTCCTCGAGCGGCTGCATCGTGAGCTTGTGCACGAAGCCGTCGGCCGTGAACGTCATCGAGCCCGACGGCGCCGTGACCGTGTAGCGGTAGCTCGTGCGGAGCTGGTGCTCCGCGGCGATCTCGACGGTCTCGCCGCGCCGGACGGCCAGGCCCTCGTGCCGCGCGCCGAGCCGGCCCGCGAACAGGACGATCCCGTCGGGCCCGTCGAGCACCTCGAGCATCGACCAGCCCCGGTACCAGGGGGCACGTCGCGCGCGGACCACCAGAGCGGCGGCACCGAGGGCGACCATGGCCGCGTAGACGACCCACATCGGGAACGTCGTCCCGCGGCGTTCGCCGACGCCCGTGAACCCGGAGAACGCCTCGACGACGAGCCCCACGACACCGCCGACCAGCGCGAGCACCGCGACGACGAGGTTGAGCGCGGCACCGGCGCGCGGGCCGCTCCCCGGCAGGTGGAGCGCGGGCGTGGGCATGGTGGCCGCGTCACCGCGGGGGCTGAGGATCACGCGCGTGAACGTAGCGCGCCACGGGCCGCGGCCGCGGCGGTTTCGCGGGTGACGTCGGCGGGCCGTCGGAATAGTCGGGAGGCCTCCGCGCTTGATGGTGAGGTAACCTCAGCATCTTGCGGGCTCGCCCCCGCCCCCTCCACCCCCAGGAGGTCCCGTGACCCACCCCGGACCCGTCCCCGGCCCGCCCGGACTGCGCGGCTTCAGCCGCGACCGCGGCGTCGCCCGGCAGCGCCTCGCCCCCGGCACGCTGCGCCGCATCCTCGCTTTCGGCCGCCCCTACCGCGCCCAGCTCGCGGCGTTCCTCGTCCTCATCGCGCTCGGCGCCGCCGCCGGCGCCCTCACCCCCTGGCTGTTCCAGCGCCTCATCGACGACGGCATCACCGCGGGCGACACCCGCGTCGTCGTCGGGATCGCCGCCGCCGTCGCGCTGCTGGCCGTGGTGTCCGCCGCGCTCGGCGTCGGCGAGCGGTGGGTGTCCGCACGCATCGGCGAGGGCCTCATCCACGACCTGCGCACCGCCGTGTTCGACCACGTGCAGCGCATGCCGCTCGCATTCTTCAGCCGCGCCCGCACCGGCGCGCTCGTGCAGCGCCTCAACGGCGACGTGCTCGGCGCCCAGCAGGCGTTCACGTCCACGCTGTCCAACGTCGTCAGCAACTCGCTCACCGTCGTCTTCGTGCTCGCCGCGATGCTGTCGATGTCGTGGCAGCTCACGCTGCTCTCGCTCGTCCTGCTGCCCGTGTTCGTGCTGCCCGCCCGCTGGTTCGGGCGCCGCATCGCCGCGATCACGCGCGAGTCCTACGAGCTCAACGCCGACGCGTCGCAGACCATGACCGAACGCTTCAACGTCGCCGGCGCGCACCTCGTCAAGGTCTTCGGCGACCCCGCGCGCGAGTCCGCCGCGTACGCCGAGCAGACCGCGCGCGTGCGCGACATCGGCGTCAGGCGCGCCCTGTACTCGACGTGGTTCCGCGTCGGGCTCACCACCGTCGCGGCCGTCGCGACCGCCGTCGTCTACGGGCTCGGCGGCGTCCTCGCGATCCGCGGGCAGCTCACCGTCGGCACCGTCGTCGCGCTCGCCGCCTACCTCGGGCGGCTCTACGGGCCGCTCACCGCGATGTCGAACGTCCAGGTCGACGTCATGACCGCGCTCGTGTCGTTCGAGCGCGTCCTCGAGGTCCTCGACCTCGAGCCGACGGTCGCCGAGAAGCCCGACGCCTCCGACCTCCGCGCGGCCGTCGCGGCCCGCGGCGCCGACCTCGAGCTCGACCACGTGGGCTTCCGCTACCCGTCGGCCGACGAGGTCTCGCTGGCCTCCCTCGAATCCGTCGCCGCCCTGCGCCCCGACCTCACGGGCGACACGCTGCACGACGTCACGTTCCACGTGCCCGCCGGGTCGATGGTCGCGCTCGTCGGCCCGTCCGGCGCCGGCAAGACGACCGTCTCGCAGCTCGTCACGCGCATGTACGACCCCACGCGCGGCGCCGTGCGCATCGCCGGGCAGGACCTGCGCGACGTCACCGCCGCGTCGCTGCGCGACACCGTGGGCGTCGTCAGCCAGGAGGCGCACCTCTTCCACGACACCATCGCGGGCAACCTGCGCTTCGCACGCCCCGACGCCACCGACGACGACCTCGAGAACGCGCTGCGCGGCGCCCACGTGTGGGACCTCGTCGCGTC
The DNA here is from genome assembly GCF_001552375.1 of Cellulomonas iranensis NBRC 101100 = JCM 18110. GTDB lineage: Bacteria > Actinomycetota > Actinomycetes > Actinomycetales > Cellulomonadaceae > Cellulomonas > Cellulomonas iranensis. Next base: position 2,499 of record NZ_BCRB01000083.1, on the reverse strand, counting down.
CCTGCCCGACGGCCTCGAGACGGTCGTCGGCGACCGCGGCTACCGGCTGTCCGGCGGCGAGCGGCAGCGGCTCGCGATCGCGCGGCTCCTGCTCAAGGCCCCCGACGTCGTCGTGCTCGACGAGGCCACCGCGCACCTCGACTCCGAGTCCGAGGCCGCCGTGCAGGCCGCGCTCGACCAGGCGCTCGTCGGGCGGACGTCGCTCGTCATCGCGCACCGCCTGTCGACCGTCCGGCAGGCCGACCTCATCGTCGTCGTCGACGCCGGACGCGTCGTCGAGCACGGCACGCACACCGAGCTGCTCGCCCGCGACGGCCTCTACGCCGACCTGTACCGCACCCAGTTCGCACCCGCGGCGACCACCGCCGCCTGACGCGCGACGCGGGCACGTGCCCGGCGCGTGCCCGTGCGCGCTCACGTGCCCGGTGCTGCTCGTGGCCGCTCGTGGCCGCTGCCCGCCCGGTCGCCGACCCCGTCATCCGTCGCGGCCCGAGCGCCCACCGAGCGACCGATGACGGGGGCGACTGCTGCGGGAGCGACCGATGACGGGGTCGCCCGCCGCGGGAGCGATCGACGACGGGGTCGCCCGCCGCGGGAGCGACCGATGACGGGGGCACCCGCCGCGGGAGCGATCGACGACGGGGTCGCCCGCCGCGGGAGCGATCGACGACGGGGTCGCCCGCCGCGGGAGCGACCGACGACGGGATCGGCTCACGGGGTCGGCTCACGGTCGACGCTCGACCCCACCGAGGTCGGTCGCGGCCGGACGGCCCACCACGACGAATGACGTGCTCAGGGATCGAGCCCGACGAGACCGTGATCGGTCGCGGGCCCGGCCGCGCCAGCGCGACGGATGACCGTCTCAGGGACCGGCACCGGGCGACCCCGTCATCAGTCGCACTCCCTACCTCGCCGACACCACCGATCACGTGGTCGCCGGTGACGCCGATGGGTGTCAGTGGGTGAGCTTGAGGCCGATCACGCAGCCGACGATCCCGAGGATCAGCAGCACCTTGACCAGGCTCGCCGGCTCGGCGCCCGTGAGCATCGCCCACGTGACGGTGAGGGTCGCGCCGATGCCGACCCAGACCGCGTAGGACGTGCCGGTCGGCAGCGTGCGCATCGCGAACGCCAGACCGGCCATCGACGCGGCCAGCGCGACGAAGAACAGCACCGACGGGCCGAGGCGCGTGAACCCCTCCGCGCGGCCGAGCGCCGAGGCCCAGACGGCCTCCAGGACGCCGGACACGACGAGGACGAGCCAGGCGAGGGACGTGGCGGACATGGGTGCTCCCGTGGCTGCCGTCTTGTCGCTCTCCGGGTACGGCGCCGCTCGTCCGGGGGCCCGCCACCCGTGGCAGGCCCGTCGCCATGCTCGCACGCACCGGCACGGGTGTGCCGCCGTGGTGGGCCACCTCACCACCGAGCCCCGCCGCCCAGCGCGGTAGAACTCGGCCGAGCGCGGCACTCGTACGTACCGCACTCGCCTCACGAGTACCGCACTCGGCGATCAAGGACCGCGCCGGGGTGCGGCTGGTGGTCGAGAGTCGCACCCGACCGTCGGAAGGCGCCCCCGAGCCGCAACGCCGAGCGCGGTAGAACGCCGCCGAGCGCGGCACTCGTACGTACCGCACTCGCCTCACGAGTACCGCACTCGGCAGGTGAGGCCCGCGCTCGGTGGGCGAACACCGCGCTCGGTGGGCGAGTGCCGGGCTCGGTGGTCGCGAGCGACGCCCCGCACGTGCGGGCGCCCCCGCGCCCGGGCCCGGCGGCGGCGGACCACCGGGACCCGGGCGGGTCAGCAGGAGCCGGCGGCCTCCCCGCCGTCGGTCCCGCCGGTCTCGTACCCGCGGATCGCGTCGACCTTGGCGGCCGACCGGCTCGTCGGGTCGAACTCGAGGTCGAGCCACTGCCGCACCAGCATCTTGGCGAGCTCGACGCCGATCACGCGCTGCCCGAGGCACAGCACCTGCGCGTCGTTCGACAGCACGGACCGCTCGACCGAGAAGGCGTCGTGCGCCGTCACCGCGCGCACGCCCGCGACCTTGTTGGCCGCGATCGCCATGCCCAGCCCCGTGCCGCACACCAGCAGCGCACGGTCCGCGGCACCCTCGGCGACGCGCCGCGCGGCGGCCACGGCCACGTGCGGGTAGGCCGTGCCGTCGTCGTCCGCGTGCACGCCGACGTCCTCGACGACCTCGACGCGCGGGTCCGCGCGCAGCAGGTCCGCCAGGACGTCCTTGTACGCCAGGCCCGCCTCGTCGGCACCGACCACGATCCTCGCGACGCTCATCGCTGCTCCCCCTCGTCCGAACCGGCACCTCCGGCCCCGTCGTCGATCACCGGGGTCGCCGGCAGCACGTCGGCCACGACCCCCCCCTGCGGGTCGCGCCCCGCGGCAGCGGCGAGCACCGCGACGAGCGACACGGCGCCCGGGTCGGGCGTGCCGACGCTGCGCTCGGCCAGCGGCCGCGCGCGCCCGACCTGCGGGCGCAGGCC
>NZ_BCRB01000082.1 GCF_001552375.1 Cellulomonas iranensis NBRC 101100 = JCM 18110 | reverse complement strand
GCCGCCGAGCCGGTGACGATCGCGAGCCGCATCGGCTCGCCCAACGCGATCGAGGCCCCGTACCTCGCCGAGCGCGACGGCTGGTACTACCTCTTCGTCTCGCGCGACTCGTGCTGCCAGGGCTCCGACTCGACCTACAACATGGCCGTCGGCCGATCCCGCGACGTCACCGGGCCGTACGTCGACCGTGAGGGCCGGGACCTCGCCGCGGGCGGCGGCGAGCCGCTGCTCGCGACGCGCGGCGACATGGTCGGCCCCGGCGGTCAGTCGTACTCGAAGGGCTACCTGGCGTTCCACTGGTACGACGCCGCCGAGGGCGGCGACTTCCGGCTCGGCATCCGCGAGCTCGCGTGGGACGACGAGGGCTGGCCGGTCGCGACGACGCGCGAGGAGCAGGAGCAGGTGCAGGACGCGGGCTGACGCCCGGGCGACGGGGCGGGTGCCCGTGCCGTCACAGGCCGCCCACGCGTCGTCGCAGCGAGCGTCGCACCGCCCGCACGACGACCGCGCCTGCCCACACCAGACCCGCGAGGCTCGCGGCGTTGACGCCGCGGCGGGCCTGCGTGCGCCGGTGGCGGAACTCCCGCACGGGCCACCCGACCTCCGCGGCGTGCCGGCGCAGGCGCCCGTCGGGGTTGATCGCGCACGGGTGGCCGACGGTCGACAGGATCGGCACGTCGTTGGTCGAGTCGCCGTACGCGTGGCACCGGTCCAGGTCGTAGCCCTCGCGCTCCGCGAGCGCGCGCACCGCGCTGGCCTTGGCCTCGCCGTGCAGCAGGTCGCCGACGAGCCGTCCGGTGTAGAAGCCCTCGTCGTGCTCCGCGACCGTGCCGAGCGCGCCCGTCGCGCCGAGGCGCCGCGCGATGAGCTCGCCGATCTCGACGGGGGTGGCGGTCACGAGCCACACCGCGTGCCCCGCCGCGAGGTGCGCGTCGAGCAGCGCCCGCGTCCCGGGGTAGATGCGCAGGCTGAGGACCTCGTCGTAGACGTCCTCGGCGATCGCGGTGACCTCGGCCACCGAGCGGCCGCGCATGATCTCGAGCGCGCGGGAGCGGACCTCGTCGATCTGGCGGCGGTTCTCGCCGAACGCGCGGTAGCGCGCCTGCTGGAACGCGAACGTCACGAGGTCGAGGTTGCGGAAGAAACCGCGGCGGTACAGGCCCACCGCGAGGTGGAACGCGCTCGCGCCGCGGATGATCGTGTTGTCGACGTCGAAGAAGGCCGCGACGCGCGTCCCGTCCGGCACGAGGTCGGCCCGCGGCGTCTCGACGGTGGCGGCGACGACGGCCGGCTCGTCGTTCCCCTGGCCCGCGTGCACCCGGCCACTGTAACGACCCGCGCGGGGCGGCGGTCGGCGCGTCCGCGCGCGCTAGCGTGGCGCCGTGACGCGGACGGGTGACGGGCAGCGGTCGGCGGCGACCGCCGCGGCGGACGGGACGCCGGCGCGGGTCGTGCTGTACGGGCGCGCCGGGTGCCACCTGTGCGACGACGCGCGTGCGCTGGTCGCGCGGGTGTGCGCGGAGGTCGGGGCGACGTGGGTCGAGGTGGACGTCGACGTGCCCGGCCCCGACGGCGTGCCGCCCGCGGACGAGCTCGGCGAGATGGTCCCGGTGGTCGACGTCGACGGCGTGCGCCGCGGCTACTGGCGCATCGACGAGGGCCGGCTGCGCAGGGCCCTCGCGGCGGGCGGCGGCAGGCTCTAGCGTGACGTCGTCGCCGGGTGCTCCCGGCGCTGAGGCTCGGGGGGTCGACGTGGACGCTCGGCGCACCGCCGCACGCGGCGGCACCGGTCGGGGTGCGGTCCGCGGTGCGGGCCGCGACGGCGGCCGGGTCGCGCGCCGCCGCGGCGAGGGCGTGCCGCCCGCGACGGTCGCGCGGCTGCCCGGCTACCTGCGTGCGCTCGACGCCGCGGCCGCGGGCGGGGTCGTGCTGACGTCGTCGCAGGAGCTCGCGCACCGGGCGGGCGTGACGCCCGCCCAGCTGCGCAAGGACCTGTCGCACCTCGGCTCGTACGGTCGCCGCGGCGTGGGGTACGACGTGCAGCACCTGCGCGAGCAGGTGCGGGTGGCGCTGGGGCTGGCGGACGTCCGGCGGGTGCTGCTGGTCGGCGTCGGCAACCTGGGCCACGCGCTCGCGAACTACGCGGGCATCGCGGAGCGCGGGTTCTCGCTCGTGGCGCTGGTCGACGCGGACCCGGCGGTCGTGGGCACGACGGTCGCGGGGCTCGTCGTCGAGCCCGCGGACGACCTCGCGGGTCTGGTGGCGCGCACGGGCGCGACGATCGCGGTGCTGACCACGCCGGCCGACGTCGCGCAGCGCGTGTGCGACGAGCTCGTGGCCGCGGGGGTCGTGGGGGTGCTGACGTTCGCGCCGGGCACGTTGCGCGTGCCGCCGCACGTCGACGTGCGGGCGGTGGACGTCGCGTCCGAGCTGCAGATCCTGGCGTTCCACGACCGCGCGCGCGGTGCCGGCGGCGGCGCGTCCTAGCAGCACGCGGGGGCAGACGCCGCGAGGGCGCGACCGGTGCGGTCGCGCCCTCGCGGGACGGTGCTGCGGTGCGTCAGGCCTTGATGGCCGAGACGTCGAGGTCGATGCGGACCTTGTCGGCGACGAGCACGCCGCCGGCCTCGAGCGCGGCGTTCCACGTGAGGCCGAACTCCTTGCGGGAGATCGTCGTGGTGGCCTCGAACCCGGCGCGCGTGTTGCCGAACGGGTCGACGGCGGTGCCGTTGAACTCGGTCTCGAGCTCGACCTCGCGCGTCACGCCGTGGATCGTCAGGTCGCCGACGACGACGTAGGCCGAGCCGGCCTCGCGGACGGCCTTCGACACGAAGGTCCACTCGCCGAAGACCTCGACGTCGAAGAAGTCGTTGCCCTTGAGGTGGCCGTCGCGGTTCGCGTCACCGGTCGTGACGGTCGACGGGTCGAGGGTGACCGAGACGGCGGAGGACTCGAGGTCCTCGCCGACGGTGAGGGCGCCGCCGGTGACCGCGACGGTGCCGCGGACCTTCGAGATGCCGGCGTGGCGGACCGTGAAGGACGCCTCGGTGTGCGAGGGGTCGATGTTCCAGGTACCGGTGGTGAGGCCGGCGGGCAGAGCGGACATGGGTTCCTCCGGGGGATCGACGAGAATCGTTGACACAACAAGTATGCGGTGGTTGATATTTCTACTACAGTGGGATCCGAGCCGCAACCCCCGACCGTGAGGAGCCCGCCGTGACCGACGCCGCGCCGACCGACGACGTGCGCTGGCTCACCGCGGAGCAGCAGGAGCACTGGCGCGCGTTCCGCGACGGCACCGCCCTCCTGCTCGACGTCCTCGCGCGCGAGCTCGACTGCGACAGCGGCCTGTCGCTGGGGGAGTACGAGGTCCTCGTGCGGCTCTCCGAGGCTCCCGGGCGCGCGCTGCGCATGTCCGAGCTCGCCGACGACCTCGCGCACTCCCGCAGCCGCCTCACGCACACCGTCGCGCGCATGGAGCGCGCGGGCGTCGTGCGCCGCGAGCCCGTCCCGGGCGACGCGCGCGGCGTCGCGTGCGTCCTCACCGACCACGGCTGGCGCGTGCTCGTCGCCGCCGCGCCGGGCCACGTCGAGTCCGTGCGCCGGCACCTCGTCGACGTGCTCGACGACGCGCAGCTCGCGGCGCTCGGCACCGCGATGCAGGTCGTCGTCGACCACCTGCGCACGCCCGCGTGCGAACGCGCCCGCGACCAGGCCGACGTGAGCGACGTCACCGCCGCGAGCGCCTGAGGGCCCACGTCCCGGCGCCGGGCACACAGCAGACTTTGCGAGACTGTGCGCATGGTCACCACGACGGTCCACCTGCTGCGCCACGGTGAGGTCCACAACCCCACGGGCCTGCTCTACGGCCGCCTGCCCGGCTACCGGCTCTCCGAGCGCGGGCAGCAGATGGCCGAGCTCGTCGCGCGCACGCTCGCGGGCGACGAGGGTGCGCCGCGCCGCGACGTCGTGGTGGTGACCGCCTCGCCGCTGCAGCGCGCTCAGGAGACCGCGACCCCCATCGCCGAGGCGTTCGGCGTCGCGCTCGGCACCGACGAGCGCCTCATCGAGGCCGAGAACCACTTCCAGGGCCTGCGGTTCGGCGTCGGCGACGGCTCGCTGCGCCACCCCGCGCACTGGCCCTACCTGCGCAACCCGTTCCGGCCGTCGTGGGGCGAGCCGTACGTCGAGCAGGTCGACCGCATGCTCGCGGCCGTCGACGCCGCCCGCGTCGCGGCCCGCGGCCACGAGGCCGTGCTCGTCAGCCACCAGCTCCCCATCTGGGTCACGCGCCTCGCGCTCGAGAACCGCCGCCTGTGGCACGACCCCCGCAAGCGGCAGTGCTCGCTCGCGTCCCTCACGAGCCTGCGCTTCGAGGACGACACGCTCGTGGGCGTCGGCTACGGCGAGCCCGCCGCGGCGCTGCTGCCCGGCGCGTCGCAGGTCCCCGGGGCCTGACGTGCGCACCGTCCGTCCCTCGATCGCCGGCCGCACCTCCCGCACCGGCCGGGCCGCGCGCGTGCTCGCCGCGGCGGCCGCGCTCGCCGTCGTGCTCGCCGGCTGCGCCGCCGGCGACGGGTCCGGCACGCCCGACGACGTCGTCGACCAGGGCTACCAGTCCGGCGACGGGTCGACCACGACGTGGGCGCCCGCCGACCGCGTCGGGCCCGTCGACATCGCCGGGACCGACTACGAGGGCGGCGCCCACGACCTCGCACAGCTGCGCGGCGACGTCGTGCTCCTCAACACCTGGTACGCCGCGTGCCCGCCGTGCCGCGCCGAGGCGCCCGACCTCGCGGCCGTCGCGACCGACTACGCCGACCAGGGCCTGCACGTGCTCGGCATCAACAGCCGCGACGCGGCCGGCACCGCGCAGGCCTTCCAGCGCGAGCTCGCCGTGCCGTACCCGTCGCTCGACGACACCAGCGGCGCCGCGGTCGCCGCGCTGCAGGGCGTCGTGCCCGTCAGCGCGGTCCCCACGACCGTCCTGCTCGACCGGCAGGGTCGCGTCGCCGCGCGCGTGCTCGGGCTCGCCGACGGCTCGGTGCTCCGCTCGCTCGTCGAGGAGCTGCTCGCCGAGGGCGACGCCGGCCCGGACGCGACGCCCGCGCCCGCCCCGGGCGCGACCGGTGGTGCTGCCGCCGACCCGGCGGCCGTCGACACCGCGGACGCACCGCGGTGACCGGGGGCGGCGCGCTCGCGCTCGACGTCGGCTCGACCGTCGCCGGGGGCTCGCTGCTGCTCGCGGTCCCGGTCGCGCTGCTCGCCGGCCTCGTGTCGTTCGCGTCGCCGTGCGTGCTGCCCCTGCTGCCCGGCTACGCGGGTCTGCTCGGCGGGCTCGCCGCCGGCGGGCCCCGCCGCACGCCGGGCGCCGCGCTCGGGCTGGTCGACGCGACCGACGTCGTGCGCGTCGGCGACGGCACGCCCAGCGGCGACGCCGCCGCGGCCGTCCCCGTGACCGGCCCCGCTCCCGCGACGGGAGCGCGCGTCCGGACCGCGCCCGACCCGTCCGACGCCGCCGGCGGACGCCGCGTGCTCGTGCTCGGCGTGACGCTGTTCGTCGCCGGGTTCTCGGCCGTGTTCGTCGCGTTCGGCGCGCTCGCGGGCTCGCTCGGCGCGGTGCTGTGGCAGTGGCAGGACCCGGTGAGCCGCGTGCTCGGTGCCGTCACGGTCGTCATGGGGCTCGCGTTCCTCGGCGCCGTGCCGTTCCTGCAGCGCGAGCGCCGCGCGCACGTCGCACCGCGCACCGGTCTGTGGGGTGCGCCGCTGCTCGGCGTCGCGTTCGGGCTCGGCTGGACGCCCTGCATCGGACCGACGCTCGCGGCGATCCTCACGCTGTCGCTCACGGGCGGGTCGGCCGGGCGCGGCGCGCTCCTCGCGGTCGCGTTCTGCGTGGGCCTCGGCCTGCCGTTCGCGCTCGTCGCGGTCGGCCTGCAGCGCTCGCGGCGCGCCGTCGCGTGGCTCGGGCGGCACCGCCTCGCGGTGCAGCGCACGGGCGGCGCCGTCCTCGTGGTGCTCGGCGTCGCGCTCGTCACGGGTGCGTGGGGGACGTGGGCCGCCTGGCTCCAGGGCCTGCTGACCGGCGCCGACCCGTTCGTCCCGGTGCTGTGAAGGTGGGTGCGCAGATGGCTGTCCAGGTGGGTGCCCAGGTGGCGGCGAGGCGGACGACGTGACCGACGGACCCCGCGGGGCCTCGCGTCCCGGCTACCGCCCCGAGGGCCTCGACGACGCCTTCAGCGACGACGCGGCACGAGCGACGACGGCCGACGGCGCGACGGCCGGTGCGGGCGAGCGCCCCGCGCCCGCGCCGCTGCCCGCGCTGGGCCCCGTCGGCTGGCTGCGGTGGGCGTGGCGCCAGCTCACGAGCATGCGCGTCGCGCTGCTGCTGCTCGTGCTGCTCGCGGTCGCCGCCGTGCCGGGCTCGGTGTTCCCGCAGCGGCCGCAGGACCCCGCGCGCGTCGCCGAGTACCTCACCGAGCACCCCGACGTCGGTCCGTGGCTCGACCGGCTCGGGTTCTTCGACGTGTACGCGTCGGTGTGGTTCTCGGCCGTCTACCTGCTGCTGTTCGTCTCGCTCATCGGCTGCATCCTGCCGCGCACGCGCGTGCACCTGGCCGCGCTGCGCGGTCGCCCGCCCCGCACGCCGCGCCGCCTCGGGCGCTTCCCCGCGCAGGGGGACGGCACGTCCGACGACGCGCCGCGCGCGGTCGTCGAGCGTGCGGCGGCCGTGCTGCGTCGGCGTCGTCTCGGCGTCCCCGCGTTCCGCGTCGACGTGCACGACGAGGGCCGCGGCACGTGGTCGGTGTCCGCCGAGCGCGGCTACCTGCGCGAGACCGGCAACCTCGTGTTCCACCTCGCGCTGCTCGGCCTGCTGGTCTCGGTCGCGACCGGGCAGCTGCTGCACTACCGCGGGCAGGCGATCGTCGTGCAGGGCACGGGCTTCGCGAACGTGCAGGCCGGGTACGACTCGTTCGAGCGCGGCAGCGCGTTCGACCCCGCCGACCTCGAGCCGTTCACGCTGCGCCTCGACGACTTCGAGTCGCGGTTCGACCCGCGCACGCTGCAGTCGCGCGACTTCACGGCGCACGTCACCGTCACCGAGCCTGGCGGCGACCCCACGCCCGAGCAGATCAAGGTCAACCACCCGATCGTCGCCGGCGGCGCCAAGGTGTACCTCATGGGGAACGGCTACGCGCCGCACCTCACGGTGCACGACGCCGCGGGCGAGGTCGCGTTCTCGGACGCCGTGCCCTTCCTGCCGCAGGACGAGGTGTACACGTCGCGCGGCGTCGTCAAGGTGCCCGACGTCTCGGGCGGGCAGGACCAGGTCGGTCTGGTCGGGTTCCTGCTGCCCACCGCCGTCGAGGCGGCCCCGGGCCTGTGGCGCTCGGTCGACCCGCAGCCGGCCGACCCGCTGCTCGTGCTGTCGGTGTGGCGCGGCAACCTCGGCCTCGACACGGGTGTCCCGCAGAACGTCTACCGGCTCGACGAGTCGCGCATGCAGCAGGCCGTCGACGACGCGGGCGACGTCGTCACGCTGTACGTGCGGCCGGGGGAGACGGTCGACCTGCCGGACGGGCTCGGCACGCTGACCTTCGACGACATGCCGCGGTTCGTCGCGCTCGACCTGCGGCACGACCCGTCGCTCGCGTGGGTGCTGACGTTCGCGCTGCTCGCGCTCGCGGGGCTCATGGCGTCGCTGTTCGCGCCGCGTCGGCGGCTCTGGCTGCGCGCCGCGCCCCGAGCCGGCGCCCCGCAGGACGAAGGTCCCGGGGGCGCGGCTACAGTGGTGACCGCCGCCGGCCTCGCCCGCGGTGACGACGTCGGTCTGCAGCCCGAGCTGGACCGTGTCCTCACCGCTGTGCTCGGTGCGCAGCCCGCGGCGCCCCACGGCGACCCCGGGCCCGATCCGCAGGAGGACAGGACATGAACGTCGCCGAGCTGAGCGACCTGTTCGTCTGGTCGGCCGCGACAGCGCTGACCATCGCGCTGGTCGCGTACGCGATCGACCTCGCGCGCGCGACCGAGGCCGCGCAGGCCGTGCGTGCCGCGCGCCGGCCGGCCGTCGTGGGTGCCGGCGCCACGTCGGGCGGGGACGTCCTCACGGCCGACGCGCCACCCGCAGCACCGGCGGCGCCCGCGCCGCGGCGCCGCGCGGCCGGCATCGCCGGCTCGACGCTCGTGCTCGGCACGGCGCTGCTGCTCGTCGCGATCGTGCTGCGCGGCGTGGCCGCGGGCCGCTGGCCGACCGCCAACATGTACGAGTTCACGATCGTCGGCACGTTCTGCGCGACGGCCGTGCTCGTGGTCGTGCAGCGTCGGCGCGCGATCGCGTTCCTCGGCGTGCTCGTGACGGGCATCGCGGTGCTCGCGCTCGTGCTGGCGCTCAACACGCTGCACGTGCAGGCCGACGCGGTGCAGCCCGCGCTGCAGCGCTACTGGCTCGTCATCCACGTGGGCGTCGCGATCCTCGCGACGGGCGTCTTCACGGTCGCGTTCGCGACGTCCGTCCTGCAGGTCCTGCAGGACGCGCGCGCCGAGGGCCGCTCGCGGCTCGAGCGTCCGTGGCGTCGCGCGGACGGCCTGCGCCAGGCGTTCCACGGTGCGCGCGTGACCGGTCCCGCGTTCGCGTGGCTCGAGCAGGTGCCCGACGCGCGCCGGCTCGAGGCGCTGTCGTTCCGCCTGCACGCCGTCGGCTTCGTGCTGTGGACGTTCACGCTCATCGGCGGCGCGATCTGGGCCGAGGAGGCCTGGGGCCGCTACTGGGGCTGGGACCCCAAGGAGGTCGGCACGTTCGTCGCGTGGGTCGTCTACGCCGCGTACCTGCACGCGCGCACGACGCGCGGGTGGGCCGGGCGTCGCGCCGCCTACATCGTGTTCGTCGGCTACGCCGTCGTCCTCGCGAACTTCACGGTCGTCAACCTGTTCATCACGGGGAAGCACTCGTACTCGGGGCTGTGAGGCCCGCCGGGCGCGTCAGGCGGACGCGGCGTCGTCGGTGTCGTCGCCGCGCGCCTGCTGCTCGCGTCGACGCCGCTCGAGGTCGAGCCGGCGCAGGAACTCGGGGTCGTCGTCGGGTGCCACCGGCCCGCGCGCAGCACGCGACTGGCCCGGGGCCGGCGCGCTGCGGCTCACGAGCAGCCACAGGACGCCCCCCAGCACCGGCAGCAGCACCACGAGGACCCACACGAGCGTCGGCACGCCCCGCCGCCGACGGGCGTCGCTGCCCAGCACGTCGAACGCGCAGTACAGCGCGAAGGCGGCGATCAGCACGAACGGCAGGTACCTGAGCACCTGTCCACCCTAGACGGCGACCCGTCAGGGTGGGGTCCGCCGCGGTCCGGACGGGCGTCGTCCTGACCTACGCTGGGCGGGTGCCCGTCGTCGTCTACTCCGTGCTGCGTGTCGTGCTGTTCGCCGCCGCGACCGGTCTGCTGTGGTGGGCCGGCATGCGCTCGTGGCTCGCGCCGCTGCTCGCCGCGTTCCTCGCGTGGGGGCTGTCCTACGTGCTCCTGGGCCGGCAGCGGGACCGCGCGGCCCTCTGGCTCGCGGAGCGCGCCGAGCAGCGTCGCGCGCGGGGCGGACGCACGGCGCGCGAGGCGGCCGACGCCGACGCGGAGGACGCCGAGGCCGAGGGGTCGAGCGGTGCCGTGCGGGAGTGGCCCGAAGGCCGACGGCCTGCCGGGACCTGACGGTCCGCGACCGGTCCGCGACCGGTCGGGCCGAGGGGTCCGCGACCCCTCCGTCAGAGCGCCAGGCCGAGCCCCAGCGCGACGCCGAACCCGAGCTCGAGCGCGCCCGTGCCCGCGAGCACCGGCACGAGCGCGATCCCGCGGGCGCCCAGCAGCACGACGACGGCCAGCACCACCGCGGGTGCGAGCAGCAGCAGCACGAGCAGCGACCACGGCGCGGCGAGCGCGCACACCGCACCCAGCAGCACCGGCAGCACCACCATCACCGCGTACACGCGGCGCGCGCGGTGCTCGCCGAGCCGCACGGCGAGCGTGCGCTTGCCGACCACCGCGTCGGTCGGCACGTCGCGCAGGTTGTTCGCCATGAGCAGCGCGCACGCGAGCAGCCCGACCGCGATCGCGCCGACGACGGCCGGCCACGTGACGGAGCCGAGCTGCGTGTACGTCGTGCCGAGCACCGCCACCAGGCCGAAGAACACGAACACGCCGACCTCGCCGAGCCCGCGGTACCCGTACGGCCGCCGGCCGCCGGTGTAGGTCCACGCCGCGACGACCGCCAGCGCACCGACGCCCAGCAGCCACCACGCGCCGGACAGCGCCACGAGCCACAGGCCCAGGAGCGCAGCGACGCCGAACGCCGCGAACGCGGCACCGCGCACGTGCGTCGCGGGGGCGGCGCCCGACGCGGTCAGCCGCATGGGTCCCACGCGGTCGACGTCCGTGCCCCGCACGCCGTCGGAGTAGTCGTTCGCGTAGTTGACGCCCACCTGCAGCGCGAGCGCGACGCCCGCCGCGAGCAGCGCGCGGCCCGTCAGCGCGCCGTCGGCCTGCGCCGCGGCACCGGTGCCCACGAGCACGGGCGCGACCGCGGCGGGCAGCGTGCGCGGTCGCGCACCGGCGACCCAGTCGGAGGCGGAGGCCATGGTGCTCCTGTTCGAGGACGTCGGGGCGGCCGCGGTGCGGCGCGGCGGCGGGGAGGGGGCGGGGCGGGTCGCAGCCGGGCTCACGGCGAGCCGGACGGGTGCACCGCGGTGCGCTCGAGCGCCACGCGTGCGGCGGCGCGCCGGTCGGGCTTGCCGGGACCGCGCAGCGGCAGCGCGTCGACGACGACGACCTGACGGGGTGCGCTCGCGGGACCGAGCGCCGCGGCCACGGCGGTGCGCAGCGTGGTCAGCGGCGGCGGCGTGCCGTCCTGCGTGACGACGAGCGCGACCACGGCCTGCCCCCAGTGCTGGTCGGGCACGCCGACCACGCAGACCTCGCGCACGCCGGGCAGCGCGGCGACCACGTCCTCGACCGCGTGCGGGTCGACCTTCACGCCGCCCGTGACCAGGACGTCGTCCAGGCGGCCGAGCACGTGCAGCACGCCGTCGTCGACGCGTCCGCGGTCGGCGGTGCGCAGCCAGCGCTCGTCGCCGGAGGTCGTGAACGTCGCGGCGTCGAGGTCCGGCCGGTGCAGGTACCCGGCGGCGAGCACGGGCCCGCTCAGGCTGATCCGCTGCTCGGCGTCGACCGCGACCCGCACGCCCGCGAGCGGCCGGCCGTCGTACACGCAGCCGCCGCACGTCTCGGTCATGCCGTAGGTCGTGACGACCCGCAGGCCCGCGGCGCGGGCGCGTGCGAGCAGCGGCGGCGGGCACGCGGCACCGCCCACGAGGATCGCGTCGAACGCGCGCGCCGCCGCGGTCGCGCCCGGGTCGTCGAGCACGCGCACCAGCTGGGTCGGCACGAGCGACGTGTAGTGCGGGCCGGGGCCCGCGGTCGCGGCCCGGGCCGCCGCGGCGAACGTCGCGGCCCGGAACGGCCCGTCGGCCAGCACCCGCGGCGGTGCCCCCGCGAGCAGGGCCCGCACGACGACCTGGAGGCCCGCGACGTGGTGCACGGGCAGCGCGAGCAGCCAGGCCCCCGGGCCGTGCAGCCGCTCGGCGGTCGCGTCGGCCGACGCCCGCAGCGCGGCGGCCGTCAGCATCACGTCCCGCGGGCGACCCGTGGAGCCCGAGGTCCGCACGACGACCGCCACGTCGGAGGGCACGTGCGCGAGCCCCTCGCGGGGGGTCGTCTCGAGGCAGCGCACCGCGGGCCCGGTGCCGTCGAGCGCGGCGGACAGCGCGCCGACGAGGTCCGCCGCACCGGCGGGCACGTCACGCAGCGGCCGTTCCACCCGGACAGCCTAGGTGGTCGCGCCGCCGGGGTCCGCGGGGCGCGTCCCGGGCAGAGGCGCCCCGACGTGGTCGTAGAGTGGCCCGCGGTCCGGGAGCGGGAGGGGGCACGACGCCCCGTCACGCACGACGAGAACCGCGCGAGCGGGGGACGGGAGACACGATGGCGGCGACGTCACGCAGGGACGCGGCGGCCCGCGGACGGGGTGCGGCCCTGCTGGTCGTGGGCGCGCTCGCGCTCGCGGCCTGCGGCTCGCAGCCCGCGGAGCCGGCGCCGACGGTCACCCAGCGCGCCGACGTCGCGGTCGACAAGGGCGCCGTCCCGACCCCGGAGGTCGCGCCGGTCTGGCCCCTCACGGGTGTCGCGGGGCAGCCCGACCCTCGCCCGGCGATCGCCGTCAAGATCGAGAACACCGCGGCCGCGCGGCCGCAGACGGGCCTCGAGCAGGCGGACGTCGTGTGGGAGACCATCGTCGAGTTCGAGGTGTCGCGCTTCGTCGCGGTCTTCCAGTCGCAGGTGCCCGAGGAGGTCGGGCCCATCCGCTCGGTGCGCCCGATGGACCCGCTCATCGTCGCGCCGCTCGGCGGCCTGCTCGTCTACTCGGGGGGGCAGCCCGGCATCCTCGCGCTCGCCCAGCAGGCGGGCGTGCAGATCGTGTCGCACGACGCGGGCGCGCCCGGCATGTACCGGTCGAAGGCGCGCAAGGCGCCGCACAACGTGTACGGCGACCCCGCGCAGTGGTGGGCCACCGCCGAGGCGGGCCGCACCGCACCCGCGCAGCAGTTCGCGTTCGCGCGGTCGGCCGAGCAGGCGTCCGCGACGGTCGGCGGCACGCCCGCGACCACGCTCGACCTCCGCCTGTCGGGGCAGTCGCACCCGGTGTGGTCGTGGGACGCCGCGAGCGGCACGTGGCTGCGGTCGGAGGGCGGCAGCCCCGCGACCGCCGCGAGCGGCGCACGGCTGTCCGCCGTGAACGTCGTCGCGA
This sequence comes from Cellulomonas iranensis NBRC 101100 = JCM 18110, assembly GCF_001552375.1. Lineage (GTDB taxonomy): Bacteria > Actinomycetota > Actinomycetes > Actinomycetales > Cellulomonadaceae > Cellulomonas > Cellulomonas iranensis. Next base: position 3,504 of record NZ_BCRB01000082.1, on the reverse strand, counting down.
TCACGGCCGGGCACCCCAACACCGAGTTCGGTGCGCAGGGCGGCGCGCCCGTGCCGACCTACGAGCTCGTCGGGTCGGGCGACGCGGTGCTCGCGACCGGGGGCAAGACGCTCCCGGTGCGCTGGCAGAAGGACGCCCAGGACCAGCCGCTGCGGCTGCTGCTGCCCGACGGCTCCGAGGCCACGCTGGCGCCGGGCAACACGTGGGTCGAGCTCGTGCCCGCCGGCAGCGGCACGCTCACCGTCTCCTGACGGTCCGACCCGGGCGCCGCGGTGCCCGGGTCGATACCTCAGGACGACGACCGGGTCCGGTCCGTCGTCCCCGCGGGGGAGCCGGCTCCACCCTCCGGCCGGGGCCGCGCCCGCCACGACCCACCCGCGGTGCGACGCGCGCGCGGGGTGCCGGCGGCGAGGCTGAGGGCATGGCCGCACACACCACGTTCCCCGCCTCCGTCCGCCCCGCCCGCACGCGTCGCGACCCCGAGGACCACTCGGTCCGCTCGGCGGTCGCCGTCGTCGCCGCCGGTCTCGTGCTCGTCGCGCTCCTCGTGGGCGGCGGCGCGGTCGTCGCGACGCTCGTCGAGATGATGACCTGGATGAGCCAGGGCTGACGCGGCGTCAGTACGCGTACGGGAACCCGGACCAGTCCGGGTCGCGCCGCTGCAGGAACGCGTCGCGCCCCTCGACGGCCTCGTCCGTCATGTACGCCAGCCGCGTCGCCTCGCCCGCGAACACCTGCTGACCGGCCAGCCCGTCGTCGGCGAGGTTGAACGCGAACTTGAGCATGCGGATCGCCTGCGGCGACTTCGTCGCGACCACGCGCGCGTACTCGAGCCCGGCCTCCTCGAGCTCCGCGTGCGGCACGACGTCGTTGACGGCGCCCCAGCGGTACGCGTCGTCCGCCGAGTACTCGCGGGCCAGGAAGAAGATCTCCCGCGCGCGCTTCTGCCCCACCTGGCGGGCGAGCAGCGCCGAGCCGTAGCCGCCGTCGAACGAGCCGACGTTCGCGTCGGTCTGCATGAACCGCGCGTGCTCGCGGCTCGCGATCGTCAGGTCCGCGACGACGTGCAGCGAGTGCCCGCCGCCGGCCGCCCAGCCGTTGACGAGCGCGACGACGACCTTGGGCATGGTCCGGATCAGCCGCTGCACCTCCAGGACGTGCAGGCGCCCCGCGCGGGCCGGGTCGACGGCCTCCGCGGTCTCGCCCTCGGCGTACCGGTAGCCGTCGCGGCCGCGGATGCGCTGGTCGCCGCCCGAGCAGAACGCCCAGCCGCCGTCCTTGGGGGACGGTCCGTTGCCGGTGAGCAGCACGGTGCCGACGTCGGAGGTGGTGCGTGCGTGGTCGAGCACGGCGTAGAGCTCGTCGACGGTGTGCGGCCGGAAGGCGTTGCGGACCTCGGGGCGGGCGAACGCGACGCGCACGACCGGCAGGTCGCGCGCGACGGCGCCGGCGGCCGCCTGCTCGCGCGTGGGGCGCGCGTACCCGCGGTGGTAGGTGACGTCCGTCAGGTCCGCGAACCCCTCGACGTCACGCCACCGCGCGGGGTCGAAGGTCTCGGAGACACGCTCGGGCAGGGGGGCAGGGGCACCGCTCTCGCTCACGCGGCCACCCTAGCGACGCGCGTCGGCGCCGGGACGCGCGGTGGTGCGCCGCGCGGGCACCGGCCGGCCGGTGCGTGCGGCATAGCCTGGGTGCGTGGTGAGCGCGATGCCGGACCTCGTGGTGTGGGACGTGCCGCTGCGCACCCGGTTCCGGGGGCTGACGCGCCGTGACGGCGTGCTGCTGCGGGGCGACGCGGGGTGGGGCGAGTTCAGCCCGTTCTGGGACTACGACGACGCGGCGGCCGTGCGCTGGTGGCGTGCCGCGCGGGAGGCCGCCGACGAGGGCTGGCCCGCGCCGGTGCGCACGCACGTGCCGGTCAACGTCACCGTGCCGGCGGTCGACCCGGAGCACGCGCACCGGATCGTCACGGCCTCGGGGGGGTGCCGCACCGCGAAGGTCAAGGTCGCCGAGCCCGGTCAGCCGGCCGGCGCGGACGAGGCGCGGCTCGAGGCGGTGCGCGACGCGCTGGGCCCGGACGGCGCGATCCGCGTCGACGCGAACGCGGCGTGGGACGTCGACACCGCGGTGCGCGTGCTCGCGTCGCTCGACCGCGCCGCGGGCGGCCTCGAGTACGCCGAGCAGCCCGTGCCGGGCGTCGAGGACCTCGCCGCGCTGCGCCGCCGCACGCACGTGCCGCTCGCGGCCGACGAGGCCGTGCGTCGCTCGGACGACCCGCTCGCGGTCGCGCGCCGGCACGCGGCCGACGTGGTCGTGCTCAAGGTGCAGCCGCTCGGCGGCGTGCGCGCGTGCCTGCGCCTGGCCGAGCAGCTGGACCTGCCCGTGGTCGTGTCCTCGGCGCTCGAGTCCTCGGTCGGGCTGGCCGCCGGGCTCGCGCTCGCCGCGGCGCTGCCCGAGCTGCCGCACGCGTGCGGCCTCGCGACCGCCGCGCTGCTCGCGGCCGACCTCGTCGAGGACCCGCTGCTCCCGCGCGACGGCGCGATCGCGGTGCGGCGCCCCGAGCCCACGCCCGCGCTGCTGGCCGCGGCCACCGCCCCCGAGGACGTCGCCGCGCGCTGGGGCGGGCGTCTCGCGGCCGTGCGGGCTCGGGCATGATGGCGCCCGTGACCCCCGCCCCCGACGCCCCGGACGACGCCCCCTCGGTCACCGCGGCGCGCGTGCTGGTGCAGGCGCTCGCGGCGCTCGGCGTCCGCGACGTCGTGCTCGCGCCGGGGTCCCGCAGCGCACCGCTCGCGTACGCGGTGGCCGACGCCGCGCGGCCCGACGGCGAGCGCCCCGCGGGGGCCCCCGCGCTGCGGCTGCACGTGCGCATCGACGAGCGGGACGCGGGGTTCCTCGCGCTCGGGCTCGCGAAGGGCTCGGCGCACGCGGGCGAGCGCACGCCGGGGCCGCCGCGGCCGGTCGCGGTCGTCACGACGTCCGGCACGGCCGTGGCGAACCTGCACCCGGCCGTGCTCGAGGCGCACCACAGCGGCCTGCCCCTCGTGCTGCTGACGGCCGACCGTCCGCACGAGCTGCGCGGCACGGGCGCCAACCAGACCACCGAGCAGGCCGGGATCTTCGGCAGCGCGGTGCGGCTCGCGGTCGACGTGCCCGCGCCCACGGGGCGCCCCGGCGAGGACCGCGATCTGCGACGCACGGCGTCGCGCGCGCTCGCGGCCGCGACCGGTGCGCGCACGGGCGACCCCGGGCCCGTCCACTTCGACCTCGCGTACCGCGACCCGCTCGCACCCGGGCGGACGCCGTGGCCGCGCCCGTCGGAGGCGGGGCTGACCCACGTCGTCGGTCGCGGCCAGCCGGCCGAGGCGTCGCCCGCGACGGGCGCCCTCCCCGTGGTCGTCGGCGAGCCGGCGGGCGACGGCGCGCGGCCCTCGCGACGCGCGCGCGGCGCGGTGCCGACGGTCGTCGTCGCGGGCGACGGTGCGGGGCCCGCCGCGGCGCGGC
>NZ_BCRB01000081.1 GCF_001552375.1 Cellulomonas iranensis NBRC 101100 = JCM 18110 | reverse complement strand
GGGCGCCGCGCTCCCGGCGCCGACCGCGCCGACGGCGGAGCCGCCCCGCGTGCCGCTGGTGCACCGTCCGGTGACCTGGCTGCTGTGCCTCACGTTCGTCGGGCAGGCCTCGTCGTACATGGGCGTCACGGCGTGGCTGCCGTCCGTGCTGCACGACGCGTCGGGGCTCGGCCGCGGCGGCGCCGGGGCCGCGGCGTCGTTGTTCCAGCTCTTCGGCGTGCTCGGCAGCGTCCTGGCCCCCGCGGCGCTCGCGCGGCGCGTGCCGCCGCGCGCGGTGGTGCTCGGCATCGCGGCCTGCTGGCTGTCGCTGCCGCTCGGGCTGCTGCTCGCGCCCGGCGCCTGGGTCGCGTGGGCGGTGCTCGGCGGCCTCGCGCAGGGCGCGAACTTCGTCGTGCTGTTCACGGTCGTCGCCGCCGTGGCCGACTCCCCCGCCGAGGTCCGCCGCCTCTCGGCCACGGTCCAGACCGTGGGTTACGCGGTCGCCGCGGCGACGCCCAGCGTGCTCGGCGCGCTGCACGAGGCGACCGCCGGGTGGACGGCGCCGCTCGTCGCGGTCGTCGGCCTGCTCGGGCTCGCGGCCACGACGCACACCCTCGCCGCGGGGCGGCTCCCGCACCGCTGACGGCGCGTCGGCGCGGTCAGCCCGCGGTCTCGGCGGCCTCGAGCCACGCGGCCTCGAGCTCGTCGCGCTCGGCCGCGAGCGCGCGCAGCTCGGCGTCGAGCGCCGTGACCGCCTCGTGGTCGGTGGCCTGCTCGGCCATGCGCGCGTGCAGGCCCGCCTCGAGCGTCGCGATCCGCTCGAGGCGGCGCTCGATGCGCTGCACCTCCTTGCGGGCGGCGCGGACCTCCGCGGCCGACGGCGCGGGCGCCGACGGGCCGTCCGCCGCGGGCGCGCCCCCGGGGGCCGCGGCCGCGTCGTCGGGCAGCGCGAACCGCGCACCCCCCAGCGCGGCGGCCCGCAGCTCGAGGTACTGCTCGACCCCGCCCGGCAGGTCCCGGACCTTCCCGTCCCCGAGCAGCGCGACCTGCCGGTCGCACACGCGCTCGAGCAGGTACCGGTCGTGCGACACCACGATCAGCGTGCCGGGCCACCCGTCGAGCAGGTCCTCGACCGCCGCGAGCGTGTCGGTGTCCAGGTCGTTGGTCGGCTCGTCGAGCAGCAGCACGTTCGGCTCGGCGACCAGCAGGCGCAGCAGCTGCAGCCGGCGCCGCTCACCGCCCGACAGGTCGCGCACGGGCGTGCGGGCGCGCTCGCGCGTGAACCCGAGCCGCTCGACCAGCTGGCTCGCGGTGAGCTCCTTGCCGCCGACCACCACCGAGCGCTTCTCGCGCTCGACCGCCTCGACGACCCGCAGGTCCGCGACCTCGTCGAGGTCCTCGACGTCCTGCCGCAGCTCGGCGACCTGCACGGTCTTGCCGCGCCGCACGCGCCCCGACGTGGGCTGCGCGCGGCCGGTGAGCAGCCGCAGCAGCGTCGTCTTGCCCGCGCCGTTGACCCCGACCACGCCGTACCGGTCCCCCGGGCCCAGCCGCCACGTCACGTCGTCGAGCAGCACGCGGCCGTCGGGCAGCGTGAACGTCACGTCCTCCAGGTCGAGGACGTCCTTGCCGAGCCGCGCGGTCGCGGTGCGCGCGAGCGCGAGCGAGTCGCGCGGCGGCGGCTCGTCCGCGATGAGCGCGGTCGCGGCGTCGATCCGGAACTTCGGCTTCGACGTGCGCGCGGGCGCCCCGCGGCGCAGCCACGCGAGCTCCTTGCGCAGCAGGTTCTGCCGCTTCGCCTCGACCGTCGCCGCCTGCTGCGCACGCTCGGCGCGCGCCAGCACGTACGCCGCGTACCCGCCGTCGTACTGGTCGACGACGCCGTCGTGGACCTCCCACGTGCGCGTGCACACCGCGTCGAGGAACCACCGGTCGTGCGTCACGACCACGAGCGCGCCGCTGCCGCGCGCGTAGCGCTCGACCAGGTAGCCGGCGAGCCACGCGACGCCCTCGACGTCGAGGTGGTTGGTCGGCTCGTCGAGCACCAGCACCTCGTCGTCGCGCACGAGCAGCGCCGCGAGCGCGACGCGGCGCCGCTGCCCGCCGGACAGCTGTGCGACGCGCGCGTCGAGCGCGACGTCCGCGAGCAGGCCCGTGTGCACGGCGCGCACGCGCGCGTCCGACGCCCACTCGTGCGCGTCGGCGTCGCCGTGCACGACGTCGCGCACGGTGCCGTCGCCCAGGTCGTCGCGCTGGTCGAGCAGCGCGACCCGCGTGCCGCCCGCGCGCGTGACGCGGCCGTCGTCGGGTGCCTGGCTGCCCGCGAGCACGCGCAGCAGCGTGGACTTGCCGGCGCCGTTGGGCCCGACGACGCCGATGCGCTGGCCGTCGTCGACGCCGAGGCTCACGCCGTCGAGGAGCGTGCGGGTGCCGAGGGTGAGGTGGACGCGGTCAGCGCCGAGCAGGTGAGGCATGAGGTCGTCCAGCCTGCCAGGTCCGCGGGCGGGGTGTCGACGCGGCACCCGGGCGCACGCCGCGGGGCGCCGGACCGCGCCCCGAGCCCGGCTCGGTCGGTGGTCCGGCGCCCCGCGGCGCTCCGGGTGCGCTCAGCGCGCGGCGCGGCTGCCGAGCACCTCGCGCACGCGCACGCGCGCACCCATCCGCAGCACCGACCGCTCGTAGATGCGCGCCGCGATGCCGATCACCACGACGCACGAGGCCGCGAGCACCGCGAGCGACAGCAGCGGCTCCCACCAGGCCGCGTCGCCGAGGAACAGCCGCACCGGCATGCCCACGGGAGCGCTGAACGGCACGTAGGACATCACGGACAGCACGGTCGCGTTGTCGTTGAAGAACACCACGAGGAAGTACGGCGCCATGACCAGCCACATCGCGGGCTGCAGCACGACGCCGGTGTCCTCGATGCGCGACACGAGCGACGCGCTCGCCGCGAACACCGACGCCAGCAGCACGAACCCGACCGCGAAGAACACGACGAACCACACCACGGGCGTGCCGATGAGCGTCAGCAGGTCGTCCTGCCCGGTGACGACCAGCGCGAGCACCGACACCGCCGCGATCGCCGCGGTCTGCCCGAGGGCCAGGGCGGAGTTCCCGAGGATCTTGCCGGCCAGCAGCGCGCGCGCCGGCACGGCGGACAGCAGGATCTCGACGATGCGGGTCTGCTTCTCCGTCACGGTGTTCTGCGCGATCGTCGAGCCGAAGCTGATCGCCGACATCATGAAGATCAGACCGAAGCCGAACGTCACGACGTAGCGCACGGGGCCGTCGGCGTTCGCGGGGGCGAGCAGCTCGACCTCGGGCCGCTGGGTGAGCGCGTCGAGGAGCGCGTCCGGCGCGGACTCCATCGCGAGCACCTCGACGCCCAGCGGGCCGTCGGCCGGCACGACCGCCGCCTCGACGTCGCCGTCCCGCACGGCCCGCTCGGCCGCGGCCCGGTCGGCGACGTCGGTGACGGCCAGGCCGTCGGTCGTCGGGACCTCGCCCGCGACGGACGTCACGACCGCGACCGGCACGTCGTCCTGCGCGCGGCCCGACATGACCGAGCTCACGACGATGGCCGCGAGGATCCCGACCAGCAGGATCGCCGTCGAGACCAGGAACGACTTCGAACGCACCTGCGACGTGATCTCGCGCTCGGCGACCAGCATGCTCGCGCGCACGAGCGACGGACGGTCGGGGGTCGGGGTCGTGCTCATCGGGCCGCCTCCTGCAGGTCGGGCTCGGGCGCGTCGATGACGACGTCGCGGAAGATCTCGGCGAGCGACGGGCGCAGCGGCGTGAACGCGTGCACCGGGCCCCGGGCGAGCGCCGTGCGCAGCACCTGCTGCGCGACGTCGTCGTCCGCGCGGAAGACGGCCGTGGCGGCGGCGAGCTCGTCGACCAGCACGCCGGGGACGTCCCGCAGCCACGCGACGTCGCCGTCGGCGACGATCTCGAACCGCGCGGTGCCGTGCTGCGCGCGCAGCTCCTCGCGGCCGCCGGCGGCCCGCACGCGCCCGCCGGCGATGATGACGAGGTCGTCGCACAGCCGCTCGACCACGTCGAGCTGGTGCGACGAGAACAGCACCGGCACGCCCTGCGCGGCACGCTCGGCGAGCACGCCCTGCACGACGTCGACGGCCATGGGGTCCAGGCCCGAGAACGGCTCGTCGAGCACGAGCACCTCGGGGTCGTGCACGAGCGCGGCCGCGACCTGCGCGCGCTGCTGGTTGCCGAGCGACAGGCTCTCGACCGGGTCCTTCGCGCGCTCGGCGAGGCCCAGCTGCTCGACCAGCGCGTGCGCGCGGGACGCCGCGCCGGCCTTGTCGAACCCGTGCAGCCGTGCGAGGTACGTCAGGTGCTCGACGAGCTGCATCTTCGGGTACAGGCCGCGCTCCTCCGGCATGTAGCCGAACCGCGAGCGCGCGGCGCCCGCGAGCGGCGCACCGTCGAGCGTCACCGTGCCCGCGTGCGGTGCGAGCACGCCCAGGATGATGCGCATCGTCGTCGTCTTGCCGGCCCCGTTGCCGCCCACGAACCCCGTGAGCCGACCCCGCCCGACCGTGAAGCTCACGTCGTCGAGCACGAGCCGGTCGCCGAACGATCGGCTGACCCCGTGCAGCTCGAGCATCGTGCCTCCTGCCGTCCACGCGTCCGGCGGTCCCGGACGTCCTGGCACGACGGTAGGCGGGACGGCGGTGCCGGCACCTCGGGCGGGCGGCCGATCCTGCGTCTCCGTCCCGGGACGGAGACGCCGCGCGGACGAGCGGCCCTCAGCCCACCAGGCCGTGCTCGTGCGCGTACACGACGGCCTGCACGCGGTCGCGCAGACCCAGCTTGGCCAGCACGTTCGACACGTGCGTCTTGACCGTCGCGCGGCTGACGACCAGCTCGGCGGCGATCTCGTCGTTGTTCAGCCCGCGGGCGACGAGCGTGAGCACCTCGCCCTCACGCTCGGTCAGCGGCACGACCGGCTCGGGCGCGGGCCGCGCCGCGGGGCGCTCCTGCACCGCGCGCGCGATCACCGCGCGCGTCACCTCGGGGGCCAGCAGCCCCTCGCCGGCGGCGGCGCGCAGCACGGCGTCCGTGAGCTGCTCGGGCCGTGACGTCTTGAGCAGGTACCCCACGGCGCCCGCGCGCAGCGCCTCGACGAGGTAGTCCTCGCGGTTGAACGTCGTGAGCACCACGACTGCCGCGTGCACGGCCGGGTCGGCGACCAGCCGGCGCGTCGCCTCGAGCCCGTCCATGTCCGGCATCTGCACGTCCATGCACACCACGTCGGGGCGCGCGGCCCGCACGAGGTCGACGGCCTCGGCACCCGTCCCGGCCTCGCCGACGACCTCGATGCCGGGGTGCGCCGACAGGATCGTCCCGATCCCCGCGCGCAGCAGGGCCTGGTCGTCCACGAGCACGACCCGCACGGGTCCGGTCATCGGTCAGCCTCCGTCGTCCTCGCCGCGGCACCCGCCACGACGTCGTCCAGCGGCGTGCCCAGCGGCAGCCGCGCCCGCACCACGAACCCGCCCCCGCGGCGGCGCGACGCCTCGAACGTCCCGCCGTCGGCGGCGACCCGCTCACGCATCCCGACCAGGCCCATGCCGGTCGACGGCACGGTGCGCAGCCGCCGCCCGGTGCCGCCGTCGTCGGACACCTCGAGCTCGACCTCGTCCGCGAGCCACCGCAGCCGCACGTCCGCGCGCACGCCGTCGCCGGCGTGCTTGCGCGTGTTCGTCAGCGCCTCCTGCGCGATGCGGTAGAGGTTGAGCGACGCGAGCGGCCGCAGGCGCCGCCGTTCGCCGATCTCCTGGAAGGTCACCGCGAGCCCGGCCTCCCGCGCACGCTCGACGAGCTCGGGCACGCGCGCGACGTCGAGCGACGCGAGCGCCTCGCCGGACCCGAGCGCGGCCGCCGACCCGTCGTCCGTGACGGGCTCGGGGGCGCCGCTGTCGCGCAGCATGCCGAGGATGCCGTGCAGCTCGCGCACCGCGTCGCGCGCGGCCTCCTCGACGTGCCCGAGCGCCGCCGTCGCGCGCTGCGGGTCCGACGTCAGCACGGTGCGCGCCGCGGCGGCCTGCACGCCCATGAGCGACACGTGGTGCGCGACGGCGTCGTGCAGCTCGCGCGCGAGCCGCAGCCGCTCGAGCGCGACCGCCTGCTCCTCGCCGCGCCGCCGCTCGAGCACCAGCAGGTGCGTGCGCCACTGCGTGCGTGCGCGCTCGCGCGCGGACCGCCACGAGTGCTCGCCGAACCACCAGGCGCCCGCGAAGTACAGGACGTTCGTCAGCAGCTGGAGCAGCGTGAACGACACGAACGGCGAGAACACGCCCACCTGGTCCGGCAGCTGCTCGGAGATCTCGGGATCGGTCGCGGCGACGAACAGCGACGTCAGCAGCCAGACCATCATCGCGACCACGACGAACGCGCGCACGAGCACGCCGCGGCGGCGGTGGGTCTCCCACGCGCCGACCGTGTACATCGCGCAGAACAGGGCGATGTTCGACAGCAGCGTCTCGGGCACCGAGAGCGCCTGACCCGTGATGAACGCCGCCGCGACGACCAGCAGCACCGCGCTCGGCCACCGGCGCCGCACCGCGAGCGGCAGCGTCGTCGCCGCGAGCAGCAGGGCCGCGAGCCAGCCGTCGGCGACGTGCTCGTACATGCCCGCGACGCGGAACAGCACCATCGACAGCAGCGCGCCGAAGAACAGCGCCACGGCGAGCAGCGCGTCGCCGCGCAGCGCGTCGGCGTCGGGTGCGGGACGGACCCACCCCCCGGCGTCGGGGTCGGCGGGCGGCACGGGTGCGACGGCGCCCGCGGTGGCGGGACGGACCAGGGCCGTCTCCGTGCCGCCGCGCGCCGCGTCCGGTCGCGCGGTCACTCGCCCGCCACGACGCGCGCACCCGCCACGGGTCCCGTCGCGGTCAGCACGCGGTCGGCGACGCCCGACGCCGTGAACGCCGCGGCGATCGCCAGCGCGTGCTGCCGGCTGCGCGCGAGCGCCGCGACCGTCGGCCCGGACCCGGACACGACGACGCCCAGCGCCCCCGCGTCGGTCGCGATCGCGAGCGGCTCGGCCAGGCCCGGGTCGAGCTCGAGCGCGGCCGCCTCGAGGTCGTTGTGCAGCGCGGCACCCAGGGCCGTCGCGTCGCCCGCGAGCAGGGCCTGCATGAGCGGGACGTCCCGGTCCTCGAGGTCCTGCGCGCCCGCGTGCAGCTCGTCGAACGCGGCGTACACGGCGGCCGTCGACAGCCCGCGGTCCTGCACGGCGAACGCCCAGTGGAACTCGCCGCGGCTCAGCGCGGGCGTCAGCAGGTGACCGCGCCCCTGCCCCACGGCGGTGTGCCCCACGAGCGAGAACGGCACGTCCGAGCCCAGGTCCGCCGCGAGCTCGAGCAGCTCGTCGCGCGACAGGCCGGTGCTCCACAGCGCGTCGCACGCGACGAGCGCGGCGGCCGCGTCGGCGGACCCGCCCGCCATGCCGCCCGCGACCGGCACGCCCTTGACCAGGTGCAGGTGCACGCCCTCGTCGACGCCCGCGCGCTCGGCGACGGCGCGCGCGGCGCGCAGCGCGAGGTTGGAGCCGTCGGTCGGCACGAGCTCGGACTGCGGACCGCTGGCCGTCACGGTGTAGTCCTCGGCCGCCGTCGCGACGACCTCCTCGTACACCGACACCGCCTGGAACACGGTCGACACGGGGTGGTAGCCGTCGGCCTGCCGCCCGCCGACGCGCAGCGACAGGTTCACCTTGCCGGGCGCCCGCACGCGCACGGCGCGCTCGGGCAGGTCGTCGACGGGGGTGAGGGTCACGGTGCCACTGTGCCAGGTCCGGGCGCCGCGGGCCGCGCGAGGCCCAGCGCCTCGGCGATGCGCGCGAAGCCCGCGACGTCGACCTGCTCGCCGCGCGCCTGCGGGTCGAGGCCGGCCGCGCGCACGGCCGCCTCGGCCGCCGACGACGAGCCGGCGAGGCCCGCGAGCGCCGAGCGCAGCATCTTGCGGCGCTGCGCGAACGCCGCGTCGACGACCGCGAAGACCTCGGTGCGCGCGACGGTCGTGGTGGGCGGCTCGCGGCGGTCGAGCCGCACGAGCGCCGAGTCGACGTTGGGCGCGGGCCAGAACACGGCCCGCCCGACGGTCGCGGTGCGGCGGGCCGCCGCGTACCACGCGGCCTTCACCGACGGCACGCCGTACGTCCGGCTGCCCGGGGGTGCGGCGAGCCGGTCGGCGACCTCGGCCTGCACCATGACCAGCCCCCGCTCGAGCGATCCGAACCGCTCGAGGAACGTCAGCAGCACGGGCACGGACACGTTGTACGGCAGGTTCGCGACGAGCGCGGACGGCGGCTCGCCCGGCAGCGCCGTGACCGTGAGCGCGTCCTGCGTGACGACCGTGAGACGCGCACGGCCGTCGCCGTCGCGCAGCACGACGGTGCGCGACACGTCGTCCTGCGTCGCGTCCCCGACGGTGAGGCCGGGGACGTGCGCCGCGACCGTCTCGGGCAGGAGGGTCGCGAGCACGGGGTCGATCTCGACGGCCACGACGTCGGCGCCCGCCTCGAGCAGCCCGAGCGTCAGCGACCCGAGCCCGGGCCCGACCTCGACGACGCGCTCGCCGGCGCGCACGTCGGCCTGCCGCACGATCTTGCGGACGGTGCCGGCGTCGAGCAGGAAGTTCTGCCCGAGGGTCTTGGTGGGACGCACGCCCGCGCGTTCCGCGAGCGCGCGGATCTCCGCAGGCCCGAGCAGGGCGATCGCCGACATGACCCCCGAGCCTAACGACCGACGGCCCGTGCCCGGTCCGCGAGCACGCCACCCCACCGGCTCAGGGTCCGGCCGCTCCCGGGGTCCGCCACCGGGTGGAGGTCCGCGTCCGACGACGGACGGCACGGGCGACCCTCGTCGACGGCACGCCCCTCTCCCCCACCCGGCCCCTCCCCACCCGGCCGCCTCCCCGCCCGGCCGCCTCCCCGCCCGGTGCGGGGTTCGGCCGCTCATGCGGCGCCACCACCGGCACAAGGCCGCGTTCGACGGCGCCGGTGCGGCGGCCGGGGACGGCGGTGGGCCGCGGCGGTGGGTGGGTGGCGGTCAGGGGCGGGGACGGCGAAGGGCGGTCCGGGACGTCGGGGAGACGTGCCGGACCGCCCTTCGCCGACGTGTCAGCGGGTCAGCTGAACAGGTTCTTGCCGCAGTGCGGCCACTGCCCGGCGCCCGAGCGGTTGTAGAGCATCTTGGCGCGGGCCGTCTGCTCGTCGGCCGACGCCTGCGACGGCAGGCCCGCACCGCCCACGGCCTGCCACGTGGCGACCGAGAACTGGTAGAGGCCGTGGTACTTGCCGGTCGACGACACGGCGTCGGCACGACCGCCCGACTCGCAGCGCGCGAGCGCGGCCCAGTTGAGCGAGTCGGCGTCGCCGCCCGCGGCGATCGGACCGGCCGTGCCCGAGGTCGACCCCGAGCTCGCGGGCCGCGGCGCGGGCGCCGGGCGCGGCTTCGTGCCGACCCTGACGACCTCCTCGACGGGGGCCGTCGTGATGTCGTCGGACACCGGGACGCGCGACTCCTCGGCGCCGTCGACGGTCGTGACGGTCTCGACGACCGTCCGCACGCCGGGGACGCCCGCCTGCGCGACGACCTTCTTGCCGGTGTACTGCGACGCGTCGTCCTCGGTGCGCGACGTGAAGGGCACCTCGGACGTCGTCGTGACGTCCTGCACCACGACGCGCTGCACGACGACCTGCACGACGCCGTTCGCGTCGTGCTGCACGCGCACGCGGTCGAGCGGCTGCAGCGTCACGCCGAGCTCGTCGAGCACGGTGCCGACGCTCGCGTCGGCGTCCGGGACGTCGAGCACGCCGCCGTCGACGAGCACCTCGGCGCGACCGTCGAGCACGAGGTCGAGCGGGAGCTCGGCGCGCTCGGCGGAGCGGGACGCGACGAGCGCGACGGTGTCGGCACGCGTCGCGAGCGTCTCGAGCGCCTCGTCGGCCGTGAGCGCGGTCGTCCAGACCTGCTGCTCCTGGCCGTCGAGCTGGACGACGATCTCCTTGGCGTGGCGCACGACGATCTCGGCGCCGTCCGTGAGCGCACCGGTGTGCGACACCGTGTCACGGCCGCCGAGCTGGACGCCCTGCGCGTCGAGGAGGCCCTCGACCGAGCCGGCGAACGTGGAGATCTGCGTGACGTCGCCGTCGACGTCGAGCGCGACGGTCTTGTGGGCGTTGGCGACGGCGATGCCGCCGCCCGCGAGGACGAGGACCGCGGCGCCCGCGGCGACGAACGGCCAGCGGAGGCGGCGCAGCCCGGTGCGGGGCGTCGGACCCTCGTCCGGTCCGGCGTCGGGGTGCGGGGTCGTGACGGCGTCGGCCGTCGGCGGGGTCGGACCGGTGTGGCGGGTCGAGAACTGCACGAGGCTCCAGCCGTCGCTGTGCCCGGGCACGGGGAGCGGCGCGGGCCCACGGGCACCACCGGTGCGCCGTGCGTCCGTGCCGCGGAGGGGTTCCCCGATCCGGCGGTCACGGCGGCCGTGAGGGACGGCCGTCGGTGCCACCGGTCACGGACCGCGGAGGGGCGGACCGATCAAAGGTGACACGCGACCGTAACGGAATTGTGACCTGTCGTCCAACCCCCGCACGACGAGACCCCGGTCACGTCACCGACCGGGACGCCTCACCGGCCGGTCGGCACCGGCTCAGTACCAGCCCTTGGCCTTCGAGTGCGACCACGCGCCGCACGGGTCGCCGTAGCGGCCCGCGATGTACCCCAGACCCCACGTGATCTGCGTCGCCGCGTTGGTGCGCCAGTCGTCCGCGACCGACGCCATCTTGCTGCCCGGCAGCGCCTGCGGGATCCCGTAGGCGCCCGACGAGCGGTTCTCGGCCGTCACGCGCCAGCCGCTCTCCTTGTTCCACAACGACACGAGGCACGCGAACTGGTCGTCGCCCCACCCGCGCGCCGCGGCCATGTCCTTCGCGAGGGCCTGCGCCGTCCCCGGCTCGACCGCGACGGTCGACGGGTCCGGCAGCTCGGCCGTGCCGACCCGCACCACCTGGTCGACGGGCTCGGTGGTCATGACCGACGCGACCACCGTGCGGCCCACGACGACGCCACCGACCACGTCGAGCGTGTAGGTCGTGGTGCGCAGGCCCGCGCGGCCCGCGTTCTTGACGACACGGTTGCCCTTGACCAGCGACGGGTCCTCGACCTCCTGCACCGCGAACGGCACGGCCTCGGTCACGGTCTCGCCCTGCGTCGCCGCGCGCGTCACGAGCACGACGAGCCCGTCGACGGCCGCAGCGTCGAGCGGGACCGAGACCTGGTCCCCCTCCTCGAGCACCAGCCCGACGTCCTTGAGCGCGTCCCGCACCGTCGCGCCGCTGCTCACGCCGTCGATCACCTGGCCGTCCACCACGACGTGCACGGTCTTCTGCGTCGACACCCGCAGCACGTCGCGCCCGAGGCTGTCCGACCGCGACGCCGACAGCCGCACGCCCTCGCGCAGCCCCAGCGCGTCCACGGCCTCGCCGACGGTCAGCGCGGTGGTCCACAGCGTCTGCGGCGCACCGTCGACCTCGACGTCGATCTCGCGGCCGTGCCGCACCACGACCTGCCCGTCGCGCCCCACGGCCTCGTGGAGCCCGGGCGCCACCAGGTCGCCGTCGCCCACGTCGATGCGCCCGGCCGCGAGCACGTCCGCGACGGTCCGGCCGAACGTCTGGACCTGCACCTCGGCGCCGTCGACGTCGACCGTCACGTCCTTGTGCATCGCGGCGAACGCGCTGGTGCCGCCCGCGACGAGCGCGAGGACGACGGCCTGCGCGGCGGTGCGTGCGGCCCGGGCGCGCACGCCGGTGGCGCGACGCCCCGGCACGTGGTCGTGACGGGTCACGGTGTCCTTCGGGTCGGCGGGAGGGATCGCTGCCCTGGGAGGGTCATCGGCACCGGGCCGGCCGTCCTTGACAGACGTCCGGCGGCTGCGCCGGACAGACCGTAACCGATCCGTGACCCCCGCCACCACCCCGGCGCACGCGCGCGCGAGCGGCGTGCCGGCTCACCACGCCCCGTACACCTGCGCCGCGACCTCGCCGACCTGCGCGCACACGTCCGCCAGCGGGCGCCCCGTGACCTCGGCGACCGTGCGCACGGTGCCCGGCAGCAGGTACGGCGCGTTGGGTCGCCCGCGGAAGGGGTGCACCGTGAGGTACGGCGCGTCCGTCTCGACCAGCACGAGCGAGGCGGGCAGCTCGCGCAGCGCCGCGCGCAGGTCCTCGTTGGCGGGGAACGACACCGGGCCGGCGAACGAGCAGAACCAGCCCTCGTCGGCGCACACGCGCGCGAGGTCGACGCCACCCGAGAAGCAGTGGAACACCGTGCGCTCGGGGGCCCCGTCGCGGCGCAGCACGTCGACGACGTCGTCGTGCGCGTCGCGGTCGTGGATCTGCAGCGCCAGCCCGAGCTCCTTGGCGAGCGCGACGTGCGCCCGGAACGCCTCGCGCTGCACCTCGCGCCCGCGCGGCCCGGCGCGGAAGAAGTCGAGCCCCGTCTCGCCGATCGCCCGCACGCGCGGGTTGTCGCGCGCGACCGCCGCGACGGCCGCGAGCGCGTCGTCGAGCGGGACGTCGTGCCGCGGCTGCGGGTCGGGGTCGAGGCCGTCGGGCGCGACCTCCCGGACCCCCGCGTGCAGCACCGCCTCGTTCGGGTGGATCGCGACCGCGCCGAGCAGCGCCGGGTGCTCGCGCACCACCGCGTCGGTCCACGCGACCGCGTCGAGGTCGCAGCCGACCTGCACCATGCGCGGCACGCCCACCGCGGCCGCGCGCGCGAGGTGCGCCGCGAGGTCCGGGTGCGCCGCGGCGTCGGCCGGGTCCCAGCCGTCCGCGCGCCAGCCGACGACCGACTCGAGGTGCGTGTGGTCGTCGACGACGGGCGACGGGAGGGGCTCGGGCGGCGGGGGCCAACCGCGTTCGCGCTGCTTGCGTGCCACGTCAGGCGTCCCGGGTCAGGACTGCCGGAGCCGCTCGAGCTCCTCCTCGACGATCGCGTCGTCGAGCTTGGTGAACACGGGCGTCGGCTTGTCGACCTTGGTGCCCGGCACGACCGCGCGCGGCTGCCACGTGCCCCGCACCGAGCGGTAGTCGCCCGTGATGACCGGGTAGTGCCGCGTGTCGTCGTCGAGGTCGGTGACCTCCTCGATCCGCGGCTGCGGCGAGAACGTGCCCGTGCCGCCGAGCGCCTCGTGCACGGCCTGCGCGCTGTGCGGCAGGAACGGCGCGAGCAGCGTGTTGAGGTCGCTCACGGCCTGCGTCGTCGTGTGCAGGACGGTCGCGAGCCGCTCGCGGTCGCCTCTCAGCTTCCACGGCTCGGTCTCGGACACGTAGCGGTTGGCCTCGCCGACCACGCGCATCGCCTCCTGCAGCGCCTGGCGCTGCCGGTGCGTGCCCACGAGGTCGCCGACGCGCCCGAACGCGGTCGTGATCTCCGCCGTCAGCGCCTCGTCGACCGCCAGGCGCGGCCCGGGGGCCGGGATCTCGCCGAAGTTCTTGTGCACCATGCTCGCGGTGCGGTTCACCAGGTTGCCCCAGCCCGCGACCAGCTCGTCGTTCGTGCGGCGCTTGAACTCCGCCCACGTGAAGTCGACGTCCTGCGTCTCGGGGCCCGCCACCGAGATGTAGTAGCGCAGCGCGTCGGGCTGGTAGCGCGCGAGCATGTCGCGGACCAGGATCACGAGGCCGCGCGACGTCGAGAACTGCTTGCCCTCGACGTTGAGGAACTCGCTCGAGACCACCTCGGTCGGCAGGTTCAGCAGCCCGTACGGGCCGGGCGCGCCGCCCTTCGACCCGCGACCGGCGTAGCCGAGCAGCTCGGCCGGCCAGATCTGCGAGTGGAACGTGATGTTGTCCTTGCCCATGAAGTAGTACGAGCGCGCGTCCGTGTCGTTCCAGAACTGCCGCCACGCCTCGGGGTCGCCCGTGCGGCGCGCCCACTCGATCGACGCGGACAGGTACCCGATGACCGCGTCGAACCACACGTACAGGCGCTTGTTGGGGTTCTGCTCCCAGCCGTCGAGCGGCACCGGGATGCCCCAGTCGATGTCGCGCGTCATGGCGCGCGGACGCACGTCGTCCAGCAGGTTGAGCGAGAACTTCAGCACGTTCGGGCGCCACTCGGTGCGCGTGCGCAGCCAGTCCCCCAGCGCGTCGACGAACGCCGGCAGGTCGAGGAAGAAGTGCTCCGACTCGACGAACTTCGGCGTCTCGCCGTTGATGCGGCTGCGCGGGTTCTTCAGCTCGATCGCGTCGAGCTGGTTGCCGCAGTTGTCGCACTGGTCGCCGCGCGCGCCGTCGTACCCGCAGATGGGGCACGTGCCCTCGATGTAGCGGTCGGGCAGCGTGCGGCCCGTCGACGGGCTGACCGCGCCCATCGTGGTGCGCTCGACCATGTAGCCGTTCTTGTGCACCGTGCGGAACATCTCCTGCACGACCGCGTAGTGGTTGCGCGTCGTGGTGCGCGTGAACAGGTCGTACGACAGGCCGAGCTGCGTGAGGTCCTCGACGATGACGCGGTTGTAGCGGTCCGCGAGCTCCTGCGCGGTCACGCCCTCCTTGTCCGCCTGCACGAGGATCGGCGTCCCGTGCTCGTCGGTGCCCGACACCATGAGCACGTCGTGCCCCGCCATGCGCATGTACCGGCTGAAGACGTCCGAGGGGATGCCGAAGCCGGCGACGTGACCGATGTGGCGGGGGCCGTTCGCGTAGGGCCACGCGACGGCCGACAGGATGCGGGACATGCGTCGATCCTAGGTGGGCGGTCCGTCGTCCTCGACGCGGTTCCCGCGGGCCGGACGCGGGCCGGACGTCGGGCGGCCTGGCGTCGCGGCCTCAGCCGACCGTGACGCGCAGCACGCGGTCGTCGCCGTCGGCCGGGTCGCCGCGCCCGTCGGTGTTGCTCGTCAGCACCCACAGCGCCCCGTCGGGCGCGACCGCCACCGCGCGGAGCCGCCCGTGCTCGCCCGCGAGCAGCGCCTGCGGCTCGCCGAACCCGGCCGCGTCGGCGGCGGGGTCGGCGAGGGTCGCGGGGTCGACGGGCCGCAGCGGTACCCGCCACAGCGTGCGCCCGCGCAGCCCCGCGAGGTACACGCCCTCGTCGGTGACGGCCAGGCCCGACGGCGACGCGTCCGACGTCGCCCACACCGCGACGGGGTCGACGGCGCCGCCGGCGGCACCGCCCCGCCCCTCGACCCCCGGCCAGCCGTAGTCGCCGCCCGCGTGCAGCACGTTGAGCTCGTCCCACGTGTCCTGCCCGAACTCGGACGCCACGGCACGGCCGTCGGGCGCCCAGCCGATGCCCTGGACGTTGCGGTGCCCCCGCGTCCACACCGGCGAGCCGGGGTCGGGGTTGCCGGGCGCGGGCGCGCCGTCGGCGGTCACGCGCAGCACCTTGCCGCCCAGGCTCGCGGGGTCGGGCGCCAGGGCCGTCCGGTACGTGTCGCCCGTCGTCACGTACAGGTACCCGTCGGGCCCGAACGCGAGCCGCCCGCCGTTGTGGTTCGCGCCCTTCGGGATGCCGTCGAGCACGGTGCGGACCGGTCCGAGCGTCGCGCCGTCGAGCGTCGCGCGCAGGACCCGGTTGTCCTGCGCGGCCGTCGCGTACAGCACGACGTCGACGGGACCTCCGGGCGCGGCGTCGCCGGGGACGACCGCGACGCCGAGCAGACCGCCCTCGCCGCGCGGCACGACGGTCGCCGCGACCTCGTCGGCACCCGGACCGGTCACGTCGGTCACCGCACCGTCCGCGCCGACCAGCACGAGCCGTGCCGCGTCGCGCAGCGTCACGAGCGCACGCCCGTCCGGCAGGAAGGCCAGGCCCCACGGCACGTCGAGACCGGTGACGACGTCCTGCACGGACGTGACCTCGACCGTCGGCACGTCGCGCACGGCCGGGGCCGGGGCGTCGGACGGGGTCGACGAGGGCGTCACGGACGGTGTCGGCGTGGGCGTCACCGACCCGCTCGCCGTGACGTCCGCCGTCGGTGCGGAGCCGCCGGCCCCGCAGCCCGCGAGCGCGACCGCCACGAGCAGCGAGACCGCGCCGCGCACCGGACCCCGCGTCGTCGCACGCCCGGTCGCGCGGACCGTCGCCGGCTCGGCGCCCGGCGCCCGTCGCGTGCCGTCGCCCGGTCGCTCCGTCGTCATCGACCCCACTGTGCCCGCGGCCGGGGCGGACCGCACGCGCCCGCCCCGCACCGGCCGACCACGAAGCCCGCCGGGCGGCGGTCCGCGCGGACACCAGCACCTCCGCCCGCGCACACCCCACCCACGCCGACGGACAGCGGTACGGGTCGACGGACAGGTGCGTGCCGGTGTCCGTGGTCCGTACCGCTGTCCGTCGAGGAACAGGTGCGGCGGAGGTGGCGGGAGGTCGCGGGGGCGGAGCCCGCGCGGGGCGGGT
>NZ_BCRB01000080.1 GCF_001552375.1 Cellulomonas iranensis NBRC 101100 = JCM 18110 | reverse complement strand
GGCGCCCCGGCCGCGGCGGGCGGCGCGCGAGCGCGACGACCCGCAGCAGCACGCACACGCCCGCGACGGCGGACGACACGAGGAGCACGCCGAGGCTCGCGTGCTGGTGGACGACGACTCCCCCGGCGGTCGCCGCGACCCACGCGGGTGCGGCGACGAGCGCGAGGCCGACGAGCGCGCGGACGGCGAGCCCCGCGCGGTGGCCGGAGGGGTGGGCGGCCCGGCGCGCGGGGCGGACCTGCGCGGGCCGGGCCGGCGGGGCGTCGGGATGGTCGGACGTCATGGCGCCCAGGCTACGGCCGAATCCCTCAGCATGCTGAGCATTGACGTCGCGGTGGACGCCGCCCGCGTCACGCCCCGTGCGCGGGCACGGCGACGGGCGCCGAGTCGCGCACCACCAGGCGCGTCGGCAGCAGCAGCGAGCTCGGCTCCTCGCCCGCCACGACCGCGAGCAGCAGGCGCGCCATCTCGTACCCGAGCGCGCGGATCGGCTGCTGCACGGTGGTCAGCGCGGGCTGGGCCAGCTGCGCGACCGGGAGGTCGTCGTACCCGACGACGGCCACGTCCTGCGGGACGCGGCGCCCGCCGCGCCGGAGCACCTGGACGGCGCCGACCGCCATGTTGTCCGACGCGACCGCGACCGCGTCGAGGTCGGGGGCCCGCTCGAGGAGCCGCTCCATGGCGCGCGCACCGCCGTCGCGCGTGAAGTCGGCGTGCTCGACGAGCGTCGGGTCGAGGCGCGCCGCCGACAGCGCGTCGGCCACGCCGTCCTGCCGCGCGACGGCCGCGTGCGAGTCGGTGGGCCCCGCGATCGACGCGACCCGCCGTCGCCCCAGGCCCACGAGGTGCTCGGCGGCGCTCCGGCCGCCCCCGCGGTTGTCGACGTCGACGTACCACGCGGGCTGCCCGTGCAGCGGACGGCCGCCGTACACGGCCGGCAGCCCGGACTCCTCGACCATGCGCTGCAGCGGGTCGTCACCCCGCAGCGCCATGACCATGACGCCGTCCGCGCGCGGCCGCCGCAGCATGCGACGCACGCGGTCGTGGCCCCGCTCCGAGTGGCACAGCAGGAGCTTGAGGTCGAGGTCGGTGTTCTCGAGCGCGGACGTCACGCCGACGATGACCTGACCGAAGAACGGGTCGCCGAACAGCTCGGCGTTGTCGTGCGACGCGGCGAGGACGACGGCGCCGACGCGCTGCCGCGCGAGCGCCTGGGCCGTCACGTTGGGCACGTACCCCAGGTCACGGACGGCCCGCTCGACGGCGCGCCGGGTGGCGGGGCTGACGTGGTTCGCGTTGTTGATGACGCGCGACGCCGCCGACCGTGAGACGCCGGCCCGCTCGGCCACCTCGTCGAGGGTCGGAGCCCGTCCGGTCCGCCCTGTCATCGGTGCCCCCTCGCGGCGTGGTGGTCGGCGCGAGGCTACCACCGGACGCGTCGCGCACCCGTCACGACGGGCAGCGCTCCCTGTCACGACGTGCGCGCGCACCACCGCCCGTCAGGGTGATGAGCAGCGCGACGACCTTGACACGCCGACGGCCGGCGTCAGACCATCGGGAACCGGACTGGAAGCGCGTCCAGTCCGACCGGCTCGGCGCCCGCACCGCTGCGACGCCGCCGCCGGCCCGCGACGAGGGGGTCCCGATGCCACCCGGCACCGCACGCCCCGCTCGCCGCGACCGCGAAGCACCACCCCCGACCGCCCCCTGACCCACCGCCCGGCGACCAGGTCGCCCCGTCCGCCGGAGCGTGGAAGCGCTTCCAGTCCGCAGTTCGCAGTCCGCCCGCCCGACCAGCCCGCGCGCCGCCCGCCGGAGCGCACGTCCCCCCGGAGACACCGTGGTTCCCTCTCACGCCCCGCGCCGACGGCGGCGCACCCGATGGCTCGCCGGCGCCACGTCGGCCGCCCTGCTCCTGCTGCCCGCGCTCGCGTCGACCGCGACCGGAGCCCCCGTCTCCGGCGTGCACGACTTCGCCGACGGCGACGCGCAGGGCTGGATCTCGTACGCGAACGCCGGGACGGTCACCTCCGGCGTCACGGACGGCGAGCTGTGCGCGACCGCCGAGGGCGGCGTCAACCCGTGGGACAGCGCGCTCCAGCACGACGACGTGACGTACGACCGCGGCACCACGTACACCGTCTCGTTCGACGCACGCGCGTCGGCGCCCGTCACGATCCCGATGCAGGGCGGCCTCGGGTACCCCGCGGCGTTCGGCCACCAGGTCGTGCTCGACGGCACCGACACGCCGCAGCGCGTCGAGTTCACGTTCACGCCCGCCGACTGGCCCACGCGGCCCGGCAACCCCGACTCGCCGGTCGCCGACGACTGGACCACGGGCACCGGGCAGATCTCGTTCCAGATGGGCGGCCAGGCGGCGCCCTACACGTTCTGCGTCGACAACTTCTCGATGACGTCGGGCACGCGCATCGTCCACTCGTTCGCGGGCGGCGACACCGGCGACTTCGACCTCTACGACGCCCCCGGCGCCGGTGCAGGCACGGCCCGCGCGAGCGCCGACGGCCAGGGCGCCTGCATCGACCTGCGCGGCGGCTACGCGGCCGCCTACGAGGCCGGCCTCGAGCGCAAGTACGTCGAGGTCACCGAGGGCCGCAACTACGTGCTCGAGCTCACGGCGTACGTGCCCGGCGCGGGCGACGCGTCGACCGACGTCAACGTGCTCGTCGGCCAGTACGGCGACCCGTGGCACCGCGTGCTCGACGCGAGCGCGTCGCTCACGTCCGAGCCGCGCACCTTCACGTTCCCGTTCACGGCCAACGCGTCCTTCAGCGCCGACCCCGCCGCGGCGTTCGGCCGGATCCAGGTCGAGCTCGGCCGCCGCGCGACGCCGTACACGTTCTGCGTCAACGACGTGTCGTTCGTCGAGACCACCGAGGCGCCGCCCGCCTACGAGCCCGAGACCGGGCCCCGCGTGCGCGTCAACCAGGTCGGCTACCTGCCCGCGGGCCCCAAGCGCGCGACGCTCGTCACCGAGGCGACCGACCCCGTCGAGTGGCGGCTGACCTCCGGGTCGACCGTCGTGGCGTCCGGGACGACGACGCCCCGCGGCGTCGACCCGACCGCCGGCGTCAACGTGCACGAGATCGAGTTCGACGACGTCACGACCCCGGGCACCTACACGCTCACGGCCGACGACGACACGAGCCACCCGTTCGCCATCGGCGCGGACCTCTACCAGGACCTGCGCCACGACGCGCTGAACTACTTCTACCCTGCCCGCAGCGGCATCGCGATCGACGGCTCGATCATGGGCGACGAGGCGTACAGCCGCGAGGCCGGCCACGTCGGCCGCCCGGGCGACGCGACGCCCAACCAGGGCGACTACGCGGTCCCCTGCATCACGCCCGAGGAGGCGCAGGGCCTCTACGGCGACTGGACGTGCGACTACACGCTCGACGTGGTCGGCGGCTGGTACGACGCCGGCGACCACGGCAAGTACGTCGTCAACGGCGGCATCGCGGTCGCGCAGGTGCTCAGCACGTACGAGCGCGCGCTGACCTCACCCACGGGTGACGCCGCGCCGCTCGGCGACGGCAGCCTCGACATCCCGCGCGACGAGCAGACCAACGGCGTCCCGGACCCGCTGGACGAGGCCCGCTGGGAGCTCGAGTGGATGATGCGCATGCAGGTGCCGGCCGGGCAGCCGCTCGCCGGCATGGTCCACCACAAGGTGCACGACGTGGACTGGACGGGCCTGCCGCTGCTGCCCGCCGACGACCCGCAGCCCCGCCGGCTGCACCGCCCGTCGACCGCGGCGACGCTCAACTTCGCGGCCGTCGCGGCGCAGGGCGCACGCCTGTGGGAGCAGTACGACCCCGAGTTCGCCGCCGACCTGCTCGCCGCGGGCCGCGTGGCGTACGACGCGGCCGTCGCGCACCCCGACCTGCTGCAGCCGGCCCCCAACGCCGACCCCAGCCCGGGCGGCGGCCCGTACGACGACGACGAGGTCCAGGACGAGTTCTACTGGGCCGCCGCCGAGCTCTACCTGACCACGGGTGAGCAGGTCTACCAGGACGCGGTGCTCGCGAACGAGTACCACACGGCCGACCTGTTCACGAAGGGCGGCTTCTTCTGGGGCGACGTCGCGGCGCTGGGCCGCATGGACCTCGCCACGGTCGAGTCCGCGATCCCGGGCCGCACCGCGATCCGGCAGTCCGTCGTCGACGGCGCCGAGCTGTACCTGTCGCGGCAGGCCGCCGAGCCGTTCGGCACGGCCTACTCGGGCAACGCCGACGGCGTGTACGAGTGGGGCTCGAACTCCGCGGTCCTCAACAACCAGGTGGTGCTCGGCACGGCGTTCGACCTCACGAGCGACCAGCGGTTCGCCGACGCCGTCGTCGAGTCCATGGACTACCTGATGGGCCGCAACGCGCTCAACCAGTCGTACGTCACGGGCTACGGCACGGTGTTCTCGAAGAACCAGCACAGCCGGTGGTTCTCGCACTCCCTCACCGAGTCGCTGCCCAACCCGCCCCGCGGGTCGGTGGCCGGCGGCCCCAACTCGGACGTCGGCACGTGGGACCCGATCATCCAGGGTCTGTACAACCCGGAGCACATGTGCGCGCCGCAGCTCTGCTACGTCGACAACATCCAGTCCTGGTCGACCAACGAGATCACGGTCAACTGGAACTCGGCGCTGTCGTGGGTCGCGTCGTTCGTCGCCGACCAGCAGGCCGGCGACCGCTCCGACGCGGGGGCCGTCGCGTGGGTCACGACCGACCCGGCCGACACCACGGCCGTCGACGGCACCGACGCGACGTTCACCGTCGCGGTCACGGGGTCCCCGGCGCCGTCGGTGACGTGGCAGCAGCTCGTGGACGGCACGTGGACCGACGTCGCCGACGCGAGCGGTGACGCGCGCACGGTGAGCACGGCGCGCGCCGCGGCGCTCGCCGACGGCACCACGCTCACCGTGCCGGCCCGCCTGGCCGACTCAGGCGCGCAGTTCCGCGTCTACGCGGCCAACGAGTTCGGCGGCGCGTACTCGGCGCCGGCCACGCTCACGGTCACCGCGGCGGGCGGGACGGACGGCGGCTCGACCGGTGGGGGGTCCGCCGGCGGGTCGACGGACGGCGGCTCGACCGGCACGACCACGCCGACGAGCGCCTCGCGGCCGCTCGCGACGACCGGAGCGAACGTCGGCGTCGCGCTCGGGGTCGGGCTCGCGCTCGTCCTCGGCGGAGCGGCGGCCGTGGCCCTGCGACGTCGGGCCCGCCTGCGGGGCTGACGGGCTCCGCACCGCGCGGCCCGCGCCGCGCACCCACCGCCCCGGTGACCACCCCTCTGGTCACCGGGGCGGTGCGCGTCCGGCCCCGGGCGCCCGTCCGACGCGGCACGGCGCACGCCGCGCACGCCCACGCACCCCGCCACGCCTACGATGCCGGGACGCCCCCGACCCTCCCGGAGACCCCGTGCTGCTCGTCGCCGTCGCCGCGCTCGCGGTGCTGGGGGCGGCCGCGTGCCGGCGCGCGTCGGCCGCGGCGTCGGCGCTCGCGGTGTCCACGACGACGCTGGTGGCGCTCACGGCGGGCCTGGCCGCGTGGGGTGCGGTCGCGGCGGCCACGGCCGAGCGCGCACCCGCGTGGCTCGTGCTCGTCGCCGTCGCGGTGGTCGCCCCGGCCGCGGTGCTGGGCGTCGCGCACGCCGTCCCGCACGTGCTCGCGCGGCTGCCCGGGCGCGACGGGCGCACCGCGCTCGACCGCGTGGAGGCGTGGGCCCACCGGCACCCCGTGCGGGTCGGTCGGCTCGACGTGCTGCCGTTCGTCGTGCGGTGCGTGCGCCGCGTCGTCGACGTGCGCATCACGGGCCTGGCCGCCGAGATGACGTACTTCGCGCTCATCTCGGCCGTGCCGCTCGTCACCGCGCTGGGCGCGTCGCTCGGGTACCTCGAGCGACTCACCGACCCCGAGCGCGTCGCGCAGGTCGAGGACGCCGTGGTCGGGGCCGTGTCGCACGTGCTGGCCGACGACGTCGCGCAGGAGGCGCTCGTCCCGCTGGTACGCGGTCTGCTGCGCGAGGAGCGCACGGGGTTCGCGATCGGGTCGGTGCTGCTGACGCTGTGGCTCGCGAGCCGCATGTTCCGCGCGGCGATCCGCGCGCTCGACGACGCCTACACGGTGCCCGAGCGGCGCGGCGTCGTCGCGCAGGTCGTGCTGGGGCTCGCGCTGGCGCTCGGGGGGCTCGTCACGCTGGTCACGGTGCTCGTGCTCGTCGTCGTCGGGCCGCTGCTGGGCGGTGGCGACGAGATCGCGCAGCGCCTCGGGCTGGGCGACGCGTTCGGCACGGTGTGGGCGCTCGCACGCTGGCCCGTCGTCGTGCTCGTCGCGGGCGCCTACCTGACGCTGCTGTACCGCTACGGGCCGAACCTGCCGCGCGGCACCACGTGGCGCCGGGCCGTGCCCGGTGCGCTCGTCGGCACCGTCGGTCTGGTGCTCGTGGCCGCCGCGTTCGCGGTCTACCTGCAGGTCGCGGGGCCGTCGGCCCCCGACGTCGACGGCGGGCGGCTCGTGCAGGTCGCCGCGCAGGTGCTGGGCGCGCTGCTCGCGGCGGTGCTGTGGCTGTGGGTGTCGGCGATCGTCATCCTCACCGGCGGGGTCGTCAACGCCGAGCTCGACCGGCGCGCCGCCCGCAGACCCGCGGCGCGGGCGCCCGACCCGGGGCCGGGCGCCCGCGCGGGCGCCCCCCGTCAGGCCAGCGTGCCCGGCGCGCGGTAGGCGAACTCACGGTCCGCGTCGGTGATCGGGCGCAGCACGCGCGCGGGCACGCCGCCCACGACGACGCCCGCCGGCACGTTCTTCGTCACGACGCTGCCCGCCGCGACGATCGAGCCGGCGCCGATCGTCACGCCCGGCAGCACGACGACGTGGGCGCCGAGCCACACGTCGTCCTCGATGACGACGGGCGCCGAGAACTGCTCCATCTCCGCGCGCAGCTGCGGGTGCACCGGGTGGCCCGTGACGGTGATCGTCACGTTCGGCGCGATCATCACGCGCGAGCCGATCGTCACCTCGATGTCGTCGACGAGCGTGAAGCCCACGTTGACGAACACGTCGTCGCCGAACGACACGTTGTACCCGTACGACACCTGCAGCGGCGCCTCGATCCACACGCGCTCGCCCATGGGTCCGAACAGCTCGCGCGCGAGCGCCTGGCGGCCCGCGACGTCCGTCGGGTTCATCATGTTGAAGCGCCACGTGAGCTCCTTGGCGCGCTGCCGCTCCTCGACCAGCGCCTCGAGCCCCGGGCCCTCGTCGTTGTAGAGCCCCTGGGCGCGCATCCGTGCCCGGACCTCGCGCTCGACCTCGTTCATGCCACCACCCCGTCGTCGTGGCCCGGCGACCTGAGCACGGGCCGCGGTCACCCTACGACGCCGGACGCGGGCGCCGGCGAGACCTGGGTCCTCCCCGGCGGGCACGCAGGGACGCGGGAGGTCCCCGGCTCAGCGGGAGGGCCGGCCCGCGGGTCGCGTCGCGGCGGCGAGGTCGTCGGCGAGCCGGACCGCGTCGTCGTCGTCGAGGTCGTGGACGGTCAGCCGCAGGTGGGGAGCGCGCGGGACGCGGCGCTCGAGCGCGAAGTCCGCGCCGTCGCGCGCGAGCCACCCGCGGCGCATGAGCCGCGCGGTCACGTCGGACGACGGGGCGGGCAGCGCGACCCACACGTTGAGGCCGTCCGGCGCCGTCGCGGCGAGGGCGCGGGAGGCGAGCAGGTCGACGAAGGCCGCGTTGCGGTGCGCGTAGCGGTCGCGCGCCCTGGCGAGCAGGTCGTGCGTCGCGGGGTCCGTGAGCAGCGCCGCGGCCGTGCGCTGCAGCAGGTGGCTGACCCACGTGGTGCCGGGGCCGAGCCGCGCGGCGAGGCGCTCGGCGGTCTCGGGGTCGGACGCGACGTAGGCGAGCCGCAGGTCGGGCCCGAGGAACTTCGAGACCGAGCGCACGACCGCCCACCGGGCGTGCCGCGGGCCGACGACGCTGCGGTACGGCGACCGGGACAGCAGCGAGAAGTGGTCGTCCTCGACGACGAGGACGTTCGGGTGCGGCGCGAGGACGCGGCGCAGCGCGGCGGCCCGCCGCTCGCTCAGGCTCGCGCCCGTGGGGTTGTGGGCGCGCGGCGTGCAGACGACCGCACGGGCCCCGGCCGTCAGCGCGGCGCGCAGCCCGTCGACGGTCATGCCCTCCGCGTCGACGGTCACGGGGACCGGCAGGTAGCCGGCCCGCCGGACCGTGCTGATGCTCGTGAGGTAGCACGGGTCCTCGAGCGCGACGAGGTCCCCCGGCGCGAGGGTCGTGGCGAGCAGCCGCTCGACGCCGTCGACGGCGCCGCCGGTCACCGAGACGCGCAGCTCGCGCGGGCAGTCCGCCGTGACGTGGTCGGTGGCCCAGGTGGCGAGCGCGGGGTCGAGCGTCGACTGCCCGTAGAGGACGGGCGCCGCGGGCGGCACGCGCACGGCGGCCGGGTCGGGGAGCAGCCGCGGGTCGGGGTTGCCGCTGCCGACGTCGCGCAGCACGGTGTCCCGCGCGAAGCCCTCCTCGGGCAGGTGGTCGGCGCCGGCGACGCGGGTGCCGGCCCGCCCGCGCGTGACGACCGCACCGGCCTGGGCGAGCTGCCGGTACGCGGCGACCACGGTGTTGCGGTTGACGCCGAGCTGCGCGGCGAGCGTCCGCACGGGGGGCAGCGGGTCGCCCGGGGCGAGCGCTCCGCCGTCGACGAGCGCGCGCACGCTCGCGGCGATGTCGCCCGCCGTCCGGCCGTCGATCGTCACGTCCACGCGGCACCTCCCGGTTCAGCCTGAGCCTATGTTAGCGTTTGGCCTATGCCAAACATCGCCGCCGTGACGCCCGCGGAGCGCTACCCGACGGCGCACGACGTCGGCGGCCTGGGCCGCGCCGTCGCCCGCGTGCGGTCCCGCATCGCCGCCGCGGCCGAGCGCGCCGGGCGGTCCCCCGACGAGGTCCGGCTCCTGCCCGTCAGCAAGACCGTCCCCGAGGACCGCCTCCGCCTCGCCGTGCAGGCGGGGTGCCGCGAGCTCGGCGAGAACAAGGTCCAGGAGGCCGCGCGCAAGCGCCACGCCCTCGCGGACCTCGACGTCCGCTGGTCGGTGATCGGCCACCTGCAGACCAACAAGGCGCGCGACGTCGCCGCCTGGGCGTCCGAGCTCCAGGCCCTCGACCGGCTGCGCGTCGCCGAGGCCCTCGACCGGCGGCTCGCGTCCGCCGACCGGACGCTCGACGTCTACGTCCAGGTCAACACGTCGGCCGAGGACTCGAAGTTCGGCATGCCGCCCGCCGAGCTGCCCGCGTTCCTCGCCGCGCTGCCCGCCTACCCGCGCCTGCGGGTGCGCGGCCTCATGACGCTGGCCGTCCTGAGCGACGACCCCGCGCGGGTCCGCGAGTGCTTCGCGTTGCTCCGGACCCTGCGGGACCGCGCACGCGACACCGACCCGGACCTCGTCGGCGCGGGCGAGCTGTCCATGGGCATGTCGGGCGACTTCGAGATCGCCGTCGAGGAGGGTGCCACGTGCGTGCGCGTCGGGCAGGCGATCTTCGGCGCCCGGGCTGTCCCCGACAGCGTGTACTGGCCGGAGGCGACACGTGACCGCCGCTGACGTCGCTACCACGACCCGGACCCCGAGCACGACCCCGCCGACCGGCGACGACGAGCCGGAGTCGGCAGCCGTCGTCGACCTCGCAGCGATCCGCCACAACCTGCGCGTCCTGGGTACCGCGGCCGGCCGAGCCCAGGTCATGGCAGTCCTCAAGGCCGACGCCTACGGGCACGGCCTGCTCCCCGTCGCCCGCGCCGCGCTCGCCGCGGGCACCACGTGGTTCGGCGTCGCCCGGGCGTCCGACGCGTTGCTCCTGCGCACCGAGCTGCGCCCCGCCGACGCCCACGTCCTGACCTGGCTGCACACCCCCGGCGCCCCCTTCGCGCGCCTGCTCGCCGCCGAGGTCGACGTGTCCGTGGGCGCACCGTGGGCGCTCGAGGAGGTCGCCGCCGCCGCGCGGGACACCGGCAGGGTCGCGCGCGTCCACCTCAAGGTCGACACGGGCATGGGCCGCAACGGCGTCGGCGCCGACCAGCTCGCGTCGCTCGCCCGCCGCGCCGCGTCCCTGGCCGCAGCCGGTCACGTCGAGGTCGTCGGCCTGTGGACGCACCTCGCGTGCGCGGACACCCCAGGGCACCCCGCGACCCACGACCAGGTCGCGCGGTTCGAGGACGCGACCGACGTGCTGCGAGGCGTGGGGATCGAGGTCCCGCTGCGGCACGTCGCCGCGTCGGCAGGCACGCTCACGGACCCGCGCCTGCACTACGACCTCGTGCGCCCGGGCCTCGCCGTCTACGGCCTGTCGCCGCTGCCGCCCAGCGACCCGCGCGCAAGCATGCTGACGCCCGCCATGACGCTGCGCAGCCGCCTCGCGGCGGTGCGCCCGGTGCCGGCAGGGACCCCGGTGTCGTACGGCAGCGAGCACCGGACCGCGCGACGCACCTCGCTCGGGCTCGTCCCGCTCGGCTACGCCGACGGCGTGCCCAGACACGCGTCGACCGACGGTCGCGGCCCGGCGCGCGTGCACGTCAACGGTCGTGCGGCCCGGGTGGTCGGGCGGATCTGCATGGACCAGCTCGTCGTCGACCTCGGGCCCGGGGCCGGCGACGCCCCCGGGGACGTCGTGACGCTCTTCGGCCCGCCCGGGGCCGGCGGCGTGCCCACGGCCGCGCACTGGGCCGCGAGCGCCGGGACGATCCCCTACGAGGTCGTGAGCCGGGTCGCCGCCGCGGTCCCGCGCACCTACCGGGACGACGACGTGCCGTGAGCGCAGCGTCGACCGCGTCGCGACGGGCGGCGGGCCCGGCACGCGTCGAGCCGCGCGCACCGCGCCGCCCCTAGTGTGTGCGCGTGAGCCTCCACGACCCCTCGCGCCCGGCCGCACCGCCCGGGGCGGTCCCGCCGCAGTGGGTGCCCCCGCGGCGCAGCACCACGACCCGCGACGTGCTCGGGCTGCTGCTCGTCGCACTGCTCGCGGTCGGCGCGCTCGCCGCGCTCGGGCTCGTGCTCGTGGAGGTCGGCGTCGCGGCGGGCGTCGTCGGGACGGTGCTCGCGCTCGTGCCCCTCGCGGTGGTGCTGGCCGGCATCCGGTGGCTCGACCGCTGGGAGCCCGAGCCGCTCGGCGCGCTCGCGTTCGGGCTGCTGTGGGGCGCGGGTGTCGCGGTGCTCGTGTCGCTCGTCGTCAACAACCTGACGCTGTGGACGGTCGCCAGCGCGACGGGCGACCTGCAGGCCGGCGCCGGTGCGGCCGCCCTGGTGTCGGCGCCGATCGTCGAGGAGGCCGCCAAGGGCGCGGGCGTCCTCGTGCTGTTCCTCGCGCGGCGGCGCTACTTCGACGGCGTGGTCGACGGGATCGTGTACGCGGGGGTCGTCGCGGCGGGCTTCGCGTTCACCGAGAACGTCCTGTACTTCGGGCGTGCGGGCGAGGCGCTGGCCGGCACGTTCGTCATGCGCGGTCTCGCGACGCCGTTCGCGCACCTGCTGTTCACGGCGTGCACGGGCGCGGCGCTGGGGCTCGCGGCCCGGTCGCGGCACCGGGGGGCGGCGTGGTGGCTGCTCCCGCTCGGTCTGCTCGCCGCGATGATCGGCCACGCGCTGTGGAACGCCACCAACCTCGCGGCGGGCGACGCGTACCTCGCGGTGTTCGCGGTCGTGCAGGTGCCGCTGTTCGCGGGGGTCGTCGGGATCGCGGTGTGGCTGCGCCGTCAGGAGTCCGAGGTGATCCGGCGCCGCCTCACCGAGTACGGCTACGCCGGGTGGTTCGCGCCGCACGAGGTCGAGATGCTCGCGTCGCTGCCGCGGCGCAGCACAGCCGTCGGCTGGGCGGCCCGCACGGGTGGTCCGGCGGCGGCGGACGCGATGCGCCGGTTCCAGCGCGACGCGACGTCGCTCGCGTTCCTGCGGCAGCAGGCCCTGTCGGGCCGTGCCGACCTGCGCCGTCACACCGAGTCGGAGCGCGACCTCCTGACGGCCGTCACGACCGCCCGCCACCAGATCCTGACGCCACCACCCCGCCCCTGAACCGCCCGGTGCCGGCGGGCGCCGCGGAACCAGTCACGTCTCGGCGGCGAGCCGTCGGAGCTGGTCACCTCTCTGGCCAGTTCCGACGCCGGAACGGTTCCGCGCGGGTCCCGGTGGGCGGGTGCCCGGGGCGGGTATGCTGGGCGGGTTTACAACGTTGTGAAATCCCGCGCGCCCCGAGCACCCGTGCGTCGGCGCCGCGGACCGACCCCGGAGCACCGATGACCGCGCACGCCACCGTCCTGCTGCACCCCGACTTCCGCACCGGCACGCTCGACCGCCGCCTCTTCGGCTCGTTCGTCGAGCACCTCGGCCGCGCGGTCTACACGGGCATCTACGAGCCCGACCACGCGACCGCCGACGAGCACGGCTTCCGCCGCGACGTCGCCGACCTCACGCGCGAGCTCGGCGTCACCGTGGTGCGCTACCCGGGCGGCAACTTCGTCTCCAACTACGTGTGGGAGGACGGCGTCGGGCCCGTCGAGCAGCGCAAGCCGTTCATCGACCTCGCGTGGCGCACGGTCGAGCCCAACCTCATCGGCACCGACGAGTTCCTGCAGTGGGCCGAGCGCGAGGGCATCGAGCCCATGATGGCCGTCAACCTGGGCACGCGCGGCGTCGCCGAGGCCGCGGCGCTCGTCGAGTACTGCAACGGCGTCGCCGGCTCGCGCTGGGCCGACCTGCGCATCGCCAACGGCCGCACCGAGCCGTACGGCGTGAAGCTGTGGTGCCTCGGCAACGAGATGGACGGCCCGTGGCAGATCGGCCACAAGGACGCGCACGAGTACGGCAAGCTCGCCGCCGAGGCCGGCAAGGCCATGAAGCTCGTCGACCCGACCATCGAGCTCGTCGCGTGCGGGTCGTCGTCCATGACCATGGACACGTTCGGCGAGTGGGAGCAGACCGTCCTGTCGTACACGTACGACCTGGTCGACCACATCTCGATGCACGCGTACTACGAGGAGCACGACGGCGACCGCGCGTCGTTCCTCGGCTCCGGGACCAGCATGGACCGCTTCATCCGCCGCGTCGTCGCGTCGGCCGACGCCGTCGGCGCGCGCAAGCGCTCGGACAAGCAGATCACCATCTCGTTCGACGAGTGGAACGTCTGGTACCTCGAGACGCGGTTCCCGGGCGAGTCGAACCTGCCGCTGCAGCACCAGCCCGCGCGCATCATCGAGGACGTCTACTCGGGCCTCGACGCCGTGGTCCTGGGCGACCTCATGGTCACGCTGCTCAACCACGCGGACCGCGTGCCCGTCGCGTGCCTCGCGCAGCTCGTCAACGTCATCGCGCCGATCATGACCGAGCCGGGCGGCGAGGCGTGGAAGCAGCCCACCTACCACCCGTTCGCGGCCACGACGCGCCTCGCGCAGGGCGACGTGCTCGACGTGCGCGTGCAGGCCCCGACGTACACGACGGCGCGCCACGGCGACGTCCCGACGGTCACCGCCGCGGTCACGTGGGCGGGCGAGCCCGACGCCGGCGAGCTCGGCGTGTTCCTCGTCAACCGCACCGCCGAGGCCGTCGAGGTCGAGCTGCGCCACCCCGGCGTCGCGCTCACGCTGGGCGGCGGCACGCAGGTCACGGCCGACCACGAGCCCGCCGTGCACGGCCCCGCGCACGCCGCGAAGGTCACGGCCGAGCACGTGACGACGCTCGACGCGGCCCCCGTGACCGCGAGCGCGACCGGCACCACGACCGTGCGCCTCGCGCCCGAGTCCTGGACCGCGCTGTCGGGCACCGCGACGGTCGTCTGACCACGGTCGTCGACGACGATCCGGCCGCCCTCCCCACCCCGGGGAGGGCGGCCCGCCCCTCTTGACCCGCGAGAGCGCGATCCAGTCACCCCGGAGGCCCTGGTGGACGAGCCGTACGGCTACCTGCTGGTGCACCACGTCGAGGACCCCGACGGGTACGGCGAGCGCATCTACTTCTCGTTGTCCGAGGGCGACGACCCGCTGCGCTGGTACCGCGCCAACGGCGGCCGCCCCGTCCTGACGTCGACGCTGGGCACGACGGGCGTGCGCGACCCGCACCTCGTCGCTGGCGACGGCGAGTGGTTCCTGCTCGCGACGGACCTGCGCATCTACGGCGGCGACGACGCGGGGTGGGACGCGTGGACGCGGCACGGCAGCCGCAGCCTCGTGGTGTGGCGCTCGACCGACCTCGTGCACTGGTCGGACCCCTGGCTGCTCGAGGTCGCGCCGCCCGAGGCGGGCATGGCGTGGGCCCCCGAGGCGACGTACGACCCGGCGACGCGCGAGTTCGCGGTGACGTTCTCGTCGTCGCTGTACCCGCCCGACGACGTGCACCACGCCGCGGCGTCGTACCCGCGCGTGCTCGTGGCCCGCACGCGCGACTTCCGTACCGTCACCCCCGCGCGCGTGCTCATCGACCACGGCACGGGCGTCATCGACACGACCGTGGTGCCCGCCGCGCTCGCGCCCGACGGGCGCGTGCACCGCTTCTCCAAGCAGGACGCCGACGCGCCCGGCTCGCTCAGGCTGTTCCACGAGGCGGGCTCGGCGCTCGACGCCGACGACTTCGAGGTCGTCGCCGCGCGGCTCGCCGACGACCGGTACGCGCACGTCGAGGCGCCGCTGGTCTTCCGCGACCACCGCGACGGCACGTGGTACCTGTGGGTCGACCAGTACTCCGTGCGGCCGCAGGGCTACCTCGCGCTGCGCACCGACGACCTCGCGTCGGGCGACTGGCGCGAGGTGCCGGGGTTCTCGCTGCCGCCCGACACCAAGCACGGCGTCGTGGTCCCGCTCACGCGCGCACGGCACGCGGCACTGGCGGCGGCCTACCCGCCCTGACGCCCGGCGGCGCGCCCCTCGGCCCGCGCAGGGCACGCCGAGCCTGGAAGACGACGGACGGCCCGCGGGGTCAGAGGGGCTCGGTCAGCCGGTCCGCGACGATCGGCAGCCACGCGGCCGCGTCGGCGCGCGCGCGGACCGCGGGCTCGGGGTCGGCCGACAGGTCGGCGGCCTCGAGGTCCGCCATGTAGCCGGCCGCGAGCAGCCGCAGCAGCTGGCGGGCGGGCAGCACGAGGCGCCGGCCGAGGCGTGGCATGAGCAGCTCGATCTCGTCGGCGACCTCGTCCGACATCTGCCGGTCGAGGTCGTGGTGCCGGCGCGCGATCTCGGGGTGCCGCATCGCGAGCAGCGTGAGCTCGGCGTTGATGACGCGCCACCGCCGGTCGTGCGAGATGCGCTCGAGCAGGATCTCGAGGAACGACGAGATGTCCTGCAGGTCGAGCTCGGCACCCGCGGCGCACGTGGCCTGCGCGACCGCGAGCGCGTCGCGCAGCTCGGCGATGCGGCGGCGGTGCTCGCGGGCCGCGAGCGCGAGCAGCAGCTCGTGCTTGCTCTCGAAGTTGGAGTAGAACGCGCCGCGCGTGAAGCCCGCGCGCTCGCACACGGCCTCGATGGACGTCGCGTCGACGCCCTCCTCGGCGAACAGGCCGAACGCGGCGTCGAGCAGGCGCTCGCGGGTGTGCTGCCGGCGGCGCGACACGGCCGGGTCGGCGGCGACGTCGACGGGTGCGTCGGTCATGGGCCACCTCCCGGGGCGTCGTGGGGTCGTCGGGCTCTCACAGGTCCGGCGTCGATCCTAGCGCTTGGATACAGTCGTGTATCGCATACGGTCCCGTATCGCATACAGTCTCGTATCGAAGCGCGTCGCATCTCGTGCGCCGCGTCGCCGGACGCCGCCGTCCTCCCCCGCACCCACCGACCCTGGAGCAGCCGTGTCCTCTGCGCTCTACCGCCTCGGCCGCGCCGCGTACGCGCGCCGCCGTGCCGTCATCGGCGCCTGGCTGGCCGTGCTGGTCCTGCTCGGCGCCGGCGCCGTGCTGCTCGGCGGCAAGCTCGACAACTCCGTGACGATCCCCGGCACCGAGTCGCAGGCCGCGCTCGACCGGCTCGCCGCGACGTTCCCCGAGGCGGCGGGCACCACCGCGCAGGTCCTCGTGGTGGGCACCGACGGCGGCCAGGTCGACGACCCCGCGGTCGTCGCCGCCGTCGACGACGCCGCGCAGCGGTTCGCCGACGTCCAGGGCGTCACGTCCGCCGTCTCGCCGTTCGACACCACGACGCCCGGGGCGTCCGAGACGAGCGACGACGGCGAGGCCGCGATCATGGTCCTGTCGCTGCGCGGC
Organism: Cellulomonas iranensis NBRC 101100 = JCM 18110; assembly: GCF_001552375.1. Classification (GTDB taxonomy): domain Bacteria; phylum Actinomycetota; class Actinomycetes; order Actinomycetales; family Cellulomonadaceae; genus Cellulomonas; species Cellulomonas iranensis. Next base: position 640 of record NZ_BCRB01000080.1, on the reverse strand, counting down.
GAGGGCGTCGCGATCGGCGCCGACGTCAAGGACGAGCTGCGGGCGCTCACCGACGACCTCGCGGCCGCCCTGCCCGACGGCTACGACGCGACCATCGGCGGGCAGCTGTTCTCGCAGGAGTTCCCCGGCCTGAGCATCACCGAGGCGCTCGGCGTCGTCGTCGCGTTCGTCGTGCTCCTGCTCACGCTCGGCTCGTTCGCCGCCGCAGGCATGCCGCTGCTCAACGCGCTGCTCGGCGTCGGCATCTCGACGATCCTCGTGCTGGTCGCGGCGGCGTTCACGTCGGTCACGAGCACGACGCCGCTGCTGTCGCTCATGCTCGGGCTCGCGGTCGGCATCGACTACGCGCTGTTCATCGTGTCGCGCCACCGCGAGCTGCTCGCGACCGGCCTGCCACCGGACGAGGCCGCGGCACGCTCCAACGCCACCGCCGGTTCCGCCGTCATCTTCGCGGGCCTCACGGTCATGATCGCGCTCGTCGGCCTGTCGGTCGCGGGCATCCCCTTCCTCGGCGTCATGGGCGTCGCCGGCGCGATGGCCGTCGGCGTCGCGGTGCTCATCTCGATCACGCTCGTGCCCGCGATGCTCGGCGTCGCCGGCGCGCGCCTCGTGCCGCGGCCGTCGCGCCGCGCGCGCCGCC
>NZ_BCRB01000079.1 GCF_001552375.1 Cellulomonas iranensis NBRC 101100 = JCM 18110 | reverse complement strand
GTCGGGCCGCGGGCTCGACGTGCGCCGCGCGGCGCGTGGGGCGGGACGCCCCCTCCCGGCGCCCCGCCCCACCCCGGTGAGCGACGGCGCCCCCCTGCGGCGCCTCGCTCACGATCGTGCCCCGGGCGCCCCGCGGCGCGTGTCGTACCGGGAGGCGAGGTGGCCGGGCTCGGCGGCGGCCGGCGTGCGCTGGTCGCTCACGGCACCAGCGCTCCCGCCCGCTCGCCCCACAGCGCGAGGATCGTGTCCTGCAGGTCGTCCACGCCCTCCCCCGTCAGGGAGTTGGTGAGCCGCACGGGGCGGCCCGCGCGCACGCGACGCGCGTCCGCCCACATGACGTCGAGATCGGTCCGGACGTACGCGGCGATGTCGATCTTGTTGATGACGAGGACGTCCGAGGCGGTGACCGCCGGCCCGCGCTTGCGCGGCGTGGCGTCACCCTCCGAGGTGTCGAGCACGAAGACGGCCACGTCGGCGAGCACCGGCGAGAACGTGAACGTGAGGTCTCCCCCGACGGACTCGTAGAGCAGCGTGTCGACGTCGGGGAACCGCTCGAGCAGAGCGGCGCCCGCCAGCAGGTTCACCGTCGGGTCGTCCCGCACCGCGGCGTGCGGGCTCGCGCCGGTCTCGACCCCGACGACGCGTCGAGGATCGAGCACGCCCGCGAGCTGGCGGCGCAGGTGGCGCGCGTCCTCCTGGGTGTAGGTGTCGTTCGTCACCACGGCGGGGTGTCGTCCGGCCGCGATGAGCCGGGGCACGAGCGCCGCCACGAGCGCGGTCTTGCCCGCCCCGACCGCTCCGCCGATCCCGATGCGCAGCACGTCGTCGTGCATGTGCGTCCTCCTCGTCCTGGTCGTCGTCCTGTGCCTGCACCGCGCGACTCGAGGTCGGTCCGGGTCCCGCGGCCGCCGCGGCTGCTGACGGCGCGTCACCGTCGTACGCCGGCGGACCTGGTCGCGTGCGCCCGTGACGGCGTCGCGGGTCGTCACCGGTGGACCTCAGTCGCGCGCGGCCGGCCGGGGTCCGTGCTGGAGGTGCGCCGTGCGGGCGGTGCCGCCGTTCCGTCCCGGGCCGTGCGGGCGCGCGTCCTTGCCCTGCGGGTCGGTGTCGAGCACGGCGGCGAGGCCGTCGTCCCCCCGCGCAAGCGCCGACGCCGCGGCGCAGGTCCGGTGCTGCACGATCCGCAGGGCGACGGCCGGCGACAGCAGCGGTCCGGAGAACTCGACGTCCTCGAGCTCGTCGACACCGGGGCACGCCGTCGCGAAGCCCGCCGGCGCGACGACCACGTGCCGCGCACCGAGGCGACGCGTCCGGTCGACGGCCCGGGCCAGGTCCGGCGACGACGCCAGGCACGCGACGCCGATCTCCAGGCCGGTCCCGTGCGTGCGCACCAGGTGCGCGCAGCGGTGCAGCTCGGCGTCGTCGCGCGGGTCCGCGCGCGCCGCGCCGATCACCATCCCCGCGCGCCGGTGGTCGGCGGCCGTCCGCACGGCGATCCCGCGCAGCAGGGCGACGAGGTGGTCGGGCGACCCGAACGGCCGGCAGAGCGCGACCCGACCAGGCACGCCGTGGGCCTCGACGGTCCACCGCAGCGTCCGCGCGGTCTCAGCCACGGTCGTCGGGTCGCGGCCCCACGTCATGGGCAGCACCGCGACGGTCTGCGACCCGGTGAGCGCCCGCTGCACGGCACGCGCCAGGGGCCCGCCCGGCGCGGCGACCACGCTCTGCGGGAGCAGCGCGCTCAGCTGCTCGAGGTCGGCGCCGCCCGCGCTCTCGTGACCGGCCACCAGCACCGTGCTGGGCGGGGTGCCCACGTCATGCCGGGACGCGCCGGGTGCACGACGCGCGCACGCCGACGCCCCGGGCCGCGGTCCCCGCGCGCGGTGCGGGCCCTGCGCGCCTGCGCCGCCCGCGGCCCGGCGGGCACGGCCGCGTCCGTCGCGCCACGGCGTGGACGAACAGCTCCTGACGTTCTCGTGATGTCATTTGCATGGTCGGTTTCGACCTTCCCCCTGCGTGTTCTCCCGCACCACGGGAGAGATCCCGACGATACGCCGATCACGCGCCGGCACAAGGCGGAAGACATTTCTTGATTCATATCGACAGCATGTCGATAAATGCCCGAGCAAACGCCGACGCTGGACAAGCGTCACGGACGACCGTCGAGAACATCCGTCCAAGAGGGGCCTGTGCTGGGCCGTTGTCGCACGACGGGCGGGCCACGCCAGGCGTGCACCATTCCGCGCGCCGAGGAATCCTGGTCGCGTGCGGGCAGCACATTCCACGCCCCGTACGAGAACCCGCAGAACGCGCCGCGCGCCGCGCGCCGGGCGCCGGGCGCCGGGCGCCGGGCGCCGGGCGACCATGCCGCCACGGGCCCCGGCGCGCGCGACGGGACCTGCAGGTCCGTCAGGCGCGGCTACGGCGCCGCGGTCGTCGCGGCGCCCTGCACCGTGAGCGCCGCGAGCCGCGACAGCGCGCGGGCGTACTTCTTGCGGTAGCCGCCCGCGAGCATGGCGTCGGTGAACAGGTCGGCGTCGTCACCCGCGAGCACGACCGGCACGTCGCGGTCGTAGAGCCGGTCGACCAGCACGACCAGCCGCAGCGCGACGTCCTGCCGGTCGACCTGGTGGACCCCGGTGAGCCCGACGAGGGGCACGCCGTCGAGCAGCGCGCCGTAGCGGCTCGGGTGCACGGTCGCGAGGTGGTCGAGCAGCGCGTCGAAGCCGTCGATCGTGGCACCCGGCCTCGCCGCGACCGCGGCGCGGACCGCCGCGTCGTCGAGGCGGGCGGCGTGCGTGCTGACGGTCCGGTGCCGGTGGTCGTCGCCGTCGATGCGCAGCACCTCGAAGCGCGCCGCGAGGGCCTGGATCTCGCGCAGGAAGTCCTCGGCGGCGAAGCGCCCCTCTCCCAGCGCGCCGGGCAGCGTGTTGGACGTCGCGGCGAGCGCCACGCCGCGGTCGGCCAGCTCGCGCAGCAGGCGCGACATGAGCACCGTGTCGCCGGGGTCGTCGAGCTCGAACTCGTCGATGCAGACCAGGCGGTGCGCGGCGAGCGCGTCGACCGTCGGCGCGAACCCCAGCGCCCCGACGAGGTTGGTGAGCTCGACGAACGTGCCGTACACGGTGCGCTCGAGCCCGACGGCGTGCGCGAGCGACGCGAGCAGGTGGGTCTTGCCGACACCGAACCCCCCGTCGAGGTACACGGCCGGCGCCGCGGGTGCGGCCGCCCGGCGCCACCAGCGGCCCGCACGGGCGGGCGCGGCGAGGGCGTCGGCGACCTCGCGCAGCCGGTCCAGCGCGCGCCGCTGCGACGGGTGCGCGACGTCGGGGCGGTACGTGTCGAACGACTCGTGCGCGAAGTGCCGGGGCGGCGCGAGCTCGGCCAGGAGCCGGTCGGCAGGCACGCGGGGGTGGCGCGCGGTGAGCGACGGCGCGGCCGACGCCCCCGCTGGCTCGTCGGTCGTCACGAGGGTCGAGGATACGTCCCACGTCCGCGGCGGGCGCGTGGCCGGGCCGAACCCCGCGCCCGACCCGGCGAGCCTGGACGACCGTCCACTCCTTGAACACATGTCTCGCGATCCGGACACCTGCTGACTGGCCGTCATGACACGTGTCACCCTCGTCACGTGAACCTCCTCGGGACCGCCTGTGCGTGTCGGCGCTGTTGCGCCCCCACGGTCCCGTTCACGTGCTGTCCGCGGACCCGCTGACCCGCCCCGTCCCTCTCGGGCGCGTGTCCGCGCCCGAACCGTACGACCGCCGACGGTCGTGCGCGGACGCGTGAGCACGTGCCCCGGCATCCCCGGAGGTGCGCCCCATGGCGCAGACCACGACCACCCCACGGCTCGCCGAGCCGTCCAAGCGCCCCGAGGGCCAGTGGGCGTTCGACCAGCGTGAACCGCTCAACGCCAACGAGCGCCTCAAGCAGGAGGACGACGGCCTGCACGTGCGCCACCGCATCGAGACCGTCTACGCGCTCGAGGGCTTCGCCTCGATCCCGCCCGACGACCTGCGCGGCCGGATGCGCTGGTGGGGTCTGTACACCCAGCGCCGCCCCGGCATCGACGGCGGGCGCACGGCGACGCTCGAGCCGCACGAGCTCGACGACGAGTACTTCATGCTGCGCGTGCGCTGCGACGGCGGCACCCTCACGCTCGCGCAGCTGCGGACCGTGGCCGGGATCTCGCAGGAGTTCGGGCGCGACACCGCCGACATCACCGACCGGCAGAACGTCCAGCTGCACTGGATCCGGATCGAGGACGTCCCCGAGATCTGGCGACGCCTGGAGTCGGTCGGGCTGACCACGCAGGAGGCGTGCGGCGACGTGCCTCGCGTCATCCTCGGCTCGCCCGTCGCCGGGGTCGCGGCCGACGAGATCGTCGACGGCACGCCCGCCGTGACCGCGATCCGCGAGCGCTACATCGGCGACCCGGCGTTCTCGAACCTGCCGCGCAAGTTCAAGACCGCCATCAGCGGGTCGCCGCACCACGACGTCGCGCACGAGATCAACGACGTGGCGTTCGTGGGCGTCGTGCACCCCGAGCTCGGCCCCGGCTTCGACCTGTGGGTCGGCGGCGCGCTGTCGACCAACCCCATGCTCGGCAAGCGTCTCGGCGCGTTCGTCACGCTCGAGCGCGTGCCCGAGGTCTGGGCCGGCGTCGCCGGGATCTTCCGCGACTACGGCTACCGCCGGCTGCGCACGCGCGCCCGCCTGAAGTTCCTGCTCGCCGACTGGGGCACCGCGCTGTTCCGGCAGGTGCTCGAGACCGAGTACCTCGGGTACGCGCTGCCCGACGGCCCCGAGCCGCCGCCCCCGCCGACGGGACGCCGCGACCACGTCGGCGTGCACCCGCAGAAGGACGGCCGGTTCTACGTCGGCGCCGCCCCGACGGTCGGCCGCGTGTCCGGGCCGGTGCTCACGGCGCTGGCCGACCTCGTCGAGGAAGCCGGGTCCGACCGTGTGCAGCTGACGACCGAGCAGAAGCTCGTCGTGCTCGACGTCGAGGCCGGCCGCGTGGACGCGCTCGTCGACGGGCTCGAGTCACTGGGCCTGCACGTCCGGACCGCGTCGACGTTCCGGCGCGGGACGCTCGCGTGCACCGGCATCGAGTTCTGCAAGCTCGCGATCGTCGAGACCAAGGGCCGCGCGGCGACGCTGATCGGCGAGCTCGAGGACCGGCTGCCGACGTTCGACCAGCCGATCACGATCAACCTCAACGGCTGCCCCAACTCGTGCGCGCGCATCCAGACCGCCGACATCGGCCTCAAGGGCGCGCTCGCGGGCGGCGAGGAGGGCTACCAGGTGCACCTCGGGGGCGGGCTGGGCCTGACCAGCGGCCTGGGCAAGACGCTGCGCGGCCTGCGCGTGCCGGCCGCGGAGCTCCCCGACTACGTCGAGCGCGTCACGCGCCGGTTCGACGAGCAGCGCACCGAGGGCGAGCTGTTCGCGCAGTGGGTGCAGCGGGCGGACGAGGAGGACCTGCGATGAGCGCGAGCGACGCCGGGCAGCGCGCGGTGCCGTACTACTGCCCGTTCTGCGCGGGCGAGGACCTGTGGCCCGCGGGCGAGACCCACGGGCAGTGGGAGTGCCGCACGTGCGCGCGGGCGTTCGCGCTGCGCTTCGTCGGGCTGGTGGCGCGGTGAGCGCGCCGGCGGCCGCGGGCCTGTCGGCCGACGAGCTGCGCGCGCTGGCCGAGCGTGCGGGCCACGAGCTCGAGGGCGCCCACCCGGTCGACGTGCTGCGCTGGGCGCGGGACACGTTCGGCGACGACCTCGTGCTGGCGTCGTCGATGGGCGACGAGGTCCTCGTCGACCTCGCCGCCAAGGCCGCGCCGGGCATCGACGTGATCTTCCTCGACACGGGCTACCACTTCGCCGAGACCATCGGCACGCGCGACTACTACGCGGCGTTCACCGACGTGCGGCTGCGCACCGTGCTGCCGCTGCGGACCGTCGCCGAGCAGGACGCCGAGCACGGCCCGCGGCTGCACGACCGCGACCCGGACCTGTGCTGCGCGCTGCGCAAGGTCGAGCCGCTCGAGCGCGGCCTCGCACCGTACGCCGCGTGGATCACGGGCATGCGCCGCGAGGACGCGCCGACGCGCACCGACATCGCGGTCGTCGGGTGGGACGCGCGGCGCGGCAAGGTCAAGCTCAACCCGCTCGCCGCGTGGACCGCGGACGACGTCGACGCGTACGTCGCCGAGCACCACGTGGTGCTCAACCCGCTGCGCGAGCTGGGGTACGCGTCGATCGGGTGCGCGCCGTGCACGCGCGCGGTGGCACCGGGCGAGGACCCGCGCGCGGGGCGCTGGGCGGGCAGGAACAAGACGGAATGCGGGCTGCACACATGACGACGACGACCACCTCCCAGCCGGCCACGACGCCGGCCCGGCTCACGCAGCTCGACGCGCTCGAGTCCGAGGGCGTCCACGTGATGCGCGAGGTCGCGGGCGAGTTCGAGCGCCCCGTCCTGCTGTTCTCGGGCGGCAAGGACTCGATCGTCATGCTGCACCTCGCGCGCAAGGCGTTCTGGCCCGCGCCCGTGCCGTTCCCGGTCATGCACGTCGACACCGGGCACAACTTCCCCGAGGTCATCGAGTACCGCGACCGCACCGTCGCGGAGCTCGGCCTGCGGCTCGTGGTTGCGAGCGTGCAGGACGCGATCGACGACGGCCGGGTCGTGGAGCGGCCGGGCGGCTCGCGCAACCCGCTGCAGACCGTGCCGCTGCTCGACGCGATCACGGCGCACCGGTTCGACGCCGTGTTCGGCGGCGGGCGGCGCGACGAGGAGAAGGCGCGCGCCAAGGAACGCGTGTTCTCGCTGCGCGACGAGTTCGGGCAGTGGGACCCGCGCCGTCAGCGTCCCGAGCTGTGGGACCTCTACAACGGCCGCCACGGGCCGGGCGAGCACGTGCGCGTCTTCCCGCTGTCGAACTGGACCGAGCTCGACGTGTGGCGGTACGTCGAGCGCGAGCGGATCGACCTGCCGTCGATCTACTACACGCACGAGAGGGACGTCTTCGCGCGCGACGGCATGTGGCTGACCGCGGGCGACTGGGGCGGGCCGCGCCCCGACGAGCCGGTCGAGCGGCGCCGCGTGCGGTACCGCACGGTCGGCGACATGAGCTGCACGGGTGCGGTCGACTCGACCGCGGCGACCGTCGCCGACGTCATCGCCGAGGTCGCCGCGAGCCGCCTCACCGAGCGCGGGGCCACCCGCGCGGACGACCGGGCCTCCGAGGCCGCCATGGAGGACCGCAAGCGCGAGGGGTACTTCTGATGGGCACGCACGCACCCGCCGACGTCCTCGACGCACCGGCACCCGGTGTCGACGACGGGCACGCCCGCCGCGACCTGCTGCGCCTGGCGACCGCGGGGTCGGTCGACGACGGCAAGAGCACGCTCATCGGGCGACTGCTCTACGACACCAAGTCGGTGCTGGCCGACCAGCTCTCCGCCGTCGAGCGCGCGACCGCGGCACGCGGCGGCGACGGCGGCGCGGTCGACCTCGCGCTGCTGACCGACGGCCTGCGCGCCGAGCGCGAGCAGGGCATCACGATCGACGTCGCGTACCGCTACTTCTCGACCGCGCGCCGCGCGTTCGTGCTGGCGGACACCCCGGGGCACGTGCAGTACACGCGCAACATGGTCACGGGCGCGTCGACGGCCGAGCTCGCGATCGTGCTGGTCGACGCGCGCAAGGGCGTCCTGGAGCAGACGCGTCGGCACGCCGCGCTGACGGCGCTGCTGGGCGTGCCGCACGTCGTGCTCGCGGTCAACAAGATGGACCTGGTCGGCTTCGACGCCGCGACGTTCCGGTCGATCGCGCGCGAGTTCGCCGACCACGCGCGCGTGCTCGGGCTGCCCGAGGTGCACGCGGTGCCGTTGTCGGCGCTCGAGGGCGACAACGTCGTCGAGCGGTCGGCACGCACGCCCTGGTACGACGGCCCGACGCTGCTCGAGCTGCTCGAGGCGGTCCCGGTCGCGCGCGACGCGAGCACCGAGCCGCTGCGCCTGCCCGTGCAGTACGTGATCCGGCCGCGCACGCCCGAGCACCCCGACTACCGCGGGTACGCGGGCAAGGTCGCGTCGGGCGTCGTGCGCGTGGGTGACGCGGTCCGCGTGCTGCCGTCCGGGCGCACCAGCCGCGTGGTCGGCATCGACACGTTCGACGGCCCGCTGGCGGCGGCGGAGGCCCCGCGGTCGGTCACCGTGCGCCTCGCCGACGACGTCGACGTCGCGCGCGGCGACGTCCTGGTCCCCGCCGACGAGGCCGTGCCGACGGGTCAGGACCTGCTCGGCACGGTCTGCTGGCTCACGGAGCGCAGGTCGGTGCCGGGTGCCCGCGTGCACGTGCGCATCGGCACCCGCACGGTGCGGGGGCTGCTGCGCGAGGTCGACGCGCGGCTCGACGTCGACACGCTGACCGTCGAGCAGTGGGACCCGGTCGACACCGTGCGCACGATCGACGCGACCGACACGTCGAGCGAGGCCGCGCCGCGGTCGCTCGGGCTGAACGCGATCGGGCGTGTGCGGCTGCGCCTGGCGGAGCCCGTCGTGCTTGACGACTACGCGACGCACCGGCGCACGGGGGGCTTCCTCCTCGTCGACCCGACGGACGGCTCGACCCTCGCGGCGGGCATGGTCGGACCGACCCTGCTGGACCGGCTGGCGCCCGTGCGCCCGGACGAGCGCGACGACGACTGGCTCGCGGGGGCCGGGATATGAGCCCGCGCCACCCGCTGCTGCTGGACGTCACCGGGCGGCTGGTCGTGGTCGTCGGCGGTGGTCCGGTCGCGGCCCGCCGCGTGCGCTCGCTGCTGACGGACGGGGGTGCGGTCCGCGTGGTGGCGCCCGCGCTGTGCGAGGACCTCGCGGACCTCGCGGCCGCCGGCGCCGTCACGTGGCTCGCGCGCGAGTACGCGCCCGGCGACCTGGACGGTGCGTGGCTCGTGCACACCGCGACCGGCGACCCGCGCACCGACGCGACCGTGTCCGCCGATGCCGAGGCCGCACGCACGTGGTGCGTCCGCGCCGACGACGCGGCGTCGTCGACCGCCTGGACCCCGGCGGTCGCACGCGCGGACGACGTGACGGTCGCCGTGTCGGCGGGGGGCGACCCGCGCCGGGCGCTCGCGCTGCGCGCGGCCCTGCAGACCCTGCTGGACACGGGCGCGCTGCCGGTGCGCCGGCACCGCGCGGGCGCGGGTCACGTGGCGCTCGTCGGCGGCGGTCCCGGCGACCCGGGGCTCATCACGACCCGTGGACGCCGGGCGCTCGCCGAGGCCGACGTCGTGGTGGTCGACCGGCTCGCGCCGCGCGCGCTGCTCGACGAGCTCGAGCCGGGCGTCGAGGTCGTCGAGGCGGGCAAGGCGCCCCACGCGCACACGCTCACGCAGGACGAGATCAACCGGCTGCTCGTCGAGCGCGCGCGGGCCGGGCAGCGCGTCGTGCGGCTCAAGGGCGGCGACCCGTTCGTGCTCGGACGTGGTGGCGAGGAGCTCGCGGCGTGCCTCGCCGCCGGGGTGGACGTCGAGGTCGTGCCGGGCGTCACGAGCGCGATCGCGGTGCCGGGCGCCGCGGGCGTGCCGGTGACGCACCGGGACCTCGCGCGCCAGGTGACGGTCGTGTCGGCGCACGACGCCGACACCGACTGGGAGACGCTCGCGCGGCTGCGCGGCACGCTCGTGCTGCTCATGGGCGTCGGGCGGCTCGGTGAGCACATGGACCGGCTCGTCGGTCACGGCCTCGCGGCCACGACGCCGGTCGCGGTGGTGGAGGACGGCACGCTGCCGACGCAGCGCACGACGCTCGGCACGGCCGCGACGATCGCCGACCGCGCCCGGGAGGTCGGCGTGCGCAACCCCGCGGTCGTCGTCGTGGGCGACGTGGCCGCGCTCGCCGCGACGCTCGGCCGCTCGTAACCTGGCCGCGTGCCGGAGCCCACGCCCCCCGACGTCCCGCTCGACGTGCTCGTGCCTGTGACCGACCGGCGCACCCTCGCGCCCGTGCCGGGCGAGGCGGAGCTCGTCGCGCTGCTCGTGCGCGACGCGCCGCACGTGCGCGCCAACATGGTCGCGTCGGTCGACGGCGCCGCGACGGGCGGCGACGACCGCTCGGGCTCGCTCGGCACGCCCGCCGACGCGCGGGTGTTCGCGGTGCTGCGCGCGCTGGCCGACGTCGTCCTCGTCGGCGCCGGGACGGTGCGCGCCGAGGGCTACCGCGAGCTGCCGGTCGCGGACCACCTGCGCGCGGCCCGCACGGCGGCCGGCCTGCCGGAGGTCGTCGAGCTCGCGGTCGTGACGCGCCGCGGCGACGTGCCCGCGGACCTCGCGACCGGTGCGCGACCGCCCCTCGTCGTCACGGGCGCCGCCGGCGCCGCGCGCGCCCGCGACCTCGTGGGGCCCGACCGCACGCTCGTCGTGCCGGGCCACGACGACCCCGACTCCCCCGACCTGCCCGCGGCCGTCACGGCGCTGCGGGCCCGCGGCCTGACGCGCGTGCTCGCCGAGGGCGGTCCGGGCCTGCTGGGCGACCTGCTCGTGGCCGACGTCGTCGACGAGCTGTGCCTGACCACGTCGCCGACGCTCGTCGCCGGGCCCGCTCCGCGCGTCGTGCACGGCGCACCCTGGCTCGCGCCGCCGCGCCCCGCGCACCTGCGGCACGTGCTCCACGCGCCGGACGGCACGCTGCTGACCTGCTGGGACCTGCGCGCGGCCGTAGGCTCGGGGGCGTGACCGACACCATCCTCGTCCTCACCGAGGACACGCTCGCCGCCTCCGACGTCCAGCACATCGTCGACCTGCACGCCGACGAGACCCTGGCCTACCGCGTGCTCGTGCCCGCCGACACCGACCGTCCGCTCGTGCCGTGGATCATCGACGCGCTGAGCATGGGCGAGCTCAAGGAGGCGTGGGAGCGCGCGACCGGCCACGAGCCGAGCCGCACGCAGGCGCGCCAGACCGCGGCCCAGCAGGTCGAGGGCAGCGTCGCGGAGTTCGTCGCCGCGGGCCGCGAGGCGACCGGCGAGATCACCGAGGACGACCCGCTGCCCGCGCTGCGCGGCGCGGTCGCCGGCGGCGGCGTGCGCGAGGTCGTCGTCGTGACGTACCCGCACATGGTCGAGGACACGTTCCACACCGACTGGGCGTCCCGCGCGCGCGACGAGCTGCACGTGCCCGTGCTGCACCTGTACTCGGGCACGAGCGAGCTGGGCTGACCCGCGTCGCGCGCCCGGCCGGGCGCGCGACGCACCGGTCGGCGCGGCGGACCGCCCGCGCGCGTCAGCGCAGCGGATAGCCCGCGCGCTCGACCGTGCGGCGCGCGAGCACGTCGAGCGAGTCGACGTACCGCGCGTCGGCGAGCAGGTCGTGCTCCGCGGCGACCACGGACAGCTCGGTGCAGCCGAGCACCACGACGTCCGCGCCGCGGGCCCCGAGCCGGTCGGCCACGGCGTGCAGCGCCGCGACGTCGGCCGGCCGTCCGGCCTTCACCTGGTCGTAGATGATGCCCATGACGACGTCCTGGTCGGCGTCGTCCGGCACGACGGGCTCGAGCCCGCGGGCCTCGAGCGCACGCTGGTAGACGCGTGCGGCGAGCGTGCCGCTCGTGGCGAGCACCCCGACGCGGGCGGTGCCCGGGCGGGCGGCGACCTCGTCGGCCGTCTCGTCGACGATGCTCAGCACGGGCACGTCCACGGCGGCCGCGACCTCGTCCGTGAAGTGGTGCGCGGTGTTGCACGGGACGACGACGAAGCCGACGCCCAGCCGCTCCAGGCGGCGCGCGTCGGCCGCCATCACCGGGCCGGGGTCCTCGTCGGACCGCCCGAGGATGTACGCGGTGCGGTCCGGGATCGAGGCGTGCTGCAGCACGACGAGGTCGACGTGGTCCTGGTCGCGGTCGGCCGAAGTGTGCCGCACGACCAGGTCGAGGAAGCACACGGTCGCCGCGGGGCCGACGCCGCCGATGACGCCGACCTCGACCCGTCCGGCGGCCCCCGCGGGGGCCGCCGGGTCGTGCGGGGCCGGGCTCACGCGTCGCCCGTCGGGTAGTACCGGCGGTACTTGCGCACCTGGTTGGCCTGCGCGACCGCAAGATACGCGAGGCGCCGGGGGTCGGTCTCGGCGCGGTACCACAGCGGGTTCGTCACCCGCCGGGCCCGGCCGAGCGCACGCGTGCGGGCGCGCAGCGCCGGGTCGGCCACGTAACGGCGCAGCAGCCACCGCGGCAGCACCGTGTACAGGTGCGGCTCGGTGAGGTGGTCGGCGGCGCCGTCGGGCAGCGGGTCGAGCCCCTGCACGTGCTCGCGCACGTACAGCTCTGCGGTGTTGCGCCCGCCGGCGGTGATGTAGAAGTTCGACCGCCCGAGGCGCGGGTTGAGCTCGAAGAACACGGTGCGACCGTCGCGCGGGTCGTGCTTGAGGTCGAAGTTCGCGTACCCGGTCCAGCCCAGGTGCTCCAGGAGCCGCGTGGCCTGCGCGACGATCTGCTCGTCGTGACCGGTGATGATGCCGGCGGGGTTGCCCAGCGCACCGGGCGTGTGCTCCTCGAGCAGCACGTGCCCGAACGCGGAGAACCGCACCTTCCCGCTCGCGTCCGAGTAGCACGTGAGGATCCGCATGCCCGAGTCGTCGCCCGGGATGAGGTCCTGCACGACGAAGCTGCCCCGGTACCCCGAGGCCTGCACGCGTCCCAGCAGCTCCGCGAGCTCGGCCGGCGTGTCGACCGTGAAGACCTTCTTCTTCCCCGGGAACTCGACCAGGTGGTAGGCGGCGGTGTCCGCGGCCTTCGCGATGACCGGGAACCGCAGGCCCGACGTGTCGGGCGTGCCGCCGCCCTGCACGTCGTGCACGACCGTCGCGGGGTGGTCGATGCCGAGCTCGGCGCACAGCTCGCCGAACAGCACCTTGTCGGTCACGCGGTCGAGCGTCGCGACGTCCACGTACGGGATCGTGTACAGGTCCTCGAGCTCGGCACGGTTCTCGACGATCGTCCGGACCAGCCAGTCGGCGCTGCCGAGCAGCACGAGGTGCCGGTCGGCGAACCGCGCCGCGACGTCGCGCAGCCGACGCACGACCGTCGGGCCGTCGTCGATGCCGGGCTCGACGACGTTCTCGAGGATCCTCGAGTGCCGCACGAGCCCGGTCGACACGGTCGACACGACGACGGAGCGCACGCCGTACGCCTCGTGGAACGTCCGCGCGAGGCTGTACGCGCCGACGTCGCCGCCGAGGATCACGGGCTGGAGCCGGGCGACGGGCACCTGGGCCCCCGTGCGGCGGCTCACCAGGTCTGCTCGGAGCGGTCGCCCGACCAGTCCGTGTGGAACGTGCCCTCGCGGTCGGTGCGGCGGTAGGTGTGCGCGCCGAAGAAGTCGCGCTGCGCCTGGATGAGGTTCGCCGGCAGGCGCTCGGCCCGCACGCCGTCGTAGTAGGCGAGCGACGACGAGAACGCCGGCGTCGGCACGCCGTGCGCGGCCGCGGCCGACACGACGCGCCGCCACGCGGCCACGCCGTTGGCGACGGCCGCCGTGAAGTACGGGTCGGCCAGCAGCAACGGCAGGTGCGCGTCACGCTCGTACGCCTGCGTGATGCGGTCGAGGAACTTGGCGCGGATGATGCAGCCGCCGCGCCAGATGCGCGCCATCGCGCCGCGGTCGATGTCCCACCCGAACTGCTCGCTGGCCGCGGCGATCTGGTCGAAGCCCTGCGAGTACGCGACGACCTTCGACGCGTACAGCGCGAGGCGCACGTCCTCGATGAACGCACCGGCGTCGGGGACGTTCCACGCGAGCGTGTCGGCCGGGAGCACGCCGCGCGCCGCGGCACGCTGCGGCGCCGAGCCGGACAGCGCACGCGCGAAGGTCGCCTCGGCGATGCCCGTGATCGGCACGCCCAGGTCGAGCGCGTTCTGCACGGTCCAGCGGCCGGTGCCCTTCTGCTCGGCGGCGTCGGCGACGACGTCGACGAACGGCCGCCCCGTCGCGGCGTCGGTGTGCGCCAGGACCTCGGCGGTCACCTCGATGAGGAACGACTCGAGGTCGCCCGTGTTCCACGCCGCGAAGACCTCCCCGATCTCCGGCGCCGACGCGCCCAGGCCGCTGCGCAGCAGGTCGTACGCCTCGGCGATGAGCTGCATGTCGGCGTACTCGATGCCGTTGTGCACCATCTTGACGAAGTGGCCGGCGCCGTCGGGGCCCACGTGGGTGCAGCACGGCACGCCGTCGACCTTCGCCGAGATCTTCTCGAGGATCGGGCCGAGCGACGCGTACGACTCGGCGGTGCCGCCGGGCATGATCGACGGACCGTTGAGCGCACCCTCCTCGCCGCCCGAGACGCCCGTCCCGACGAAGTGCAGGCCCTTGGCGCGCAGCGCGGCCTCGCGGCGGACCGTGTCGGGGAAGTGCGCGTTGCCGGCGTCGACGACGATGTCGCCCTCCTCGAGCAGCGGCACGAGCTCGTCGATGACGGCGTCGGTCGGCGCGCCGGCCTGCACCATGACGACGACCTTGCGCGGGCGCTCGAGCGACGCGACGAAGTCCGCCATCGACTCCGAGGGCACGAACGTGCCGTCGGCGCCGTGCTCGGCGACGAGCGACTGCGTGCGCGCGTACGTGCGGTTGTGCACCGCGACCGTGAAGCCGTTCCGCGCGAAGTTCCGTGCCAGGTTGCGGCCCATGACGGCCAACCCGGTGACACCGATCTGCGCGGTGCCGACCGCCGACGACGGGACAGACATCAGGTGCGCTCCTTCATGCCGGGGGGCACGGCGCGTGCGGCGCCCCGGCCGCTGCGGCCGGGCGCGCGCCGCGCACGTGCGGGTGCGACGACGAGCCTAGACCGCCCGGACGTCACCTCCCCCGGCGTGCCGGGGACCGAGACGGCGCGGCCCGCCCGTACGCTCGCCGCGTGACCCCCGCCGGACCCGAGGACGTCCCTGCCGAGTTCGTCCGGGCGCTGCGCTCGCTGCGCGGCGTGCCCGTGCGACCCGAGGTGGTGCTCGACGAGGTGCCCGGGCCCGCGCGGATCGCGCCGTTCACGGCCGCGCTGACCGCCGACGTGCGCACCGCGCGACGGTCCGTCGCGGCCGAGGACCTCGCGTCGGGACGCTTCGTCGTGCTCTACGACCCCGAGGGGCAGGAGGCCTGGGAGGGCTCGTTCCGGCTCGTGACGCTCGTGCGCGCGACGCTCGAGCCCGAGGTCGGCGCGGACCCGCTGCTCGCCGAGGTCGCGTGGTCGTGGTTCACCGAGTCGCTCACCGCGGCGGGCGTCGAGCCGCACGCCGCGGGCGGCACCGTGACGCGCGTGCTGTCCCAGAGCTTCGGCGCGCTCGAGCGCCGCGACGAGCAGACCGAGCTCGAGATCCGCGCGTCGTGGACCGCGTGGGACGAGCACCTCGCGCCGCACCTGACGGCCTGGACGACGCTGCTGTGCACGGCCGCGGGCCTGCCGCCGCTGCCCGACGGGGTCGTCGCGCTGCCGCGCCGCTGACGCGGTTCTCCCTCAAGTGGACGGGCCTTCCTGCCGATGGTCTGGCGTGACCATCGAGCCCCTCCGCCGCGACGCCCGTGACCTGCAGGCCCGCCGCGCGACCGCTCTCACCGGCGTGCCCACGTCGCGGCGCGTGCCGCCGTCGACGCCCGCGCGCAACCCGATGTGCGTCGTGGTCACGCAGATCGCCGACGGCGAGGGCGGCACGCTCGTGCGCACGCTGCAGCGCCGCGGCGCCCACCGCGTGGTCGTGCTCGCGCGCCACGCGGGTCGCGGGGAGCTCTCCGCGCTGCTCACGGGCGGGCTGCGCGGGGGTGTCGCGTCGACGACCGAGCCCGCGGCGGCGCCGGTCCGCCCCGCGCCGCCGACGCCGGCGCCCGTGCCCGCCGCTCCCACCGCGGAGCTGAGCGCGCGCGAGCTCAGCGTCCTGGCGCGCGTGGCCGAGGGCAACACGAACCGGCGCATCGGCGAGGAGCTCGGCCTGTCCGCGCTCACGGTCAAGAGCCACCTCGCGCGCATCTCCCGCAAGCTGGGCACGGGCGACCGCGCCGAGCTCGTGGCCATCGCGATCCGCACGGGCCTGATCGACTGACCCCGGTGCGGCCGCTCGCGTGACGAGCACGACGCGCGACGCGCGCGCGGCCTGCGCGGACGCACCGCCCGCGTCACCTACGGTGGAGGTCATGGAGGCCGAGGTGTCGCACGAGGAGCCCGAGGCCGAGCCGACCCCGCCGCCGGTGGTCCCGCTGCTCGAGCCCGCCGACGGCGTGCCGCCGGTCGTCGACACGCCGGCGGCGCTGGCCGCGACCGTGGCGGCGTTCGCCGCCGGGACGGGCCCGGTCGCGGTCGACGCCGAGCGCGCGTCGGGCTACCGCTACGGCCAGCGCACCTACCTCGTGCAGCTGCGACGCGAGGACGCGGGCACGGCGCTGATCGACCCGATCGCCCTGCCGGACCTGTCGGCGCTGTCCGACGCGCTCGTGGGCGTCGAGTGGGTGCTGCACGCGGCGTCGCAGGACCTGCCGGGGCTCGCCGAGCAGGGCATGCGACCGTCGCGCGTGTTCGACACCGAGCTCGCGGCGCGCCTGCTGGGCATGGAGCGCGTCGGTCTCGCGGCGGTCGTCGCGGACACGCTCGGGCTGGGCCTGGCCAAGGAGCACTCGGCGGTCGACTGGTCGACGCGTCCGCTGCCCCCCGAGTGGCTGCGGTACGCGGCGCTCGACGTCGAGGTCCTCGTCGAGGTGCGTCAGGTCCTGGCCGAGCGGCTCGCCGTCTCCGGCAAGGCCGAGTGGGCACGTCAGGAGTTCGAGGCCGTGCGCACCGCGCCCCCGCCGGTGCCGCGCGCCGAGCCCTGGCGGCGGGTGTCGGGCCTCCACACGATCCGTGACGCCCGCCGGCTCGCGGTGGTGCGCGAGCTGTACGCGACGCGGGACCGCAACGCGCGCGAGCGGGACATCTCCCCCGGCCGGGTGCTGCCCGACGCGGCGATCGTCGCCGCGGCGCAGGCGATGCCCCGCACGGTGGGCCAGCTGACGGCCCTGCCGGCGTT
Source organism: Cellulomonas iranensis NBRC 101100 = JCM 18110 (assembly GCF_001552375.1). Classification (GTDB taxonomy): domain Bacteria; phylum Actinomycetota; class Actinomycetes; order Actinomycetales; family Cellulomonadaceae; genus Cellulomonas; species Cellulomonas iranensis. Next base: position 117 of record NZ_BCRB01000079.1, on the reverse strand, counting down.
CATGGGCAAGGGCACGCGTCGACGCGCCGCGCTGTGGCAGGGCGCGATCGACCGCGCCACCGCGTTGCCCGAGGCCGAGCTGCCGGCGACGCGCGGTCCCGCGAGCGACGGCCCGCC
>NZ_BCRB01000078.1 GCF_001552375.1 Cellulomonas iranensis NBRC 101100 = JCM 18110 | reverse complement strand
GGTCGCCGCCGCGGCGGTCCGTCCGGCGGCGAGCGCACCGGTCCACGCGGCGTCGAGCGCGTCGCCCGCCGCCGCCGCGGCCTCGAACGCGGCCGCGAGCGGCTCGCCCGAGTCGAGCATCGTCTTGTCGCCCGGGCGCGCCTTGCCGAGGCTCGCGACCGCGTCGACGCCCGCCCGCACGGCCGCGGCGACGCGCGCCGTCGGGTCGCCCACGGGCCGGGTGGCGAGCGCGTCGGCCGCGGCCGCGAGGCCAGCGCCCCACAGCACGCCCGACGTGCCGCCCGCGCGGTCGGCCCACGCGTGCCCGGCGTCCTGCAGGCACGCGACGGCGCCGTGACCGTCCTGCGCCGCGGCGGCCGCGGCGTCGGCGGCGGCGCGTGAGCCGCGCAGCATGCCGCGCCCGTGGTCGCCGTCCCCGGCGACCGCGTCGAGCCGGCCGAGGCGCGTCTCCAGGTCGGCGAGCACGTCCGCGACGCGGCGCAGCGCGTCGACGACGACGGCGGCCTCGGCGGCGTCCGCGTCGTCGACGACCCGCGGCCCGGCCTCGGCGACGGGCGCCGTCGGCCACGCGTCGTCGACCGCCGCGTCGCGCCGGGCCTCCCCCGCACGGGGCGTGCCGGGTCCGCCGTCCGCGCCCCACGCACCGGTCGCACCGGCCCCGGCGCCCACGTCGGACCCGGCGGTCGCGTCGGCACCGGCCGCGCCCGAGCCCGCGTCAGACCCGCCGGCCACGCCACCCGCGGCCGGCGGCGCACCCTTGCGGTACGCGGGCGTCTGCGCGGGTGCGGTCCACCACCGCTCGAGGTCCTCGTCGAGCCACACGAGCGTGAGCGAGCAGCCGGCCATGTCGAGGCTGGTCACGAGCTCGCCGACGTCGGGCTGCACGACCTCCAGCCCGGCGGCGTCGAGCCGGGCCCGCACGGCGCGCCACAGCACGAACAGCTCCTCGTACTTGGTGCGCCCCAGGCCGTTGAGCAGCACCGCGACCCGCGGCCCGGCGCCGTCGGGGCGCTCCTCGAGCAGGCGGTCGACGAGCAGTGCGGCCAGCTCGGACGCGGTGCACGCGGGCACCTCGCCGATGCCCGGCTCGCCGTGGATGCCGACGCCGAGCCCGAACACGCCGTCGGGCACGGTGAACAGCGGCGCGTCCGCTCCGGGCAGCGTGCACCCGTCGAACGCGACGCCGAGCGTGCGGGTCCGCGCGTTGGCCTGCTCGGCGGCCGCGACGACCGCGTCGAGGTTCGCGCCCTCGGCGGCGGCCGCACCGGCGGCCTTGAAGACCACGAGGTCGCCCGCGATGCCGCGGCGCCTGTCGACCTCGTCGGCCGGGGCGCTCGCGACGTCGTCGGTGACGACGAGGAAGTGCGCGTCGACGCCGCGGCGCCGCAGCTCGTCGCGCGCGAGCGTGAAGTTCATGACGTCGCCCGCGTAGTTGCCGGTGATCATGAGCACGCCCGCGTCGCCCGCGGCCGCGGCCCCGACCGACACCGCGTCGGCCGTCGACGGCGACGTGAACACGTTGCCGACCACGGCGCCGTGCGCGAGCCCCGGCCCGACGACCCCGCAGAACGCCGGGTAGTGCCCGGACCCGCCGCCGACCACGACCGCGACCTGCGAGCGCGGCGCCGGCACGGCGCGCACGACGCCGCCGGGCACGAGCCGCACCTGGTCGCGGTACAGGTCGACGAACCCCTCGAGGGCGTCCTCGACGAACCGGGCCGGGTCGTCGGCGAGCGGGCTCACCACGTCCCCTCCCGGCGGGCGAGGAGCGTCGCGACGACCGAGTCGTCGGCGGCCTCGAGGCCCGCGGCGGCGACCGTGCGGTACAGCTGCTCGGCGGCCGCGGCGACGGGCGTCGCGACCTTGAGGCTGCGCGTCAGGTCGCCGACGATGCCCATGTCCTTGCCGATGACGTCGAGCCGCGAGCGCAGCGGCGGCTCCTCGCCGCGCAGCTGGGCCGCGATGCGGGGCCCGCGGTCGGCGAGCATGAACGACGCGGCGGCGCCCTGCGACAGCACCTCGATGCACGCGTCGAGGTCGAGGCCCAGGCGGTGCGCGAGCGCGAGCGCCTCGGACGCGGCGGCGGTGTGGATGCCGCACAGCAGCTGGTTGACGGTCTTGAGCTGCTGTCCGGCGCCGATGCCGCCGACGACCGTGAGCGACGACGCGAGCGCGTCGAGCACGCCCTGCGCCGCGGCGAGCGCGGCGTCGTCGGCGCCGACCATGATGAGCAGGTCGCCCTGACCCGCCCGCACGGGGCCGCCCGAGACGGGTGCGTCGACGGTGTGGATGCCACGGGCCGCGAGCGCGTCGGCGACGGACCGCACGGCGGCCTCGCCCACGGTCGACGTGATGACGACCACGGCCCCGGCGGCCAGCGAGTCGGCGACGCCGCCCTCGCCGAGCACGAGCGCGTCGAGCTGTGCGCCGTCGCGCACGCCGACGACGACGACGTCGGTGCCCGCGCACGCCTCGGCGACGCTCGCGGCGGCCACGGCGCCGGCCTCGACAGCCAGTGTCACGCGCTCGGGAGCCACGTCGTACCCGACGGTGGTGAAGGTCCGCGCGAGCGTCGTGGCCATGGGCAGCCCCATGGCGCCGAGCCCGAGGACGGCGACGCGCGCGCTCATCGGCCCGCCCCCGCCGTGCGCAGGACCTGCTCGCGGGCCTCGCCCGTGGCGACCGCGAGCATGCGCCGCAGGTAGCGCATGTTGCGCGCCGCGACGGACAGGCCGTCGCCGCCGTAGTGCTCGACGCACAGCGGACCGGTGAACCCGGCGTCGATCGCGGTGCGCAGCGCGGTGCGGTAGCTCACCGAGCCCATCTCCATGGGCGCGGGCAGCGCGACGACCGTGCCGGCGCGGCGGTCCTCGTCGCGGAAGTAGCTCTTGACGTGCCAGTAGTTCGACACGGGCAGGCACGCGGCGACCGCGGCCTGGAAGTCCTCGATGGGCCGGTGCAGGCGGATGAGGTTGCCGAGGTCGGGGTTGAGGCCGACCGCGTCGTCGCCGATGTCGTTCACGAGCCGCACGGCGGACTCGGCGGTGCCGAGCAGCGTGTCCTCGTACATCTCGAGCGACAGCTCGAGCCCGACCTCGCGTGCGTGCGTGCCGAGCTCGCGCAGGCGCTGCACGGCGCGCGCCCACGTGTCGGCGTCGGTGTCGTCGTGCGGGCCCTCCTCGGTCCAGAACCAGAACGCCTGGCGCTGCTGGGGCAGCAGCGGCCGGTGCAGGCCGACGCTGACGACCTTCACGCCGAGCGCGGCCGCGGCGTCGATGGTGCGGTGCGAGTAGGCGAGGTTCTCGTCGCCCGCGACGGGGTCGATGACGGACCGGCGGATCGCGGACAGCGCGACGGGGTCGAGGCCGGTGGCCGCGAGCGCGCCGCGCAGCTCCTCGATCCGGGCGGGCGTCAGGTCGCCCGGCTGCACCCAGGAGTCGGTGAGGTCGACCTCGGTGAAGCCCTCGTAGGCGACCTCGGCGAGGTGGTCGACCCACGTGTCCGCGGGCGCGTCCTGCGAGCCGGGGAAGTTGAGCATGGCGGCGGCGATGGGCCACCGCTCGCTCGTGGGGCGGGTGGTGCCGTCCGCGCCCCGAGGGCGTGCGGTCGAACTCATCGTCGAGCCTCCGGTTCTCGTCATCGAAAACTTTTCGTGCACAATGCTGCAATGGGGACGCTAGTTTTCGCCGTCGACGCTGTCAACGGCTGGTGGCGAACGGCCGACCACCTCCTGAAAGCCCTTCTGAACTACTTGATGTTTTCGACGCGATCCCGCTAGCGTCGGCCCGACGACCCAGGAGGCACCGATGCCACGACCCGCAGGACGGCCCACGCTCACGGCGGTCGCCGAGCGCGCCGGCGTGTCCATCGCGACGGCCTCCAAGGTCATCAACCGGCACACCGACGTCGCCGCCGCGACCCGCGAGCGCGTCGAGGCCGCCGCCGCCGAGCTCGGGTACCGCGCCCCCGGCGCGCGCCGCGGCGACGGCCGCCGCACGGTCGAGTTCCTCGTCGACAAGCTCGGCAGCCCGTACGCCATGGAGGTGCTGCGCGGCGTCACGCTCGCGGCCGAGGAGGCCGACGTCGACGTCACCGTCTCGCGCGTGCGCCGCGGCGGCGACGAGCCGCCGTCGAGCTGGACCCGCCGGCTCGTCGCGGCCCGCCGCACCGGGGCGATCGTCGTGACCGCGCAGGTCACCGACACCACGTACGACGCGATCGCGCGCGCCCGGCTGCCCGTCGTCGTCATCGACCCGCTGCACCTCACGACGCCCGAGCTCGTCTCCGTCGGGTCGACCAACTGGACCGGCGGCCGCACCGCGACCGAGCACCTGCTCGCGCTCGGCCACCGACGCATCGCCGTGATCGGCGGACCCGAGGCGTCGATCGGCGCGGTCGCGCGCGTCGACGGGTTCCGCTCGGCGTGCCAGCGCGCGGGCGTCACGCCCGACCCCGCGCTCGTGCGGCACGTCGCGTTCGACCACGACGCCGCGCGCGACGCCGCCGACGCGATCCTGCGCCTGCCCGACCCGCCCACCGCGGTCCTCGCGTGCAGCGACGCGCAGGCGCTCGGGGTGCTCGAGGCCGCGCGCCGTCTCGGGCTCGTCGTGCCGCGCGACCTGTCGGTCGTCGGGTACGACGACACGTACGTCGCGGCGTGGACCAACCCGCCGCTGACCTGCGTGCACCAGCCGCTGCAGGACATCGGGCGCGTCGCGCTGCGCACGGTCCTCGGCATGGACGAAGGCCGTCTGCCCGACTCGCACCACATCGAGCTGGCCACGTCGCTCGTGGTCCGCGACTCGACCGCACCGCCGCCGCAGCCGTCGGCCGGACCGGAAGGAGCCCGGTGAGCACCACCGCCACCACGTCCCCCCGCACGGAGCGCCCCTGGCAGGACCCGCGCCTGCCGGTCGCCGACCGCGTCGAGCTGCTGCTGGCGTCGATGAGCCTCGAGGAGCGCCTCGCGCAGCTCGGCTCGTACTGGTTCGACCGGCGCGGCGCGGGTGAGGTCGTCGCGCCGATGCAGGACACGTTCGGTGCGCGCCGGCCCGACTTCCCGACCGCCGCGCGGCACGGGCTGGGGCACCTCACGCGCGTGCTGGGCACCGAGCCCGTCCCCGCCGACGAGGGGCGGGACAAGCTCGCGCGGACGCAGCGCGAGCTCGCCGGGCACCACCGTCTGGGGCTGCCGGCGATCGCGCACGAGGAGTGCCTCACGGGCGTCACGTCGTACGGCGCGACCGTGTACCCGGCGCCGCTCGCGTGGGGCGCGTCGTTCGACCCGGACCTCGTGCACGAGGTCGGCACGGCCATCGGCCGGGACCTGCGACGCCTGGGCGTGCACCAGGGCCTCGGCCCGGTGCTCGACGTCGTGCGCGACCACCGCTGGGGTCGCGTCGAGGAGACCGTCGGCGAGGACCCGTACACCGTCGGCACCATCGCGACCGCGTACGTCCGCGGGCTCGAGGAGCAGGGCGTCGTCGCGACGCTCAAGCACTTCGTCGGGTACTCGGCGTCGCGCGCCGGACGCAACCACGCGCCCGTGTCGATCGGCCCGCGCGAGCTCGCCGACGTGCTGCTGCCGCCGTTCGAGATGGCGGTGCGCGAGGGCGGCGCGCGGTCGGTCATGAACTCGTACACCGACCTCGACGGCGAACCCGTCGCGGCGTCGCGCTCGCTGCTCACCGACCTGCTGCGCGGTGCGTGGGGGTTCGAGGGCACGGTCGTCTCGGACTACTGGGCGGTCGCGTTCCTCGTCACCGCGCACGGGGTCGCGGCCGACGCCGCCGACGCGGGCGCGCGCTCGCTGCGCGCGGGCCTCGACGTCGAGCTGCCCAACACGATGTGCTTCGGCGAGCTCGCACCGCTCGTGCGCGACGGCCGGCTCGACGAGCACCTCGTGGACCGCGCGGTGCGGCGCGTGCTGCGGCAGAAGGCCGAGCTGGGCCTGCTCGACGCACCCGCGCCCGACGGCACGCCGCCCGGCGGCGCCCCCGACGACGCGCCGATCGACCTCGACAGCCCCGCCAACCGCGACCTGGCCCGGCGCCTGGCCGAGGAGTCGGTCGTGCTGCTGGCCAACCCCGACGGCGTCCTGCCGCTGCGCACCACCGCCGACCGTGCGCCGCGGCGCGTCGCCGTCGTCGGCCCGTCGGCCGCCGACCCGGGCGTGCTGCTCGGCTGCTACTCGTACCCCATCCACGTGCTGCCGCGGCACCCCGAGCTGGGCCTGGGCGTCGAGGTGCCGTCGCTGCTCGACGCGCTGCGCACCGAGCTCGCGGGCGACGACGTCGTGCACGAGCCCGGCTGCGCCGTGGTCGGCGACGACCGGTCGGGGTTCGACGCGGCCGTGCGCGCCGCGGCCGACGCGGACGTGTGCGTGCTGACCGTCGGCGACCGGGCCGGCATGTTCGGGCGCGGCACGTCGGGCGAGGGCTGCGACGCGCCCGACCTGCGGCTGCCGGGCGTGCAGCACGAGCTCGTCGAGGCCGTGCTCGCCACGGGCACGCCCGTCGTGCTCGTCGTCGTCTCGGGGCGCCCCTACGCGCTCGGCGCGTACGCCGACCGCGCGGCGGCGGTCGTGCAGGCGTTCATGCCGGGCGAGGAGGGCGCCGGGGCGGTCGCGGGCGTGCTGTCGGGCCGCGTGACGCCCAGCGGCAAGCTGCCCGTGCAGGTGCCGCGCGACCCGGGCAGCGGCCCGCAGACCTACCTCGGCCCCGCGCTGACGCGCCGCCTGGACCGCATCAGCAACCTCGACCCGACGCCCGCGTTCCCGTTCGGGCACGGCCTGTCGTACACGACGTTCACGTACTCCGACCTCGAGGTCACGCCCACCGCGCCCACCGACGGCGCGTTCGACGTGTCCGTGACGCTCACGTGCACGGGCGAGCGCCCCGGCACCGAGGTCGTCCAGCTGTACCTGTCCGACCCGGTCGCCGACGTCGCGCGCCCGGTCAAGCAGCTCGCGGGGTACGTCCGTGTCCCGCTCGCACCGAGGGAGTCCCGCCGCGTGACCTTCACCGTCCCCGCCGACCTGACGTCCTACACGGGCGTCGACCTGCGACGCGTCGTCGACCCCGGCGCGATCGGCGTGCAGGTCGGCGGCTCGAGCGAGGGCGACGTCCTGACCGGGGGCGTCGAGCTCACGGGCCCGCGCCGCCACCCCGGCCGCGACCGTGCGCTGCGCCCCACGACGACCGTGGCGGCCCTGGCATGAGCGGCGCCGTCAGCAACCCCGTCCTGCCGGGCTTCCACCCGGACCCGACCGTGTGCCGCGTCGGCGACGACTACTGGCTCGTGACCTCGACGTTCGAGTACTTCCCGGGCCTGCCGGTGCACCACAGCACGGACCTCGCGCGCTGGGAGCACGTCGGCCACGCGATCGACCGGCGCTCGCAGCTCGACATGGAAGGCGTCCGGCCGTCGGGCGGCCTGTACGCGCCGACGCTGCGGCACCACGACGGGACGTTCTGGATGACGTGCACGCTCGTCGACGGGCACCGGGGCGCGGGCAACTTCGTCATGAGCGCCGAGCACCCCGCGGGCCCGTGGAGCGACGTCACGTGGCTCGAGGACGCCGAGGGCATCGACCCGTCGCTGTTCTTCGACGACGACGGGTCCGCCTGGTACCTCGGCGCGCGGCCCACGCACGACCCGCACCCCGAGGACCCGCAGACCACGGACATCTGGCTGCGCCGGTTCGACGTGCGCACGCGGCAGCTGGTCGGCCCCGAGCACGTGCTGTGGCACGGCGCGCTGCACGCCGCGGTGTGGGCCGAGGGCCCGCACCTGTACAAGGTCGACGGGCGCTACCTGCTCGTCATCGCCGAGGGCGGCACCGACGTGCACCACGCCGTGACCGTCGCGCGCGCCGACCACGTCACCGGGCCGTACTCCGGCAACCGCGCGAACCCGGTGCTCACGCACCGGCACCTGGGCCGCGACCACCCGGTGTCGAGCGTCGGGCACGCCGAGCTCGTCGAGGGTCCGGACGGCGCGTGGTGGGCGTTCGCGCTCGGCACCCGACCGGTCGACGGGCACCACCTGCTGGGCCGCGAGACGTTCGTCGTGCCCGCGCGCTGGGAGGACGGCTGGCCCGTGCTCGCGCCGGGCGTCGGGCAGGTGACCCCGCTGGTCGAGCACCCCGCCGTGCCCGACGGCGAGGTCGTGCGCCCCGCCGCGGACGAGCCGTTCACCGAGACGTTCGCCGACCCGACGACCGGTGGGCTGTCACCGCGCTGGAACCGGCTGCGCACGGGCGACGACCCGGCCGACACGACGTCCCGCCCGGGTGCGCTGCGCCTCGCGCTGCGCCCGGCGACGCTCGACGAGCCGACGACGCCCGCGTTCCTCGGGCTGCGCCAGCAGCACCACCGCGCGCGGTTCACGACCACGGTCGAGGCGCCCGGCCTGGCGGCGCACGAGCGCGCGGGCCTCGCGGTCCGTCAGAAGGACACGCACCACGCGGTCCTCGCGCTGCGCGACGGCGGCGACGCGCGCGTCGTCGAGCTGGTGCTCACGCAGGGCGACGAGCGGACCACCGTCGGCACGCTGCCGTTGCCCGGCGACGGCCCGGTCGACCTGCGCGTGACCGCAGACCGGCTGACGTACACCGCGGAGGCGCGCGAGCCCGACGGCGCGTGGACCACGGTCGGCACGGTCGACGGGCGCGCGCTCAGCACGCAGACCGCTGGCGGGTTCACGGGCGTCCACCTGGGCGTCTACGCGACCAGCGACGGCCACGCGACCACGGCCGTCGCCGACGTCGTGCACGCGACGTACGAGCCGCTCGACTGACCCTCAGCGACGACGAGCCGCGACGGGCCCGCCCTCACCCGGGGCGGGCCCGTCGTCGTCAGCGCAGCCGGCCCAGGTGCAGGGCCGCGAGCGCGAGCGCGGTGATCGTCTCGCCGTCGCGGACCTCGCCCGTGCGGACCATCGCGAGCGCGTCGGCGAACGGCACGGTCCGCACGGCGCTGATGCCCTCGGCGGCCTGCTCGTGCGCGGTCGCGTCCCCGTCGGCGACGGGCGTGAGGCCTCGCGCGAGGTACACGTGCTCGACCGCACGCGCGACGCCGTTGAGCGCCTCGGTCGTCCCGAGGTGGGTCCACTCGCGCGCCGTCAGCCCGGCCTCCTCGGCGAGCTCGCGGCGTGCGGCGTCGAGGGGGTCCTGACCCTCGCCGCCGCCCGCGGGGACCTCGACCGATCCGGGGCCGGTCGTGTAGCGGTCGGTCGTGACGAGCACGACCTCGTCGTCGTCGGTCAGCGCGACGACGAACACCGAGTCCCGCAGCTCGACCACGCCGTACACCGCCGGCGACCCGTCCGGCGCGAGCACCTGGTCCTCGCGGACCGTGATCCACGGGTTCCGGTACGCGACGCGCGAGGACAGGGTCCGCCAGGTCATGCGTCGAACCTAGACCTGGCCGTGTCCCCGCCGGGGTGCCGGTGCGCGGTGCCCACCCGACCACGGCGCGCCCCGTCGGACCGTCGTGCGCCGGCGCTCGACGACGTGGGGGACGGTCGGTGCGCCGACGCTCGGCGTCGCGCGGGACGGTCGGTGCGCCGGCGTCAGCCGGCAGGCGGCGCCGGACCCGTCAGCGGCTCAGCGCCCCCGCCGTCGCGAGCACCACCGCGTCCTCGACGAGCGCGGCCCGCGTGTCCGAGCCCAGCCGGCCGTCGTCGTCGGCCCACTGCCGCCACGACGCGCCGACCACCGACCCCGCGAACGCGCCGGCCGCGCCGACGACGGCCGCGACCAGCACCGCGGGGACACGCCGCCCGTCGACGACCGCGAGCGCACCCGCACCCGCGGCGCCCGCCACGACCCGGCCCGCGAGCTGCGGGGCCACCAGCCGGCTCGGCACGCCCGGCAGCTTGTCGGTCACAGCCTCGCCCACGACCGCGAGGACCGCGAGCGCGCGCAGCGCGGGGACGTCATGACCGCGGCGCGCGGCGGCGGCGACCGGGACGGCGAACGCGACGGACGAGCGGCCGCCGGTGGCGAGGCCCAGAGCGGCGGAGCGGAGGAGGACACCCATGCGTCGTGTCTACCCGTGGCGCGCGGCGACGGCACCCCGAGGCGGCCGCCCGGGCGGGGACCGCGGCGCTCCGGGTGCGGACCACCCCGATCGGCAGCAGACTCCTGGACCACCGCGTGGTCCGCCGTGGCCCACGCGACGCGGTACGACGAAGGAGCGACATGGGCATCGGTGGCGGCATCGCACTCCTGGTGATCGGGGCGATCCTCTCGTTCGGCGTGTCCGATCGGGTCGAGGGCGTCGACCTCACGGTCATCGGCTACATCTGCATGGGCGCGGGCGTGCTCGCGCTCATCCTCGCGATCGCGCTCAACGCGCAGCGCACCAACACGACGCACCGCCAGGTGGTCGAGCACCGCGAGGAGCCGCCCGCTCCCCCGGTGGCCTGACGCCCCGGACGACGGTCCCGCCGTCCCGCACGGGACGCCCCTGCCCGACGCCCCGCCGGTCCTGACCGACGGGGCGTCGGCGTGCCCGCTCGCGACCGGCGGGGCGCCCGTGGACCCGGCCCCGACCGGGGCGGGGGTCCGTGGTCCCGGTTGCGGCCGACGGGCGTCCGAAGGCCGGTGGCGGCCGACGGGCGTCCGAGGGCCCGGTGGCGGCCGCCGCACCGGCCGGCCGACGACGGGCCTCGCCACTCACCTGGTGGGACGCGGGACGTACGAGACCGGGCTGGGAGCGCCCCCGGGCCGGGATCGCGACGCCAGCCCGGTCTCGCGGGCGGCTCGTCCCATGCCTCGAGATGCCCGGTGCGGCGTGCCCGCGACGGCACGCCGGACCGGTGCCACGCGGCCACCCGAACGACCGGCGCGTGTCGGACCTTCCCGACACACTGGGCACGCACCGGCGGACGGTCCACGAGGGGGGCGCATGGAGCGGGACGAGGCGCGCGAGGCCAAGGCGCACGCCGCGCAGGTGGCGCGGACGCTGACGGAGCGGGTGGTGCGCGCGTCGAGCGCCGACGCGCCGGCGGTCGCACCGCTGGCGGTCGGCCTGGCGCCGCGCGACGACGGCGGGTACGCGGTCGCGCTGCGGTACCGGCTCGGGCTCCCGCAGGTGCGGAGCCTCGCGCGCAAGGTCGCGGCCGAGGTCGGCGAGGTCGGGACGACCGTCGACGTGCGCCGCACGGGGCGGATCCGCCCGCTCGCGCGCGGCCCGGTGCCGGGCCCGCGACCCCCCGTGATCACGGCGCAGGCCGCCGGCGAGACCGGCCGCGTGCGGCCGCTGCGGCCGGGCGTCTCGATCGCGCACGTCGACGTCACGGCCGGCACGCTCGGTGCGTTCGTGCTGGTGGGCGGCGTGGTGCACGCGCTGTCGAACTACCACGTGCTCGCGGGCTCCCCCGCGGCGCGGCCCGGCGACCTCGTGCTGCAGCCCGGACCCGCCGACGGCGGCCGGGCGCCCGCCGACCGGGTCGGCACGCTCGCCGCGGTGGTCCCGCTCGCGGCGGGCACCACGGCCACGGTCGACGCGGCGGTCGCGCTGCTCGACGACCCCGACGTCGACGCGACGTACCCGGTGGGCGCCGTGACGGCCACGGCGCGCGCGCTCGGCGGCGAGACCGTCGGCAAGATCGGCCGCACCACGGCCGTCACCGGCGGACGCGTGACGGCCATCGAGCTCGACGACGTCGTCGTCGGCTACGGCGAGGAGCTGGGCGACCTGCGGTTCGACGACCAGATCGAGGTCGAGGGCACCGGGCGGTCGCCGTTCTCGCGCGGCGGCGACTCGGGCTCGCTCGTGTACCGCGAGGACGGGGTCGCCCTGGGGCTGCTCTTTGCCGGGTCGGAGACCGGGGGCGAGAATGGTCGAGGGCTGACGTACGTCAACCCGATCGACGCCGTCCTCGGGGCGCTCGACGCGACGCTGCTCGCCTGACGCGGGCGGCCCCGCGCGCCGCCGAGGGGTGCGGGAGGTGTGCAGTGGCCGACCTCGACCAGGCCCGCCGGGCCAAGGAGGAGCTCAAGGCCGCCCTCGCCGGGCGCGCGGGCGTGTCCGGCATCGGCATCGCGCCCGACGACGACGGGTACGGCCTGCTCGTGCGCGTGCGCGGCGACGCCGTCACGGCCCGCCGCCTCGACGTGCCGACGCACGTGCACGGCGTCGCGGTGCACGTGCGCACCACGGGGCCCGTGACCGCGCAGCGCTGAGCGCGCACCGAGCAGGACCGCGCATCACCGCGCAGGACCGCGCATCACCGACCACGCGGGACGCGCGGCTGCGGGCCACGCACGGCGACGCGCCCGCACCCCTGCGCGGGGTGCGGGCGCGTCAGGCGCACCGTCGGCGCACCGGCACGTCACGCGCGCGTCAGCGCACCGGCACGTCACGCACGCGTCAGCGCACGATGCAGCTGTTGCCGTTGAGCGTCGCGGACGTCACGTCCTGCGGCGTCCCGGAGGCGATGAACCCGAACGACACCGCGTTGTGGTGCGCGATCGTCGAGTTCCACGCCGCGTTCGTCACGGTCACGGTCGAGCCGGACTGCGACGCGACCGAGCTCCACGCCTGCGTGATCTGCTCACCGTTCGTGAAGTCCCACGCGACCTCCCAGCCGTTCACCGGCTCCATGGTCGCGTTGAACACGGTCACGTTCCCCTGGAACCCGCCCTGCCAGCGGCTGGTGACGTCGACCTCGATCTCGCAGACCGCGTCCGTCGGCACCGTCGGAGTCGGAGTCGGAGTCGGAGTCGGAGTCGGAGTCGGAGTCGGAGTCGGGGTCGGAGTCGGCGTCGGGGTGGGCGTCGGGGTCGGAGTCGGGGTCGGAGTCGGCGTCGCGGTGGGCGTCGGCGTCGGGGTCGGCGTCGTGCCACCCCCGCCGAAGTCGACGTCCACGCAGTTGTAGAACGACTCCGGGCTGTCCGTCCGCTCCCAGATGTTGAACAGCACGTGCTTGCCGGTCTTGCCCGACGGCAGCTGCACGTCCCACCAGTACTCCGGGCCCGCGGGGCCGCCCGGGCGGATCGGCGGGTCGAGCACGCGGTCGAACGGCGCGGGCTCCAGGTCGTCCCAGCCGATCGGCTGCGACGGGTCCCAGCCGTCCTTCGTGATCCACGTCGTGAACCAGCCCGGGTGCGGCGCGACCGCCGCGTACCGGAACGTCATCGTCTGGCCGGGCGTCACCGCCGTCGTCGGCCACGCGTCGGACGGCGCGTTGTACGCGTCGAAGCGCGAGTCCGGGCCGCACAGCTTGCCGTCGGGGATCGTCTCGTGCCGCCCCGCGATCGTGCCGAGCAGGTTCCCGAACCAGTTGTAGAACGAGTAGTTGCCCTCGGCGAACGCGTCGACGCACGGCTCGAGGCGCGGCTTCATGTTCCCGCTCTCACCGGCGGCCTCGCCCCCCGCCAGGCCGTCGACGTAGCACTGGTAGGTGCGGGTGGCCGGCTCGGTCAGGCCGCCGTGCGCCTGCGCCGCGGTCGGCACGGCGACCAGCGCGGCCGCCACCACCGCGGTCGCGGCGAGGCCTCCCCCCAGGGACCGGCGGGTGCGACGGGTCGGTCTGTCTCGGGTCATGGTTGGCTCCCTCTCGCGCGAGCGGCGTCGTCGCCGCAGGGTGTCGGGCAGGCCCCGGGTCACCCGGGACGTCGGCCCAGCCTGCGGAGCGCCCCGGGGGCCGACAAGGCCGCGAAACGTTTCCAGCACGGCCGACGCGTCCGCGCGCGACGGGGTGAACGGGCGCACCAGGAGGTGATCTCACGCACCTCTCACGGAACGCTGCGCGGCGAGACGGCCTCCGAGGCCCGATGATGGGCACGTGACGCGCAGAGGCACGGCCTCCCAGGGTGCGCACCGAGGGGGTCTCTCGGCTGCGGACCTCGGTGGCGTGCGCGGACTCGCGGTGGCCGCGCACCGGTTCGACGCGTGCCGCCGGGTCGAGGAGGTCGTCGAGGCGGCCGCCCGCGCGGCGGTCGACGTGCTCGGCGCCGACGCGTGCGCGGTGAGCCGCATCACGCAGGAGACGTCGCGCGTCCTGCACGTCGAGCAGCCCGCCGACGACCCGCGCCGCGACCAGTTCCTGCGCACCACGTACCGCGCCGAGGACCGCCCGGCGCTGCGGTCGCTGCTGCGCAACCGCGAGAGCTGGGTCGCGCACGCGTTCGACGCGCACGGCCGCTCGGTGCGCCCCGGCGACCCCACGGCCGGCGACCGCGTCGAGGTCGAGCTCCTGCGCGAGATCGGCGCGGCCTCGGCCCTCACCGCGCCGGTCGTCGTCAACGACGCCGTGTGGGGGCAGATCACGCTGCTGCGGGACTTCGAGGCGCCGCTGTTCCACGCCGACGACGTCGCGACCGCCGAGGTGCTGGCGGCGCTCGCGGCCGGTGCGATCGCGCGCGTCGACCTCGAGAAGCAGATGCGCCACATGATCGCCGACGACCCGCTCACGGGCCTCGCGAACCGGCGCACCGCCGACCAGGCCGCCGAGGCGGCGCTCGCGTCGGGCCGCGAGACGTGCGTCGTCATGTGCGACGTCGACGGGCTCAAGCGCGTCAACGACGAGCTCGGCCACGACGCGGGCGACGACCTGCTGCGCGCCGTCGCGGACGTGCTGCGCCGCGCGGCCGACGCGATCCCCGGCGCGACCGCCGCGCGCATCGGCGGCGACGAGTTCTGCCTCGTGACCGTCGACCAGCCGCGCGAGGCCGTCGCGACGGCCATGGCGACGACGGTCGCGAAGTTCCCGCTGCCGCACGGCGCCGCGATCTCCTACGGCATCGCGTCGACCGCCGTCATGGGCTCGGTCGAGGCGCGGCACCTGTTCCGCCGCGCCGACCAGGCGCAGTACCAGGCCAAGCGCCGCCGGGCCCGCGCCCGTGCGCGCACGACGCCGCCGATCTCCGACCCCGTGCAGGCCGTCGAGCGGCTCACCGCGAGCGGGTCGGTCGCGATCGGCGCGGCCGCGCCGGCGATCGTGCCGCGTCTGTGCGCGTTCGCCGCGGCGGCCACCGAGACCCTCGGCGGCGACTCGTGGGCCGTGCGCGAGCGCATGCCCGGGTCGCAGACGTTCACGACGGTCGCGCGCGGCGGCAGCCCCGCCGACGCGGCCGAGACCCGCCTCGTCACGGTCGAGCGGGACGCGTGGGTCGTCGAGGTCGCGGTCGCCGCGCTCGCGTCGACGGGCCGGCAGGTGCAGACCGCGCTGCACGCGCTCGTCGCGATCGCCGTCGACGGCGCCCGCAACGCCTGACGCCGTCACGGGCGGCGTCGTCGAGCGGGTTGACGGTCACCCGGCGCGTGGGCCGGTGCGGTTCCCGGCACGGCGCCCACCGCCGCCACCTGCCGGAGCAGGGCGGGAGCGGCTGGGCCGACGGCAGGACGGGAGCCGCCGGGCCGACGGCCTGGACGGGTCGCGGCGCGTCACCGCCGACGCACCGACCGCGACGTCGCCGCCGGGGATCGGCCCGCCGGGCGCCCGGCGGGCGCTCAGCCGTGCAGCGGCAGCACGAGCGCGCCGTCGCCGCCGGCGACCACACGGACCGGGACGCCCCAGTCCTGCGCCGCGAGGTGGCACGCGGGGTGCTCGATCGCGGGGTCGGCGTCGCAGCTCGCGGCGCGCGCGGTCACGTGCAGCACGCCCTCGCCGACCGTCGGGTCGAGGCGCAGCGCGCGGCCGAGCGCGACGTCGTCGCCCGCACCGTCGAGCAGCAGCCCCGGCGGCGTGGCCGACACCCGCAGCGACGTCGACGGGCCCCACCGGTCGTCGAGCTTCTGCCCCGCGGCGGGGTGGAACACGACCTCGAGCGCGACGTCGTGGCCGATCTCGGTGACGGGCCGCTGCGTGCGGTGCGCACCGCCGTCGACCCGCGTGCCCGCACCCGCGGGCAGCGGCACGCGCGTCAGCCGGTGCGCCGCGGACTCGACGACCACCACGTGGTCGACGTCGCCCGCGGGCAGCACGAGCCCGCTGGGCTCGGCCAGGTCGGTCGCGAGCGTGCTCACCTCGCCCGGGCCGCCGTCGACGCCCTGCACCCAGCGGCGCAGCGCGCCGTTGTACGTGTCGGCGACCAGCACCGAGCCGTCGGGCAGCGCCGCGACACCCAGCGGGTGCTGCAGGAGCGCCTCGTCGGCCGGCCCGTCGCGGTGGCCGAAGTCGAACAGACCCGTCCCGACGACCGACGTCACCGACGCGTCCGCGGGGTCGAGCCAGCGCAGCGCCGACGTCTCGGCGTCCGCGAGCCAGAGGCGCCCGTCCGCCGCGACCGACAGGCCCGACGGCTGCGCGAACCACGACTGCTCGGGCGCGCCGTCGACCAGCCCCTCGTTCATGGTGCCGGCGAGGTGGGTCACGGTCCCCGCCACCGGGTCGAACGCCCACAGGGTGTGGTGACCGGCCATCGCGACGACGAACGCGGCGAGCGGCTGCGACCACGTGACGTCCCACGGCGAGGACAGCTTGACCTGGTGCGCGGGCCACCGGTCGCCCACGCCCTGCTCGGCCGGGTGCGCGGCGCCGCCCTCGAGCGGCAGCACGTTGTCGACCGCGCCGACCATGTACTGCTCGCCCGTGCCGGCGACCGTCGTCACGTGCCCGTCGGCCAGGCGCACGCCGCGCAGCGCGTGGTTGACGGTGTCCGCCACGAGGACGTCGTAGCCGAGCCGCTCGCGCAGCTCGTCCGGCACGAGGCACAGACCGTTCGGCTCGCTGAACCTGGCCTCGTCCGGGTCGCCGTCGACCAGCCCGCGCTCGCCCGTGCCGATGCGCCGCACGAGCGTCTCGCCGTCCGCCGCGACCTCGGTGAGCGCGTGGTGCCCGGCGTCGGCGACGAGGAACGTGCCGCCCGGCAGCGCGACCGCCTTCGCGGGGAAGCGCAGCGTCGTCGGCTGCGGCGTCGGCGCGACGTACGGGCCGTCGCCGCGGTGCAGCGTGCCCTTCGCCTCGTGCTCGGCGACCAGCTCCGCCACGAGCGTCTCGACCGCGTGGGCGTGCCCCTCGCCGGCCATCTGCGCGACGACGTACCCCTCGGGGTCGATGACCACGAGGGTCGGCCACGCGCGCGCCGTGAACGCCTGCCACGTCACCAGGTCCGGGTCGTCGAGCACCGGGTGGTGCACCTCGTACCGCTCGACCGCGGCCGCGAGCGCGACCGGGTCGGCCTCGTGGACGAACTTCGGCGAGTGCACGCCCACGATCACGAGCACGTCGCGGTGCCGCTCCTCGATCTCGCGCAGCTCGTCCAGCACGTGCAGGCAGTTGATGCAGCAGAACGTCCAGAAGTCGAGCACGACGACCTTGCCGCGCAGGTCGGCGAGCGTCACGTCCCTGCCACCGGTGTTGAGCCAGCCGCGCCCGACCAGCTCGGACGCGCGCACACGGGGCAGACGGGGGGCGGAGGTCGACGTCACGTCGCCCATTCTCACCGACGTCGCACCCCCCGCCGCCGGGCATCCGCGCACCGGTACGACGGGGTGTGCCACGCGCGGGCACCGCCGCCACTGGTCAGATCGCGCACCCCAGAACCGCCCACTGGTCAGATCGCGCACCCCAGAAGCGCCCACTGGTCAGATCGCGCCTCCGCGCCGCCCGACGTCCCCCCCCGATCCGCCCACTGGTCAGATCGGGCGCCCCCCCAAACCGCCCACTGGTCAGATATCGCAACCGAGGAGCGGCAACTGGTCACCGAAGTGACCAGTGCACGGACCGACGCATGTCGGCGCGCGCCGACGGCCGGACGCCACCGGGGAGGGTGGGTGGCGTCCGGCCGTCGACGGTCGTGCGGATGGGATGGGTGCTGCGGGTGGTGCGTCGTGCGGGTGGTGCGTCGTCGTCAGGCCGTGGTGCAGGTGGCCGTCAGCGAGCCCGGAGCGCCGGACGCCAGGAACCCGGCGGTGGTGCTGGCGCCGGACGCGAGGGCGCCGTTCCAGGACGCGTTGCTCAGCACGCCACCGCTGTGGGTGCTGCTCCACGCCTGCGTGATCGTCGCGCCACCGACCGTGACCTTCCAGCCGCTGATCGGCGCGCCGCCCGCGGTCACCGTGACCTCACCCTGCCAGCCGCCCGTCCACGTGCTCGTCGCCTTGACGGTGGCGGTGCACGCACCCGCACCCGGCGTGGGCGTCGGGGTGACGGTCGGCGTCGGCGTGGGCGTCGGCGTCGGCGTGGGCGTCGGCGTCGGGGTCGGGGTCGGGGTCGGAGTCGGGGTCGGCGTGGGCGTG
>NZ_BCRB01000077.1 GCF_001552375.1 Cellulomonas iranensis NBRC 101100 = JCM 18110 | reverse complement strand
GGGGGCACGGCGCCGCGCGCCGTCGGCGCACCGCCCGCGCCCCGGGCCGCGAGCCCCGGGGCCGCGGCGAGCAGCTCCCGCGTGTACGGGTGGCGCGGGTCGCGCAGCACCTGCGCGGTCGCCCCGTGCTCGACCACGCGCCCGTCCTTCATGACGACGACGCGGTCGGCCCGGTCGGCGGCGACGGCCAGGTCGTGCGTGATGAGCAGCACCGCGGTGCCGGTGCGCGCCGTGAGGTCGGCGAGCAGGTCGAGCACGCGCCGCTGCACCGTGACGTCGAGCGCGCTGGTCGGCTCGTCGGCGACCAGCAGCTCGGGCTCGCACGCGAGCGCGATGCCGATGAGCACGCGCTGCCGCATGCCGCCCGACAGCTGGTGCGGGTACTGCCGGGCCCGGGCGACGGGCACGTCGATGCCGACGGCGTCGAGGATCTCGACCGCGCGGGCGTGCGCCGCGCGGCGCGTCGTGCGGTGGTGGATGCGCAGCACCTCGGCGACCTGGTCGCCCACACGCTGCACGGGGTTGAGCGCGACGCCCGGGTCCTGCGGCACGAGCCCGAGGCGGGCGCCGCGCACGCGCGACCACGCGCGCTCGGGCAGCGTCGCGAGGTCGAGGGCCGTGCGCGGGTCGTCACCGAGCGTGAGCGCACCGCCGGTGACGGCGCCGTTCGCGGGCAGCAGGCCGACCACGGCGTGCGCGGTGCTGGACTTGCCCGAGCCGGACTCGCCGACCAGCGCCACGACCTCGCCCGCGTGGACGTCGAGGTCGACGCCGCGCACGGCCGGCACGTCGCCGTCGGTGCCGCGGTAGGTGACGTGCAGGTCGCGCACGACCAGCACGGGTCGAGCGTCTCCCCCGGGCCGGGACGGGTGGCCGGCGGTGCGGGCCGTCAGGACGTCGGCGGTCATCGGGCGGTCCTCCCGGGTCGTCCGACCGCGCGCCCGAGGCGCCCGGCGGCGAGCACGACCACCGCGATCACGGCGCCGGGCAGCGTCGAGCACCACCACGCCGACGCGAGGTAGTTGCGTCCCTCGGCGACGAGCGAGCCCCACTCGGGTGTGGGGGGCGTCGCGCCGTAGCCGAGGAAGCTGAGCGCCGACACGGCGAGCACGACGCCGCCCAGCTCGACCGTCGTGAGCGCGAGCACGGGGCCGGCCGCGTTGGGCAGCACGTGCTGCACGACGACCGACGCTCGCCCCGCGCCGGCGAGGTGCGCGGCCTCGACGTACGTCGCGCGTCGCACGCGCAGCACCTCGCCGCGCATGAGCCGGGCGAACGCCGCGACGGACGCGACGCCCACCGCGAGCGCGACCTCGAGGGTCCCGAAGCCCAGCACGGTGACGACCGCGAGGGACAGCAGCAGGTTCGGGACGGCGAGCAGGACGTCGGTGCCGCGCATCAGCACGTCGTCGACGCGCCCGCCGACGAACCCTGCGACCACCCCGATCGCGGACCCGGCCACGGCGGCGACGGCGACCGCGACGAGCGCGGCGCGCACCGACAGCGCCGTGCCGTGCACGGTGCGGGCGTACAGGTCGCGGCCGAGGTGGTCGGTGCCGAACCAGTGCGCGGCGCCGGGTGGTGCGAGCGCGTCGGCCGGGACGCCGGTGATCGGGTCGTGGGACGTGAACGCGCCGGGCACGACGGCCCAGGCGAGCACCACGGCCACGACTGCGAGCGCGAGCAGCGCACCGGGGCGCGTCAGCGGGTGGTGCCGCAGGCGGGCGGGCAGCACGTGCGGGCCGCGGCAGGCGCGCGTCGGCGCCCCGGTGCGGACGGCCACGGGGGCGGCGGTCTCGGCGACGGTCATGCGGCGGCCCTCCCCCGGGTCAGGCGCGGGTCGAGCAGCGGGTACGCCACGTCGACCAGCAGGTTGACGACGACGAACACCGCGGCCGCGACGACCACGAGGCCGAGCACGACCGGCAGGTCCTGCGTCGTGACAGCGGACTGCACGAGCCGCCCGAACCCCTGCCGCGAGAACACGGTCTCGACGACCACGGAGCCGGCCAGCACGTTCCCGACGAGCACGCCGAGCAGCGTGAGGGCCGGCAGCACGGCGTTGCGCGTGACGTGGTGCAGCTGCACGCGCGTGCGGGTGGCGCCCTTGGCGAGCGCGGTCTCGACGTACGGCGCGCGCCACGCGGCGCCCATGCCGTGCGCGAGCACCTGCGCGACGGTCGCGCCGAGCGGGATCGCGAGCGTCACGGCCGGCAGCACGAGGCTCGCGGCGCCCCGGTTGCCGACGGCAGGGAACAGCGGGTACCGGAACGACAGCACCTGGAGCAGCACGAGCCCGACCCAGAACGTCGGCACCGCGACGCCCAGCGGCGGCAGCGCGAGCAGGACGCCCCGCAGGCGCGCCGACCGCGTCCACGTCGCGGCCGTCGCGAGCGCACCGCCGCCGACGACCGCGAGGACCAGGGCCAGGGCCGCCAGCCGCGCGGTCTCGGGCAGCGCGGCCGCGATCAGGCCGGCCACGGGCGCCCCCGACGCGACGGACGTGCCGAGGTCGCCGCGCAGGGTGCGCCCCAGCGTGCCGACGTACTGCTGCAGCGGGCCCTGGTCGAGCCCGTACCGGGCGCGCAGCGCGGCGGCCTGCGCGGGGTCGACGTACCCGCCGGTCGAGCTCTGGTCGAGCATGATGCTCACCGGGTCGCTGGGCAGCAGGTACAGCACCGCGAACGCCACGGTGAACGCGGCGAGCAGCACGGCCGCGGCACCCGCCAGGCGTGCCACCACGTACCGGGTCACGACGCGGCCTCGATCCACGCGTCGTGGAACAGCAGCCGCGAGGACGCGTCGAACGCCACGCCGTGCACGCCGCCGGCCACGCCGATGGACTGCGCGAGCTCGAACAGCGGGATCGCGAGCCCCTGGTCGAGCACCTCGCGCTGCGCCTGCGCGACGAGGTCGGCACGCGCTGCGGGGTCGGCGGCGGCGAGCTGCGCGTCGAGCAGCGGGTCGAGCACGTCGTCGGCCGGGCGCTGGTTGATGTTGCGCAGCGTCGACGAGAACTGCGTGCGCAGGATGTCGCCGTCGGCGCGCGTGACGTTGTAGTAGTACGTGCCGAACGCGCCCGCCGTCAGCGACTGCTGCTGCTCGGCGGGGGTCTGCTGGCGGATCTGCAGGTCGACGCCCGCGGCGCGCAGCTGCTGCTGCACGAGCTCGAGCACGGCCTGCGAGCCGGTGAACAGGGGCGCGTAGACGACGTCGAACGTGAGCCGCTGCCCGTCCTTCTGCCGGATGCCGTCGTCGCCCGGCTCCCAGCCGGCGTCGTCGAGCAGGTCGGACGCGGCGGCGGCGTCGGGAGCGAGCTCGTCCGACAGCTCGACGTACCCGGGCGTGGTCGACGCGAGCACGCTCGTGGCGGGCCGGAACGCGTCGGACAGCACGGTGTCGACGATCTGCTGCCGGTCGATCGCGAGGTTGACCGCGCGGCGCACGTCGGGGTCGTCGAGCGGCGCGGCCGTGACGTTGGGCTGCAGCACGAACACGACACCGGGGTTGGTGCGCGTGAGCACGGCGCCGTCGGCCGCCTCGACCTGCGCGACGTCCTGCGGCAGCACGTCGCCGATGGCGTCGAACTGGTCGGACGCGAGCCCGCCGGCGCGCACGCCGGACTCGGGGACGACCGTGAACTCGATCCGGTCGAGGTACGCCTCGCCGTCGTGGTCGGAGACGCCCGACGCCCACGCGTACCCGTCGCGTCGCGTGAGCACGGCGCCCTGGTCCTGCGTGTAGCTCTCGAGCACGAACGGGCCGGAGCCGACGACGTCGCCCTGCAGCCGCGCCTCGGGCGCGACCCGCGTGGTCGCGTCGGAGAGGATCGCGAGCGAGACCGTCGACGTGGCCTGCAGGAACTGCGCGTTGGGCGCCTCGAAGACGACGGTCGCGGTGCTCTCGTCGTCGACGCGCGTCTCGACGTACCCGGTGAGGTAGCTCGTCGCGAGCGCCGACCCGGCGCCGAGCCCGCGGGCCAGCACGTCGAGGTTCGCCTTCACGGTCTCCGCCGTCAGGGGCGTGCCGTCGGAGAACGTGACGCCGTCGCGCAGGTGGAACGTGAACTGCGTGAGGTCGTCGCTCACGTCCCAGCTCGTCGCGAGCCACGGCACGATCTCGCCGGTCTCGGGGTCCTGGTCGGTGAGCGAGTCGGCGAGCTGGCGGGCCACGTAGATGCTGACGTTCGAGCCGACCTGCTGGGGGTCGACGCCGCTGGGCGACGCGCCGAGCGCGAAGCGCAGCGTGCCGCCGGGCACGGGGCCGGCGCTCGCCGCAGCCGCGTCCGACGGGCCGACGGCGGGGGCCGCGGCCGTCGAGCACGCGGCGAGCAGCAGGGCCGGGACGAGCGCGGCGACCGCCCGGAGGCGTGCGCGGGGGCGCCGTGCGGGGGCGTGCGGTGCGGTGGTCATGACGTCCTTCCGGGGGACAGGGGTGGCGGGGCTCAGCGGCCGACGGCGGCGAGCGGGCGGGTGGTCGACGGGGCGCCGTGCGCGGCGTGGTCGCGGCGGGCGGGGCGCGGCAGTCCGAGGTGGTCGCGCAGGGTCTCGCCCGTGTAGTCGCGGCGGAACGAGCCGCGCTCCACGAGGAGGGGCACGACCTGGTCCAGCACGTCGTCGAGGCCGTGCGGCGTCAGGTGCGGCACGAGGATGAAGCCGTCGGACGCGTCCTGCTGGACGTGGCGGTCGATGTCGTCGGCCACCTGCTGCGCCGTGCCGACGAACCCGCCGCGCGTCGTGGCGTGGATGACGAGGTCGCGGATCGACCAGCGGTTCGCCTCGGCCTGCTCGCGCCACTGCCGGGCGACCGCGAGCGGGTCCTTCGCGTGCCGCACGCGGCCGCGCGTGATCGACACGTTCTCGACGTCGGGGTCGACGTCGGGCAGCGGGCCGTCGGGGTCGTAGGCCTCGAGGTCGCGGCCCCACACCTGCTCGAGGAACGCGATCGCCGTGGGACCGGACACCTGCTGGCGGCGGATGTGGCGCGCGCGCTCGTGCGCCTCGGCCTCGGTGTCGCCGATCACGGCGGTGGCGGCGGGCAGGATCAGCAGATCGTCGGACGTGCGCCCGTGCGCCGCGAGGCGCGACTTCACGTCGGTGTAGAACGCCTGCCCGGCGTCGAACGTCGAGTGCATCGAGAACACGACGTCGGCCGTGGCGGCCGCGAAGTCGCGACCGTCGGCGGAGTCGCCGGCCTGGAACAGCACCGGGTGCCCCTGCGGGCCGCGCGGTGCGGGGAACGTGCCGACCACGTCGGCGTGCGGGCCGTGGTGCGCGACGGGCCGGACGGCGCCGTCCCGCAGGAACCTGCCCGCCGCGGGGTCGGCCAGCACGGCGTCGTCGTCCCACGAGTCCCACAGCGCGCGTGCCGCGTCGACGACCTCGCGGGCCCGCTCGTAGCGCAGCGGGTACGGCAGGTACCCGCCGCGGCGGAAGTTGGCGCCCGTGAACGCGTCGGGGCTGGTCACGAGGTTCCACGCGGCGCGGCCGCGCGACAGCACGTCGAGCGTCGCGAACTGCCGCGCGACCTCCCACGGCTCGTTGAACGTCGTGCTGATCGTGCCGGCCAGCCCGAGGCGGTCGGTCACGGCCGCGAGGGCCGCGAGCACGGGCAGCGTGTCGGGCCGCCCGACCACGTCGAGGTCGTGGATGCGGCCCTTGTGCTCGCGCAGCCGCAGCCCCTCGGCGAGGAAGAAGAAGTCGAGGTGCGCGGCCTCGGCGCGCGCGGCGAGGTGCTCGAACGACGAGAAGTCGATCTGGCTGCCGGCCGCGGGGTCGCTCCAGACCGTCGTGCTGTTGACGCCCGGGAAGTGCACCCCGAGCCGGACCTGCTTGCGCGGACGCGTGGTCATGGCGGGCCCCTCTCAGGCCGTCGCGGCGAGGACGTTGGCAGGGCGCGCGAGCCCGAGGGTGTCGCGCAGCGTCGTGCCCGGGTAGGCCGTGCGGAACAGGCCCGCGGCCTGCAGCAGCGGCACCAGGCCGTCGACCACCGCGTCGAGGTCGGTGGGCAGCACGGCCGGCAGCAGGTGGAACCCGTCGACGACCTCGCGCCACGCGTCGAGCACGGCCGCGAGGTCCGCCGGGGTGCCGACGTGCGTGAGCGACGCCGGGCGCCACGGCTCGCCCGCGAGGTCGTCGAGGACCGCGAGCCGGGCGGCGGCCGACGACCTGTCGTCGGCCAGGAGCACGGACGTGTCGACCAGGACGCGCAGGTCGCGCGGGTCCCGTCCCGCCGCGACGGCCTGCTCGTGCAGGCGGTCGCGCTGCGCGCGGGCGGCGCTCACGTCGGTGGCCCGCAGCCGCACGACGTCGGCGTGGCGGGCAGCGAGCGCGAGCGTCGCGTCGGAGACGACCGGCACGACGACCGGCGGACGGCCCTGCGGCGGACGGGGCGTGATCGACGGCCCGGCGACCGAGAACCGCGGGCCCGCGTGGTCGACCCGGTGCAGCTTGTCGCGGTCGACGTAGCGGCCGGTCGCGACGTCACGGATCACGGCGTCGTCCTCCCACGAGTCCCACAGCAGCCCGACGACGTGCGCGACCTCGGCGGCCTCGTCGACCGCGTCGTCGTGGTCCTGCGGGTCCTTGCGCCCGAACGCCGCGGCCTGCGCGGGGCCCGTGGACCAGCCGACCTGCCACCCCGCGCGCCCGCGGCTGACGTGGTCGACCGTGGCGATCGCCTTCGAGACGTGGAACGGCTCGGTGTGCGTCGTGTCGGTGCGCGCGACCAGGCCGATGCCGGCGCTGCGCGGTGCGAGGTGCGCCGCGAGCAGCACCGCGTCGAGCCGGCCCTGCAGGCCACCGACGGGTGCCTCCTGCAGCACGTGGTCGTCGTCGAGGACCGCGAGGTCGAGAAGGCCGCGCTGCGCGGTCGCCAGCAGGTCGGCGGTGCGGCGGGGGTCGAACCAGCCGTGCGCGGCGGCCGGGACGGTGCGCCACGCGGCGGGGTGGGCTCCGGCGTCGGTGAGGTCGACGCCGAGGTGCAGGGACGGGTGGGTGTCGGGCACGGGTGCTCCAGGGGTGCGCGGGGCCGCACCCTCGCCGGTGGACGAGGGTGTGCGGGTCCCCGGGGTGAGGGGCAGGGCGGGGTGGGGGCGCGGCGCTCCGGGGGCACCGGGGGTGCGACGACGGAGGACGGCGCGGGACGCGGCGGGCCGCACGCGGGCACGACGGCGGGCGCGTGCCCGGGGCGTCGACGCGCGGCGCGGACGCGTCAGCGGGCGGGCGTCGTCACCGCGTCGGCGCCGTCACCGCATCGGCGACGGCGAGCCGGGTGCGCGACGAGCCGGGTGCGCGACGAGCGCGGCGGCACGCGGGCGCCGCGGGAGGGTCAGCGACAGGCGCGCGGCGCCGGGCACGGCGCCGGACAGGTCGCGTGCTCGCGCCGCGCGGCCGTCTGCCTGCTCACCTGTCGCTCCATGTCGGTCCGTCCCTCGCGGTCGTTGCGCACGGCGTGCGCCTGGTCCTCACCCGGGGCACCCCGCCGCGCGGGTGGGTTGCCGTCCGACCAGCCGGGGCTTCGCGTCGGAGCTCGTGACCTGTGTCGTCGACGTAAAGCCGACTTGATTGATCGGAAATTTATGCCCGTGGGTGGCGGGTGTCAACGCCCGCGGACACGACGTCCACGATCCGGGACGCACACCGCCCCGGCGCCCCCTCCGGACGCGACGACGCCCGCCACCGCGCACGGGGCGCGAGGGCGGGCGTCGGGGTCGAGCAGGTGCCGTCAGCCGAACAGGCGCGGCAGCGTCGCCTCCCACTCGGCACGGGCCTCGGCGAGCGGCAGCGTGAACAGCCCCCGCACCTCGACGGCGGCCGCGTGCGCGTGGTCCGCGTCGTCGACGGGCGTCCCGGCGCCCGGCGAGCACGTCTCGGCCGTCTCGCCCAGCCGCAGCGCGGGCACGCCGCGCGCGGTGCACAGGTCCTGCAGGCGCACCTCCTCCGAGCGCGGCACGGCGACGAGCACGCGCGCCTGCGACTCGGAGAACAGCGCCTCGAACGGCGTCACGCCGTCGCGCGCGCACAACGCGTCGAGGTCGACCTGCACGCCCACGCCGTAGCGCAGGCTCGACTCGACGAGCGCGAGCGCGAGCCCGCCCTCCGACAGGTCGTGCGCGGCGTCGACCAGGTCGTCACGCGCCGCGGCGACGAGCACCTGCGCGAGGCGGCGCTCGGCGTCGAGGTCGACGCGCGGCGGCACGCCGCCCAGGTGCCCGTGCACGACGTCGGCCCACGCGGACCCGTCGAGCTCGGCGCGCGTCGTGCCCAGCAGGTAGACCGCCTGGCCCGGCTGCGTCCAGCCCGACGGCACGGCGTCCGCGACGTCGTCCAGGACGCCCAGCACGCCGACCACGGGCGTCGGGTGGATCGACGAGTCGATCTGCCCGGGCTCACCCGTGCCGTTGTAGAGCGACACGTTGCCCCCGGTCACCGGCACCTCGAGCGTCTGGCACGCGTCGGCCAGGCCGCGGATCGCCTCGACCAGCTGCCACATCGAGTCGGGGTGCTCGGGGCTGCCGAAGTTGAGGCAGTCGGTCACGGCCATGGGCCGCGCGCCGACGGTCGCGACGTTCCGGTACGCCTCGGCGAGCGCGAGCTGCGCGCCCGTGTACGGGTCGAGCTTGGCGTAGCGGCCGTTCGCGTCGGTCGCGAGCGCGACGCCCAGGCCCGTGGTCTCGTCGACGCGCACGACGCCCGAGTCGTCGGGCTGCGCGAGCGCGGTGTTGCCCTGCACGAACCGGTCGTACTGGTCGGTGACCCACGCGGGCGACGCGAGGTTCGGCGAGGCGAGCAGCCGCAGCAGCGTCGCGCGCAGCTCGTCGGCGGACTCCGGGCGCGCGTACCGCCGCGCACCCTCGGGCGTGCTGACCGAGTCGGCGACGAGCCCGTCCTGCCAGGCGGGGCGCGCGTACGGGCGGTCGTAGACCGGCCCCTCGTGCGCGACGGTCTTCGGGTCGACGTCGACGATGCGGTCGCCGTGGTGGTCGATCGTCAGCCGGCCCGTGCCGGTGACCTCGCCGATCACGGCGGTCTCGACGTCCCAGCGCGCGGTGATCGCGAGGAACTCGTCGAGCTTCTCGGGGCTGACGACGGCCATCATGCGCTCCTGCGACTCCGACATGAGGATCTCGCCGGCCGTCAGGGTGGGGTCGCGCAGCAGCACGTTCTCGAGGTCGACGTGCATGCCGCCGTCGCCGTTCGACGCGAGCTCGCTCGTCGCGCACGAGATGCCCGCGGCGCCCAGGTCCTGGATGCCCTCGACGACGCGCGCGGCGTACAGCTCGAGGCAGCACTCGATGAGCACCTTCTCCATGAAGGGGTCGCCGACCTGCACCGACGGGCGCTTCGAGGGCTTCTCGTCGTCGAACGTCTCGGACGCGAGGATCGACGCGCCCCCGATGCCGTCGCCGCCCGTGCGCGCACCGAACAGCACGACCTTGTTGCCGACGCCCGAGGCGTTGGCCAGGTGGATGTCCTCGTGCCGGAGCACGCCCAGGCACAGCGCGTTGACCAGCGGGTTGCCCTGGTAGCAGGCGTCGAACACGAGCTCGCCGCCGATGTTCGGCAGGCCCAGGCTGTTGCCGTACCCGCCGACGCCCGACACGACGCCGTGCACGACGCGCGCGGTGTCGGGGTGCTCGGGCGCGCCGAAGCGCAGCTGGTCCATGACCGCCACGGGCCGCGCCCCCATCGAGATGATGTCGCGCACGATCCCGCCGACGCCCGTCGCGGCGCCCTGGTACGGCTCGACGTACGACGGGTGGTTGTGCGACTCGACCTTGAACGTCACGGCCCAGCCGTCGCCGATGTCCACGACGCCGGCGTTCTCGCCGATGCCGACGAGCAGGTGCTCGCGCATGGCCGGGGTGGTCTTGTCGCCGAACTGCCGCAGGTGCGTCTTCGACGACTTGTAGGAGCAGTGCTCCGACCACATGACGGAGTACATCGCGAGCTCGGCGGCGGTGGGTCGCCGCCCGAGGATGTCGCGGATCCGCTGGTACTCGTCGGGCTTGAGGCCGAGCTCGGCGAACGGCTGCTCGAGGTCGGGCGTCGCGGCGGCGTGCTCGACGGTGTCGGACGTGTGCTGGGGGACGTCGGGGCGCGCAGGTGCGGTGGTCATCGGTTCCCTCGGTGGGGGCCGGGTCCGTGGGGGCGCTCGCCCGCGCAGGTACCCGCGCCGCAAGGTCGGCAGACGGCCCCAGGGTACCGGCGCGCGAGGGCGCGACGGCGGCGCGTCCACGGCCGACGCACGCCGGGGAGCAGACGCCGGCGAGACGTCCCGTTGCTCCGTCCGTGCGACGTACGTCCACTTCTCACACGGTTCTCATCCTTTTCGTCCGTTCTGCCCGATAGCCTGCGCGTGCCCGCCGCCCCGTGCGTCACCCGAACGCGCCACGGGCGGCACCTCCCCCGGACACGAGGACCCGATGTCGCGCCGTCGCACCGCCCTGCTCACCGCCCCCGCCGCCGCCGCGGCCGCCGCCCTCGCGCTCGTCGGCGCGGCGACGTCCGCGAGCGCGGGCTCCGACTCCCCGACGCCGTACCGCGTCACGCCGAGCGGCGTCGAGCTGCCCGCGGGCGACGTCTTCGAGGTCCACGAGCACGTCAACGTCGTCTACACCACGGCCGCCGGTCGCGCGTCGCGCAACGTGCACATCGAGGGTCCGGGCACGCCCTACGCGGACCTCGCGGGCAGGTCGACGCTCACGTGGGACCGCGCGGGCCTGCCCGCCGACGCGTGCGTGACGTGGGTGCAGGTCGCCGGGTACGACGAGCACCACGGCGAGGGCGGCCAGGCCCCGGTGTGCCGCACGGCGAGCACGCCGCCTCCGGCGGTGCCGCCCGTCGCGCCGCCCGTGACCCCGCCGCCCGCGCCGCCGGCGGCGCCGCCCGCCCCGGAGGTCACGCCGCCCACGACCCCAGCACCCCCCGCTGTCCCGACGCCGGCACCCGCGGCCCCGACGCCGGCACCCGCGGGCGAGGTCCCGGGGCCCTCGCCCGCCACCGAGGTCGGGACCGAGCCCGTCGGTGCGCCGAGCCCGGCGCCGTCGCCCACCGAGCGCTCCGAGGTCCTCGCGGCCGCCGACGACGCGACGCCCGCGGCCCGCGCGCAGGTGCGCGCCGCGACGCAGGAGCGCTCCGAGGTGCTGGCCGCGACCGGGGCGCGCACGGGGACGCTGGTCGCCGCGGGTGCGCTCGCGCTCGCGCTCGGCGCCGGGCTCGTGACGTGGCGGCGCCGTCGCGCCGCGGAGTCCTGACGTGGCCGCCGACGTGCGACGGCCGCGGCCGGGCGAGCCCTGCCGGCCCGAGCGACGACGACCGGCCGGCCGCCGGGGCTGACGTCACCGCCCCCCGCGGCGACGGCTCAGGCGTCGGCGTCGGTCGGGTTGCAGCGCGTCGCGATCAGGGTGCCCGTGCCGACCTCGGGTCGCCACGGCTCAAGGTTCCACGACGCCTTGTCGGGGGCGCCGAGCACGTGGCACCACAGCTGCGCGCGCATGGTGGGCGTGGCGGCCTCCGGCTCGGTCGCCTCGAGCTGCGACTCCAGCGCGCGCTGCGCCGCGAGGCTGCCGCCGCGCACCCACGGCGCCGGGACCACCGCGAGCGAGCGACCGCCCTCGGCCTCGCCCCACGTGGCCGACGTGAGCGCCGCGGTCCCGACCTCGAACGACACCGCACCACCCGCGCCCGCCGCACCGTCGGTGGGCGTCCCGACGCGCAGCGCCAGCACGTCGCCCTCGACCTGCCAGGACGCCGTCCGGCCCTCGCCGGCCGGGCGTCCGAGCGCGACGAGCACGTCCCCGCCGGCCCCCCGGAGCACGGCGGAGCCGTCCGTCTCGAGCGCGACACCGCCACCCGCGGGCGCCGCGACCCACGCCGCGGGGTCCCCGCCGGCCGCCACGGCGTACGCGGCGGCGCCGTCCTCGCCCGGGACGACGTCGACCGTCGCGTCGTGCGGTACGGGCAGCAGGTGACCCCGTCCGGCGTCGCCGAGGGGGAGCCCGCGCTGCCGCACGACGTCGGCGTCGAGCAGCGCGTCGCCGTCCGTCGCGGACCCGGTCGCGGGCGCCGCCGGTCCGGGCGTGGGCGTGCCGGCGGCCGGCCCGGGCAGCGAGGTCGGTGCGCAGGCCGCGAGCAGCAGGACCACCACCGCGGTGGTCACCGTCCGGGCGCGCGCTCGTGTCACGCCGTCAGACGGTACGCGTCCCGCACCGGCGCCGGGCGCACTCCGCGCAGCCGGTGCGGACGCGCACGCGCGCTCCGACCGACGGCGGTGACGTGTCGGTCGGGGCGCGCGCCCACGGCGGGTCCGGCGGTGCTCAGCCCCCGGCGGCCGTGCGGGGCGCGCTCGTGGGCGCCGGGGTGTCCGGCGGGTTCACGAGCACGTCGTCGGTCGTCGCGCGCTCCTCGGCGGTGCGGCGGTCCCACGTCGGCCGGCGACGGGCGTAGAACAGCAGCGGCGGGCCACCGAGCACGACCACGACGGCCGCGACCACCAGCGGGTAGGCGACCTCCGAGAGCCCGGTGAACCCCGAGGGCCGGATGAACGCCAGGACGAACGCGACGGCGCACGCGACGAACCCGACGCCCGCCACGAGCTTCATGGCCGGCGTCCGGTACGTCCGCACGACGTCCGGCTGCGAGCGCCGGAGCCTGATGGCGGCCGCGAACATGATCATGTACATGATCAGGTAGAGGGCCGCCGCCATGTCGACGAGCGCGATGAACGCCGTGTTGCCGTTCGGCACGAGCACGAACAGCAGCGCGAGCAGCGTCACGATGCCGCCCTGCACGGCCAGGATGCCGCTCTGCACGCCCGCCTTGTTGCGCCGCTGCAGCGCCGGGGGCAGGAGCCCCGTGCGTGCCGCCGCGAGCAGGCCGCGCGAGGGACCGGCGATCCACGACACGACCGACGCGAACGCGCCGAGCGCGATGAGCAGCGAGATCACCGGCGTGCCCCACCCCATGCCCCAGTGGTCGAAGAACTGCTCGAACGCGAGGTTGATGCCGTTCGTCACCCCGAGCTCCTTCTTCGGGACGGCGACCGAGATCGCGATCGTCGGCAGGATGAACACCAGCAGGATGAGGACCGTGGCCACCGCGATCGACCGCGGGAAGCCGCGTCCGGGGTTCTTCAGGTCGTTGGCGTGCACCGCGTTGACCTCCATCCCCGCGTACGCGAGCACGTTGGACACGATGAGCACGATCGACGCGATGCCCGTCCACGGCGGGATCACCGCCGACGCCTCCAACGAGGTCTCCGACCGCTCGCCGGTCGCCAGCCAGACGACGCCGAACACGATGAGCAGCACGGCCGGCAGGATCGTGCCGAAGATGCCGCTCCAGGACCCGACCTTCGCGAACAGGTTCCCGCCCGCGAGCGTGATGAGGGTCGAGCCCCAGTACAGGACGAGGATGACGATCGCCGTGTAGACGCCGTTCGACGCGAGCCGCTGGTCGCTCACGACGAACGACAGGCTCGCGGCGATGAACGCGATCTGCGTGGGGTACCAGACGACGTTCTGGATCCACTGCAGCCAGATCGCGACGAAGCCCACGCGTTCCCCGAACGCCTCACGCGCCCAGGTGAAGACCCCGCCCTTCCACCCCGTGGCGAGCTCGGCCGCGACGAGCGCGGTCGGCACGAGGAAGAGGATCGCGGGGATGATGAACAGCGTCACGGAGCCCAGGCCGTACGTCGCGATGGCAGGCAGTGACCGCAGCGACGCGACGACCACGACCGTGAGCATCGCGAGCTGCAGGACGGACATGAACGCCGCCGGCCCGGCCGCCGGTGCCCCGATGGCGGGCCCGGAGTGCCCGGCGGGCTGCCGCGCGCCGGGCTTCCCGTACGGGTGCGGCTTGACGTGGTCGGCGCTCGGGGCGTGCGTGCCGTCGGCGCGCACGTGCGGTGCGGCAGCGGCGCCGGGCGCGGGGGTGCGGTGCTCTGTCGACATGAGAGTCTCCCTCCCCCGCGCTCAGTGGTGGAACCCGGAGCGCTGACCCTCGGCGGGCATCGGCCCGGTGAGGGCGTCGAGGTAGTCGACCTCGTCGCGCAGGTCGGCGAGGAACGCCGACGCCAGGTCGTGGCTGAACCCGTTGCGCACCACGATCCGCTGCACCGTCACGTCGGTGAGGTCGACCGGCATGGGGTACGCCGGGACGAGCCACCCCTTGGTGCGGAGCCGGTCGGACAGGTGGTACAGGTTCCAGTTCGACGTGTGCCCCTCGCGCAGGCGCCACGCGAACACGGGGATGTCCGACCCGTCGTTCCACAGCTCGAACGCGGGCATCTTCGCGATCTCCCCCGAGAGGTACAGGGCGACGTCGTGGGACGTCTGCTGCACCGCGGTGTACCCGGCCCTGCCGAGGCGGATGAAGAGGTAGTACTGCAGCAGGACCTGCGCACCGGGACGGGAGAAGTTCAGCGCGAACGTCGGCATGTCCCCGCCGAGGTACGACACGCGGAAGATCAGGTCGTCGGGCAGCGACTCCAGGTCGCGCCACACGACCCACCCCAGCCCCGGGTAGACGAGGCCGTACTTGTGCCCCGACGTGTTGATCGACACGACGCGCGGGACGCGGAAGTCCCACGCGAGGTCGGGCTGGACGAACGGCGCGACCATGCCCCCCGACGCCCCGTCGACGTGGATCGGGACGTCGAGGCCGGTCGCCTCCTGGATCCGGTCGAGGGCCGCGGCGATCTCGGCCACCGGCTCGTACATCCCGGTGTACGTCACGCCCATGATCGCGACGACGCCGATCGTGTTCTCGTCGACGTAGGACTCCAGGTCGTACCCGTCGAGGACCTTGTGCTCCCACGAGATCGGCACGTACCGCGCCTCGACCTCGAAGTAGTTGCAGAACTTCTCCCAGCAGACCTGCACCGCGCTGGACAGCACGAGGTTGGGGCGGTCCGTGGGCTTGCCCGCGGCCTGCCGCGCGTGCTGCCAGCGCCGCTTGAGCGCCAGCCCGCCGAGCATCGCCGCCTCGGACGACCCGATCGTCGAGGTGCCGATCGTGTGCTCGGGGTCGGGCGCGTGCCACAGCTCGGCGAGCATCGTCCAGCATCGTGTCTCGACCGCGGCCGTCTGCGGGTACTCGTCCTTGTCGATCATGTTCTTGTCGGCGGCCTCGAGGTACAGCCGCGACGCGTGCTCGTCCATCCACGTCCCGACGAACGTGGCGAGGTTGAGGCGGGCGTTCCCGTCGAGCATCGCCTCGTCGTGGACGATCTGGTAGGCCGTCGCCGGGAGCGCTTCCTCGTCCGGCAGGCGGAACTTCGGGATCTCCGTCGCCTCGCCCGGGCGGGCGAAGACGGGGTTCAGCTCCACCACGTCAGGCTCGTGGTGACGGCGTGCGGCTCTGCGAGTGTTCGTGACCATCGTCAGCCCCCTGCTGTTCTGGCCTCGCGGACGCGAGGCCCGTTCTTGCAAGGTAAGCCTGACCTCGCCGTCGCACCTCTGGGGGCGACAGATGCTTGCCCCGGGCAGCCCTCAGGCGCCCTGGCGGACCACCTCGAACGGCGCGCGACCGCCGATGCGGCCCTCGATGCCCGCGGTGACGAACGCCTTGGCCGCGGTCACGGCGTCCTCGACGTCGGCGCCCTTGGCGAGCTCGGCGGTGATCGCGGCGGCGAGCGTGCAGCCCGCGCCGGCGACGCGCTCGCGCCCCACCTTCGGCGTCCGCAGCACGGTGACCTCGTCGCCGTCGACCAGCACGTCGACCGCGTCGTCGCCGGGCAGGTCGACCCCGCCCTTCGCGACGACGACGCGCGGGCCCAGCTCCTGGATCCGGCGCGCGGCCTCGGTGAGCTGCTCGACCGTCTCGATGGACGCCATGCCGGACAGCGCGTGCGTCTCGAACAGGTTGGGCGTCACGACCGTCGCGAGCGGCACGACCTGCTCGCGCAGCGCGTTGTCGGTGTCGAGCGCGGCGCCCGGCTCCTGCCCCTTGCAGATGAGCACCGGGTCGAGCACGACGTGCCGCCACGGCTGACGACGCAGGCCCTCGGCGACGACGTCGATGGTCGCGGGCGTGCCGAGCATGCCGATCTTGACGACGTCGAGGTCGTAGGCGGCCGTCGCGGCCTCCATCTGCTGCGCGATGACCTCGGCGGGCACCGGGAAGAACCGGTGGTTCCAGTCGTGCGCGGGGTCGAACGACACGAGGCAGGTCACGGTGCCGAGCCCGAACGTGCCGAGCTGCTGGAACGTGCGCAGGTCCGCCTGGATGCCGGCGCCGCCGGTGGCTTCCGAACCGGCGATGACGTAGGCGAGGTCGACCACGAGGGGCTCCTGTCGGGTGCGGCGAGGGGTGGGTGCGTGGTCCAGCCTCGCACGTCGCGACGCGCGCGCGGGACGGTCGTCCGACGACTCGACGACTCGACGACTCGACGACTCGGCGGCGCGGCGGCGCGGCGGCGCGTCAGGCCGGGTCGTCGCCGACCAGCGGCCACCAGTGCCGCTCGCGCAGCACGCACGCGGGGTCGCGGACGTCGACCCACGTCCCCGTGTCGCGGGGGTCGCCGTCGGCGCGCCACACCGTGAAGTGCGCGAGCGGCACCGGCCACGGGTACCCGGCGTCGGGCGCGGTCACGACGTTGCGCACGTGCCCCACGGGCACGGGCCGCGCACCCGGGCCCAGGACGTCCCGCGCGAGCGCCGCGGCCGCCGCGGACCCGTCGGGGTCGTCCGCGGCGACGGCGCGCATCGGCAGGTCGGCGCGGCCGTCGTCGCGCGGCACGCACAGCACCGCGTCGCCGCGTCGCACGAGCAGCCGGACCAGCCCCGCGGGCACGGGCGCGACCGCCGACCGCACCACCTCGGCGCGGCCGCCGGGCGGCAGCCAGGGCGCGTCGGGCGTCGACCGCAGGACCGTCTCGGGCACGCGGCACGGTAGCGCGCCGCGTGCCCGACGCAGGTCAGCCCTTCAGGTGCTTCTCCGGCACGGGCGCGTCGCCGCTCGCGCGCTGCGACCGCAGGTACGCGCGCGCCTCGTCCTGCCGCTGCGCCTCGGCGCCCGACGCGATCGGTGCGCGCAGGTGCTCGGGCCCGTACCCGAACGCGTCGACGAGGTCCTGCGCGTGCGGGCGCAGCCGCTCGAGCAGCCGCTCGATGTACGACGTGACGGTGCGGGCGCGACCCGCCGAGAGCCGCCCGTGGATGAGGTACCAGGCGAGGTTCCGCTCGACGAGCGTCAGCCCGAACAGGTCGCGCACCCACGTGAGCACCTGCCGCGTCCCCGGGTCCTCGACGCGCGCGAGGCCGCGCGTGAACGCCTCCCACTGCACGCGCTCGGCGTGCGCACGCGCGGCCTCGATGAGCTCGTGCTGGTGGGCGTCGAACAGCGCGGCGGCCTTCTCGGGGCTCATCCGGCGCGCGGGCGCGAGCGCCTGCGCGAGCTGCGCGACCATCGCCTCGACGCGGTCGGTCAGCAGCTCGCGCTGCGTCGCCTCGTCCCGCAGCTGCCCCACCGAGCGGCGCGCGTCGCCCCGGTCGCCGAGGGTCTGCACGGCGCGCACGAGCGGCGTGCGGTGCAGCGCGGCGTCGGCGACCTTGTCGACGACGAACCGTGCGAGGTCGCCGCGGTCGGACTGCAGGGCCTTGAGCGAGGCCGCGTAGTCGCCGAGCAGGCGCTTGGCGACGAGCTGGTAGAGCACGGTGTTGTCGCCCTCGAACGTCACGTACACGTCGAGGTCGGCGTGCAGGCCCGTGAGCCGGTTCTCGGCGAGGAAGCCCTGCCCGCCGCACGCCTCGCGCGCGGTCTGCACGGTGCGCAGCGCCGCCCACGTCGACGTCGGCTTGAGCGCCGCCGCCAGCGTCTCGAGGTCCTCGCGCTTCTCGGGCGTGTCCCCGCGGCCCGAGAACACCTCGTCGAACGCCGCGAGCAGCTCCTCGTGCGCGAACGTCGCGGCGTACGCCTCCGCCACCAGCGGCAGCAGGCGGCGGCGGTGCTGCCCGTAGTCGAGCAGCACGACCTCGTCGGCGGTCCCCCCTGCGAACTGCCGGCGCTGGTTGGCGTACGTCACGGCGATCGCGAGCGCCATCTTGCTGGCGTTCGCGGCGGCGCCGTCGAGCGAGACGCGCCCCTGCACGAGCGTCCCGAGCATCGTGAAGAACCGCCGCCCCGGGCTCGCGATGGGCGACGAGTACGTGCCGTCGGGCGCGACGTCGCCGTACCGGTTGAGCAGGTGGGTCCGCGGGACCCGCACGTGGTCGAAGTGCAGACGGCCGTTGTCGATGCCGTTGAGCCCGCCCTTGACGCCGTCGTCCTCGCCGCCGACGCCCGGCAGGAACTCGCCGGTCCGGGGGTCGCGGATCGGGACGTAGAACGCGTGGACGCCGTGGTCGACGCGCGGCTGCCCCGGTGCGGCGGTGATCAGCTTCGCGAAGACGACGGCCGCGGTGCCGTGCAGCGCGGCGTTGCCGAGGTAGTCCTTCCACGCGCCGCGGAACGGCGTGTGGATGACGAACTCCTGCGTGCCCGCGTCGTACTCGGCGGTGGTGCCGATCGACGCGACGTCCGACCCGTGGCCCGTCTCGGTCATCGCGAACGCGCCCGGCACCTGCAGGTGCATCGCGTCGGGCAGCAGCGTGTCGTGGTGCCGCTCGGTGCCCAGGTGCAGGATCGCCGAGGCGAACAGGCCCCACTGCACGCCG
This sequence comes from Cellulomonas iranensis NBRC 101100 = JCM 18110, assembly GCF_001552375.1. GTDB lineage: Bacteria > Actinomycetota > Actinomycetes > Actinomycetales > Cellulomonadaceae > Cellulomonas > Cellulomonas iranensis. The sequence continues at coordinate 303 of NZ_BCRB01000077.1, read as the reverse complement.
GCCTTGATCTGCAGCGACGGGTCGGCGGCGACGAGCTCCTCGAACCGCGCGAGCGAGCCCCCGTGGTCGTCGGAGCCGCCGTGCCGGGACGGGAACGCGCGCAGCACGTCGTGCTCCGACTCGAGCCGCCGCAGCTGCGCGAGCACGCGCTCGCGGTGCTCGGCCACCGGCTGGCCCTCGATCTTCTGGAAGTCCGGGTCGGCGACGATCGCGCGCGCCGAGCGGCGCAGGTCCGCGTACCGCCCCAGCAGGAGCTCCTCGAGCGCGGGGACGTCGACGCGCGGGTCGGCGGCGGCCGGGCGG
>NZ_BCRB01000076.1 GCF_001552375.1 Cellulomonas iranensis NBRC 101100 = JCM 18110 | reverse complement strand
CCCCCGCGCCCCGCCCGGCGACCGGTGCGGGACCCGTGCCGGCGTCCGGCGGCGCCTGGGGCGCGGCGTCCGGTGCCGGGTCGACGGACGCCCGCGTCACGTCGCGACCGTCCGCACCGGTGCAGCCGCCCGCCGCGACGCGCCCCTGGGCGCAGCCCCCGGCGGCCTCGGCCCCGGGTGGTGCACCGACCCCACGTCAGGCGTCCGAGGGTCCGGCCTGGGCACGGGAGAGCGGCCCCGCGCCCGCGCCGACGTCCGGGGGGCCGAGCTGGGCGGCCGCGGCGGCCCCGTCGTCGGCCGCGTCGGCACGGCCGACCCCGTGGGGCGGCGGTGCTCCCGCGGCGGCTCCCCACGCGTCCCCCGTCCCCGCACCCGCACCCGGGCGGTCGTGGACCCCCGCGGCACCGGCCGAGGCGCCGCGGCCGGCGGCTGCCGAGGCAGCGGCTCCCGCGCTGAGCTCCTTCCAGACGGCCGCGCCGCAGCGCACCGACGCCGACGGGCGCGCGTGGCCCGCCGTCCAGGGCGCGGCCGACGCCGGGGGCACGACGTCCGGTGACGCGTGGCCGCGGCCGGCCGCGACCCCCACGCCCGCGGAGCGCGCGTCCGACGCACCCGCGGCCACGCCGTGGGGCTCGTCGCGCACCGCGTCGGCCGTCGCGCACGACGAGGACGAGGACCTCGACGAGGACGACGAGCCCACGACGCGCCGGCACCCCTACACGTGGCTGCACCTGCTGGTGCTCTCGCTCGTCGCGTTCGTGCTCGGCTTCCTCGCGATGCTGCTCTACATCCAGGCGAGCGGGAACGACGAGCCCGCCGCGGGCGCCGCCGTCCGCGTGGTCGACGGCGTCGTGGTGCACGACGGCTCCGGCCCTCTCTGACATCCGCCTCGCGTTCGGCGCCGCCCCGGCGACCGCGCGCACCGACACCACCCCGAGGAGCCCCGTGACCGCGAGCCCCCGTGCCGTCGAGCTGGCCCACGCGGCCGCGCGTGCGGCCTCCGACCTCAAGGCGCAGGAGATCATCGCGCTCGACGTGAGCGAGCAGCTCGTGCTCACCGACGTGTTCCTCATCGCGTCGGGGACGAACGAGCGCCAGGTCGGCGCGATCGTCGACGCCGTCGAGGAGGCGCTGCACACGCTGGGCGCGAAGCCCGTGCGCCGCGAGGGCAAGTCCCAGGGGCGCTGGGTGCTCATCGACTTCGGCGACGTGGTCGTCCACGTGCAGCACGCCGAGGACCGCGTGTACTACGCCCTCGAGCGGCTGTGGAAGGACTGCCCGGTCATCGAGCTGCCGCCCGAGGCGCGCGGCGAGCAGGCCGACGCATGACCCAGCAGCACCTCCTGCTGTGGCGGCACGGCCGCACCGCGTACAACTCCGCCGCGCGCCTGCAGGGCCAGGTCGACATCCCGCTCGACGAGGTCGGCCACTGGCAGGCGCGCACGGCGGCGTCGCGGCTCGCGCAGCGGGCGCGCCCCGCGCGCGTCGTGTCGTCGGACCTCACGCGTGCGGTCGAGACGGCGACCTACCTCACGCGCGCGCTCGACCTGCCCCTCGAGACCGACCCGCGGCTGCGCGAGCGGTCGTTCGGCGAGTGGGAGGGTCTGACGGGCGCGGAGATCGACGCGCGCTGGCCGGGGGAGTTCGGCGTGTGGCGCGCGGGGGGCGACCCGACGGGCGTCGGCGCGGAGACGCGCGCGGACCTCGCGGCGCGGCTCACGGGCGCGGTCGCGGACCAGCTCGAGCGGACGCCGGACGGCGGCGGCCTGGTGGTCGTGTCGCACGGCGCGGCGATCGGTGCGCTCGTGGCGGCGCTGCTGGGGCAGGACCCCGCGTGGCGCGGGGTCGGCGGGCTGCACAACGCGCACTGGGTCGAGCTCGTGCGCTCGGGCCCGGGCGTCGACCCGGCCTGGCGCCTCCTGGGCTTCAACGTGGGCCCGACGGACGCGTCGTCCGACTGGAACGCGGGCCCCGACCCGGAGCCGGCGGGGGACGACGACGACGCGGTCCGCGACCCGGACTGACGTCACACCCGTCGCCCCGGCGCCCGATTCGCTTTCGACGCTCGGATCGTCGTAAACTCTCCGGGCGCCCCTCGGGGCGACGGGGTCCTCTCGGGGACCACGGGGCTGTGGCGCAGCTGGTAGCGCACCTGCATGGCATGCAGGGGGTCAGGGGTTCGAGTCCCCTCAGCTCCACCGGAACGAAGGCACCGTCCAGGGATTTGGACGGTGCCTTCGTCGTTCCCGGTGCCGCCGTCGTTCGCGCGGCGCCGCGACGTCGACGACGTCGCACGCGGCACGCCCCTTGACCTCAACCTCTGTTGAGCACCGAGCATGGGGGCGTGAGCACCTCACCACCCCTGACCGACCGCCTGCCCGACACCCTGCTGCGCCACCTCACGCGCGTCACCGGCGACGAGAAGCACGACGCCGCCGCGCAGTCCACGCTCGACGTGCTGTGGGTCCTGCACGACCAGGTCCTGCGGCTCGACCCCTGGTCCGAGCGGGACCGGTTCCTGCTGTCCAAGGGGCACGGCCCGGCGTCGTACTACGCGGTCCTCGCGACCAAGGGTCTGATCCCCGCGTCGTGGCTCGACGACCTCGCGGGGGCCGGCTCGCCGCTGGGTCACCACCCGGACCGGCTGCTCGTGCCACCGGTGGAGATCTCGTCGGGCTCGCTCGGGCACGGCCTGCCGATCGCCGTGGGCCTCGCGCGGGGCCTGGACATCGCGGGAGCGCCCGGACGGGTCGTCGTGCTGGTCGGGGACGCCGAGCTGGACGAGGGCAGCAACCACGAGGCGATCGCCGTGGCCGGCCGCTGGGGGCTGGGCCGCCTCGCGTGCGTCGTCGTGGACAACGACTCGGCGACGCTCGGGTGGCCCGGCGGGATCGTCACGCGGTTCCAGGGCGAGGGCTGGACGGGCGCGGTCGTCGACACGGCCGACCACGACGCGCTGCGCGTGCACGGCGACCGGCCGCACGTGACCGTCGTCCGCACCGCTCGGAAGGGGGCGTGATGCGCGCCCGCTTCCACGCCACGATGGCGGACCTGCTGCGCACGGACGAGCGGACGGCGCTCGTCCTGGCGGACATCGGGCCGTTGGGCCTCGTCGCGGGCGAGCCGGCCGACGAGCGCGTCCTCAACGTCGGCATCCGCGAGCAGACCATGATCGGCGTCGCCGCGGGGCTCGCGCTCGCGGGGCTGCGGCCGTTCGTGCACAGCTACGCGCCGTTCCTCGTCGAGCGACCGTACGAGCAGGTCAAGCTCGACCTGTCGCACCAGGACCTCGGTGCGGTGCTCGTGTCCATCGGTGCGAGCTACGACGCCGCGAGCGAGGGCCGCACGCACCAGAGCCCGGCCGACGTGGCGCTGCTCAGCGCGCTGCCCGGCTGGCGCCTGCACACCCCGGGGCACCCCGACGAGGTCGAGACGCTGGTGCGTGCCGCGGCCCGTGCCGACGACCGGCAGTACGTCCGGCTGTCGTCGCAGGTGAACCCGCAGGCGTGGCCCGCCGACGGCGGGATCCACGTGGTCCGGCACGGGCGCGGGACGCTCGTGCTCGCGGTCGGGCCCGCGCTCGCGGCCACGCAGCAGGCGGTCGAGGGGCTCGGCGTGACGCTCGCGTACACGGCCACGCCGTTCCCGCTCGACCGCGGCACGCTGCGCGCGCTCGCCGAGCACCACGTGCGGGTCGTGGTCGTCGAGCCGTACCTCGAGGGGACGACCGCCCCCGAGGTGGCCGCCGCGCTGCGGGGGCGGCGGGTCGAGGTCGAGCACGTCGGCGTCGGGCGGGAGGAGCGGCGGACGTACGGCACGCCGGCCGACCACGCGCGCCTGCACGGGCTCGACGCGGCGGGGGTCCGCGCGCGCGTGCTGGGCGGCGGGGCCGCGGTCGGCTGACCGGCGAGCCGGCGACGGGAGGGCGGGGAGGGCGCGCGGCGTCCCGTGCGCCCTCCCGTCGCGCACGCGGACGGGGTGGTCAGAGGCCGACCTTCCGCGTAGGTTGATACGTATCAAGCCGCGCGTACCCACCGTCGGGCCGCGCGGTGCCCGTGGGCAGAGCCGCCCGCGCGCGATCGGGAGGACGACGATGCTGAAGGTCGGGATCATCGGTACCGGAGGGATCTCCGGCGCCCACCTGCAGGGGTACGGCCGCTTCGGCCGGGACTGCGAGGTGGTGGCGCTCTGCGACGTCCAGCCGGAGCGGGCGCACGCCCGGCGCGCCGAGTTCGGGCTCGACGGCGCCCGCGTCCACGACGACGCGCGCGCCATGCTCGCGGCCGAGGACCTCGACCTCGTCAGCATCGCGACACCGCCGGCGACCCACCGCGACCTCGCCGTCGCCGCGCTCGAGGCGGGCGTGCACGTGCTGGTCGAGAAGCCCATGGCGCCGTCGCTCGAGGACTGCGACGCCATGATCGCCGCCGCCGAGCGCGCGGGGCGGATCTGCTCGGTCGTCGCCCAGAACCGGTTCCGGGACGACATGGCGACTCTCAAGGCGGCGCTCGACTCCGGGCTGATCGGCTCGGTCTCGCACGCGCGGGTCGACTCGGCCTGGTGGCGCGGCCGGGCGTACTACGACCTCGACTGGCGCGGCACCTGGGCGTCGGAGGGCGGCGGCTGCACGCTCAACCACGCGATCCACCACCTCGACCTCACGCTGTGGCTGCTCGGCCGACCCCACGCGGTGACCGCGGTCCTCACCAACGCGCAGCACGACAACGCCGAGGTCGAGGACCTCTCGGTCGCCGTCCTGGCCTACGAGCGCGCGCTGGCCACGGTCACCGCGTCCGTCGTCCACCACGGCGAGGAGCAGGGCATCGTCGTCCAGGGCGAGCGGGCGCGGGTGTCGCAGCCGTGGAAGGTCGTCGCCGACGTCGCGGCACCCAACGGCTTCGGCGCGCCGGGTGGCGACCCGGAGCTGGTCGAGCGGCTCGAGGCCCTCGCGGCGGGGCTCCCGGCGCTGCCGCACCAGGGGCACACGGGCCAGATCGGCGACGTCCTCGCCGCCGTGCGCGACGGGCGCGCCCCGGCGATCGACGCGCAGGACGGCAGGAACGCCGTCGAGCTCGTCACGGCGATCTACGCCTCCGGCATCGAGCGCCGCACCGTGCCGCTGCCGATCCCGCCGGACGACCCCTACTACCGCGCCGGCACGCTCGTCGAGCGCGCGCCGCACTACTACGAGAAGACCGCGTCCGTCGCGGGCCTGCCCGGTGAGATCCGGGTCGGCGGCGCCGCAGCGGACGCCCGGTGACCGGGCGAGACCGAGGAGACACCATGAGCACCGTCAGCGGGGCCGCCTACGCCCCGGAGCCCGTGCCCGCGCCCGTCGTGGGGCCGGGCGAGTTCCCGTTCGCCGCGGTCGGGCTCGACCACGGCCACGTCTACGGCATGTGCGAGGGCCTGGTCGGCGCCGGGGGCACCCTGACCTGGGTGTGGGACCCCGACCCCGCCAAGGTCGAGCGGTTCCGGGCGCGCTTCCCGCAGGCGCGCGCGGCGCGCTCCGAGGACGAGGTGCTGGCCGACCCCGCCGTGCGGCTCGTGGCAGGGGCCGCCGTGCCGTCCGAGCGCTGCGCGCTGGGCCTGCGGGTCATCGCGGCGGGTAAGGACTACTTCACGGACAAGGCGCCGCTGACGACGCTGGACCAGCTGGCCGCGGCACGCGAGGCGACGGCCCGCACGGGCCTGAAGTACGCCGTCTACTACTCCGAGCGCATCCACGTCGAGGCAGCCGTGCTCGCCGGGCAGCTCGTCGAGCGGGGCGCGATCGGGCGCGTCGTGCAGGTGCTGGCGCTCGGGCCGCACCGGCTCGGGTCCGGCCGCCCGGACTGGTTCTTCGACCGTGCGCGGTACGGCGGCATCCTGTGCGACATCGGCAGCCACAACATGGAGCAGATGCTGCACTTCACCGGCGCCTCCGGCGGCACCGTCGTGAACGCCTCGATCGCCAACTACGCGAACCCGCTCACCCCCGGGCTCGACGACTTCGGCGACGCGAACGTCGTGCTCGACAACGGCGCGACCGGGTACTGCCGCGTGGACTGGTTCACGCCCGACGGCCTGCGCACCTGGGGCGACGGGCGCACGGTCCTGCTGGGCACGGACGGCTACATCGAGCTGCGCAAGTTCGTGAACGTCGGCACGGACGAGGGCCCGGGCCACGTGTTCCTCGTCGACGGGACGTCCGAGCACCACCTCGTCACGCGCGGCGACGTCGGGTACCCGTTCTTCGGCCTGCTGATCCGCGACTGCCTCGAGCGGACCGAGACCGCCATGACCCAGGAGCACGCGTTCGCGGCGGCCGAGCTGAGCATCCGCGCGCAGCTGGGCGCGCGCGACCTGACGCCGGGCCCGGGTCGCGGGACGGACCGGGCCGGGGCGTGACGCGATGACGGACGGGCCCGGGACGCCGGCGTCCCCGCTGACGTTCGCGATCGTGGGCTGCGGGAACATCGCGCGGACGCACGCACGGGCGCTCGCCGGCCTCGCGGTGCGCGGCGAAGCGGCGGCGCGCCTCGTCGCGTGCGTCGACGTCGTCGAGAGCCGGGCGCAGGCCCTCGCCGCCGAGCACGGCGCCCGGGCGCGGTCGTGGGACGACGTGCTGGCGGACCCCGCCGTCGACGCCGTCAGCGTCTGCACGCCCAGCGGCGGGCACGCCGCGCTCGCCGTGGCGGCGGTCGCCGCCGGCAAGCACGTGGTCGTCGAGAAGCCGGTCGACGTGACGCTCGCCGCGGCGCGGCACCTCGCCGCCGCGGCCCGCCGGTACGGACGGACCGTCGCGGTGGTCAGCCAGCACCGCTTCGACGACGCGACCACGCACGTCGAGCACCTCGTCGCGACGGGGGCGCTCGGCGTGCCCGTGCTCGTCGACGCGCGCGTGCCCTGGTGGCGCGACCCGGCCTACTACGCGGCGGACGCGTGGCGCGGCACGGTCGCCGGCGACGGCGGCGGTGCGCTCGTCAACCAGGCGATCCACACGGTCGACCTTATGCTCGCCACGGCCGGGCCCGTCGCGCGGGTCCAGGCGGCGGCGGCCACGCGGCTGCACGACATCGAGGTCGAGGACGTCGTGTGCGCGACCCTGACCTTCACCAGCGGCGCGCTCGGCACGCTCGCGGCGTCGACGGCTGTCGCGCCCGGGTTCCCCGCGCGCCTGGCGCTGCACGGCACCGCCGGGTCGGTCGTCGTCGAGGGGGACCGCGTCGTGGTCGACGCGCGGCTCGGCGAGGACCCGAGCCCGCGGGCCGCGGTGACCGCGGACGCGCTGGCCGTGGCCGGGGCCGGCAGCCGCACGGCCGAGCACGAGGTGGCGGGCGCCTGGGGCGTCGCGCACGAGCGCCAGCTCGCCGACGTCGTCCGCGCCGTGCGCGAGGGGCGACCGCCGCGCGTGGGTGTCGACGACGGGATCCGCGCGCTCGAGGTCGTCGACGCGGTCTACCGCTCGGCGCGCTCGGGGCTGCCCGTCGACCTGACCTGACCCGACCGGCCCGACCTGACGTCACCCGACCGCACCAGCACCCCCGGGGGCGCCCGGCCCGGGCCGCCGGGCGGCGACCGGGGTGGCGTCTCGTCCGCACTAGGGTGGCGGCAGCGGGGACGCGTGGTCCTCCGCGGGCCGCCGGGTGCGGGCCGGTCGGTGTCCGGGAGGTGACGGGGCGTGACGCGGCAGCCGACCAGCCGGGACGTCGCGCGGCTCGCGGGCGTCGCGCAGGCGACCGTGTCGCACGTGCTGACGGGTCGCGTCAACGTCGCGCCCGCGACGCGCGCCCGGGTGCTGCGGGCGATCGACGAGCTCGGGTACCGCCCGAACCTCGCGGCGCGGTCGATGCGCACGCGCCGGACCGGGCGGCTCGCGGTCGTCCTGGGCGTCGTCATGTACCGGGCGACCGACGTCCTGGCGGGGGCGGGCGCCGCCGCGCGGGAGGCGGGCTACGTGCTCGAGGTCCACGACGCCGGGCCGTCCGCGGCGTCGTGCACGGAACGGGTCGTCGAGCTCGCGCGCTCCGGGAGCTTCGAGGGCGTCGTCGTGTACGCGCCGGTCGAGGTGGACGCGGTCGTCGACGGCGCGCTCGCGTGCCCGGTGGTGGTGTCCGACGAGTTCGACGCGCGCACGCGCCCCGCGGGCTCGTTCACCGACGCGTCGGCGGTGCGCACCCTCGTGGAGCGGCTGGCGGACGCGGGCTACCGGCGGTTCCTGCACGTCGGCGGGCCGGCCGACCACGCGGCCGCGCGGTCGCGGCGCCGTGCCTACCTCGAGGCCGTCGACGCGCTCGGCCTGGAGTCGCTCGGTGCGGTCGAGGGCGACTGGGGCGGACGCGCCGGGTACGCCGCCGTCCGCGACCTGCCGGGGGCGGTCCGGCCGCTCGGCCTCGTCGCGGCCAACGACCTGCTGGCGGCCGGGGCGGTGCGCGCGGCCCGGGAGCGGGGCTGGGCGGTGCCGGGCGACCTGGGGGTGAGCGGGTGGGACGACATGGACATGGGGCGCTTCATGACCCCGTCGCTCACCACGGTGGCCGTGGACCGCGTCGGGATCGGCCGACGGGGCGTGCGGCGGCTGGTCGCCGAGATCGACGGGGCCGAGCCGGACCGGTCGGACGTCGGCGTGATGACGGTGGTCTGGCGTGAGTCCACGGGGGACGCCACGGCGTCGTGACCCGACGACGTGCGGTCGGGCGTGACCGTCGTGCTCGGTGCCGGGGCGTCGCAGACCCGGGCGTCAGCGCGAGTCACCGCGGCGTGCGCCCCCCGGACGCCCGCGCCGGGCGGGCGGCGGACACCTGGCCCCCCGCGACGGCACCGAGCCGCTGCGGTCCCGTCCCGTCGGCTCCCAGCACGTCCTCGGGGTTGAGCAGGTCGCACGAGCGCATCGCGAGGCACCCGCAGCCGATGCACCCGACGAGCTCCTTCTCGAGCCGCACGATCGCCTCGCGACGCTGCTCGAGCCGGACCTTCCACACGCGGGACACCCGCTGCCAGTCGGCGCGCGTCGGCTCGTGGTCCATCGGCAGGTCGCGGAACGCCTCGGCGACCTCGCCCAGCGGGATGCCGAGCCGCTTGGCGACCAGCACCAGCGAGATCCGCCGCAGCATGTGCCGCGGGTAGCGCCGCTGGTTCCCGGCCGTGCGCGACGACGCGATGAGCCCCTCGCGCTCGTAGAAGTGCAGGGCCGAGGGGGCGAGGCCGGTGCGCGCGCCGACCTCGCCCACCGTGAGCAGGTCGTCGGACCGCACAGCGTCTCCCGTCGTGGACGTCGAGCCGACCCTAGACCTCAACCACGGTCGAGGTTCAAGCCTCGCCGTCAGACGTCGCGGCGCGCGGACGCGCAGCCCGCGGCCAGGACGGCCGCCGCGACCCACGCGACGAGCACGAGACCCCCGCCGACCGGACCGAGCACCGGGTCGCGGCCCGGCAGGTACAGCAGCGACCCCGCGCGGTCGGGCAGCCAGCGCGCGTGCTCGGTGACCGCCGCCACCAGCGGGGAGACGACGAGCAGGAGCGTGAGCGTCGCGACGAGCGCACCGACGAGCGACCGGGTGAGCACGGTCACCGCGTGCGCGAGCAGGCCGACGAGCACGAGCGCCACGAGGGCCCCGAGCAGCGGGCGGACGCCGGACCTCGCGCCGGGGACGCCGTCGCCCGGCCCCCACGCCGCGGCAGCCGTGAGCGCGGCGGCGAGCCCCGCGCACGCGGTCAGCGCGGACGTCGCCGCGACGGCCAGCGACTGCGCCGCCAGGTGGCGCCACCGGGCGGGCGTGACCGTCAGGGTCGTGGCGATCTGGCGTCCGGCGTGCTCCGTGCCCGCCGCGAGGACGCCGACGAGCACCGTCGCGACCTGGAGGTACGGCACCGTCGCCAGCGCGAGGCCGCCCGCCGAGGCCCCCGCGGCGGCGGCCGCCGCGTGCGCCGCCGCGAGCGTGGCCGCCACGACGGGCGTCCCGAGGACCACCCCCACGACCGCGGGCAGCCCCCGCAGCTTGACGAGCTCGGCGGTCACGACGCGGGCGGGCGGCGCGCTCACGCGTCGCGCCGCGTGAGCACGAGACCCGCGGCAGCGAGGGCGCCCACGGCCCACGCCGCCATGACCAGGCCGCCGGCGAGCGGCGCGAGCGCGACACCGCCCGGCGGCTCCCAGTCGCGCGCGAACAGCGAGATCCCGGCCGCGTCGGGCAGGAACCGGGCCAGCGGCGTGAGGCGCCCGACGAGCAGCGAGAACGAGACCATCGAGCTGTTGACGACGAGCACCACGAGGGGCACGAGACCGCTGCGCGTGACGACCGTGACCGCGAGCGCGAGGAGGGCGGTGAGGACCCAGTAGACGGCGGTGCCCACGGTGCGCGCGACGGCGTCGTGCGGCGCGCCCACGTCCGGGACGTCACCGACGAGCTGGTGCGCGACCGCGAGGCACGCGGGCACCGTCACCGCGGCCACGAGGAGCACGAGCGCGGCGACGGCGAGCGCCTTCGCGACGAGCACGCGCCACGGCGACGGCGTGGTCGTGAGCGTCGTGGTGATCTGCCGGCCACCGCCGGCCTCGGTGCCGTTCGGCGTGTACTCGCTGCTCATCGCGACGACGCCCAGGACCACGGCGCCCACGGTGCCGAGCGGGACGGCCGAGAACGCCGCCTCGACGGCCGACGTGTAGCCCAGGGCGGCGCTGTCGCCGGCCGCGACGGCGTCGCGCACGCCCGCGGCGTTGAGCACCGTGACGCCCAGCGAGCCCAACGTCGCGACCGCGACCGCGACCCACGCCGCCGGCAGCGCCGCGAGCTTGCCGATCTCGGCGGTGAGCGTGCGCACGCCGCTCACCGCGTCGCCTCCGTCGTCGTCGTCAGCGCGAAGAACGCGTCCTCGAGCGACGCGTGCCCGGCGGTCACGTCGGTGAGGAGACCCGCCGCGACGACGCGTCCGCCGGCGAGCAGCACGACGTCGTCGGCGACGCCGGCCACCTCACCCATGAGGTGGCTCGACAGCAGCACCGTGCCACCGGCGTCCGCGTGCCCGCGCAGCAGCCCGCGGATCCACCGGATGCCCTCGGGGTCCAGGCCGTTGACCGGCTCGTCGAGCACCAGCGCGCGCGGCTCGCCCAGCAGCGCGGTCGCCAGGCCGAGCCGCTGCCCCATGCCGAGCGAGAACCGACCGACGCGCGTGCGGCCCGCGCCCGCGAGGCCGACCTGAGCGAGCACCTCGTCGACGCGGCGCTGCGGGACGCCGGCCGCGCGCGCCACCCACGACAGGTGGTTGCGCGCGGTGCGCGAGCGGTGCGCACCGGGTCCGTCGAGCATCGACCCGACCGTGCGCAGCGGGTCGCGCAACGCCCGGTACGGCCTCCCGTCGACCAGCGCCGTGCCGGCCGTCGCGCGGTCGAGCCCGAGCAGGATCCGCAGGGTCGAAGACTTGCCGGCGCCGTTCGGGCCGAGGAACGCGGTGACGCGCCCGGGCAGCGCATGGAACGTGACGTCGTGGAGCACCTGGTGCGGTCCGTGCCGCTTGGCGAGACCCGTGATCGAGAGCATGCGGCCATGCCACCAGGCGGGCTCACGGGGGCGCATCGGCCCCCGGCCCGGGCCGCGGACGGCCTCGCGGGACCCCGGTCCCTCAGACCCCGGTCCGATCCGCACGCACGTCCGGGTCCCTACGCTGCCGGACATGGACACCGACCGGCCGATCTGGCGCTCCCGGGCCTGGACCGCGGTGGCAGCCGCCGTCGGGGTCGTGGCGCTCGTCTTCGCGACCGTCGGGGTGGAGGGACCCGGATCGGTCGCGGTCGCCTGGACCCTCGCGATCACCGTGGTCGGGGGCGCGACGCTCTCGGCGTCCCTGCGGCTGCGCGACGAGCGGCGGCGGTACGAGGACGAGCTCGCCGGGTGGGCGGCCGAGCGCGCCGCGCAGGCCGAGCGGCTGCGGATCGCGCGGGACCTGCACGACCTCGCGTCGCACGGCCTGGGGCTCATCACGCTGCGGGCCGCCGCAGCGCGCAGCGTCCCGGGCGAGGCCGGCGCGGTCGAGCGGGAGCGTGCGCTCGCGGACATCGAGCACGCCTCGCGGCAGACCACCGACGAGCTGCGACGCATGCTCACGGTGCTGCGCTCGCCCGGTCCCGCGCCGTTGCGCCCGGCGGACACGCTCGCCGACCTCCCCGAGGTCGTCGAGGCCGCCGCCGCGGGCGTGGCCGCCCCGACGCTCGAGGTCGACCTGGACCGTCTCGGCGACGTCGCGCCGCTCGCTGAGCTCACGGTGTGCGCCGTCGTCCGCGAGGCGCTCCAGAACACGGTCCGGCACGCCGGGCCGACCGCCGTCTCCGTCGTGGTGCGTCGCGAGGCTGACGACCTCGTCGCGGACGTGCACGACGCGGGCCCCGAGGTCGGCTGGGAGCCGCGACCCGGTGCCGGTCACGGGCTCGCGGGTCTGCGGGAGCGGGTCGCCGCCGCGGGCGGCTCGTTGACCGCGGGGCCGCACGGCGACGGCTGGGCGGTGCGTGCGCGGGTGCCCGCCGGGGGTGCGGCGTGACCGGCACGGCGGTCGAGGGCGTCGCGCACGACGACCCGCCCGGGCACGACGGCGTCGCGGTGCCGGACGTCCGTGTGCTCGTCGTCGACGACCAGCCGCTGCTGCGCCACAGCCTGCGTGTCCTCGTCGGCGGCGCGCCGGGCACGGTCGTCGTCGGCGAGGCCGCGACCGGCTCCGAGGCCGTCGCCCGGGCGCACGCGCTCGTGCCCGACGTCGTGCTCATGGACATCCGCATGCCGGGCGGCGACGGCATCGAGGCGACGCGTCGCATCACGACCTCGCCCGCGCTCGCGGGCACGCGCGTGCTCGTGCTGAGCATGTTCGAGCTCGACGAGTACGTGTACGGCGCGCTGCGCGCGGGCGCGAGCGGGTTCCTGCTCAAGGACGCGCACCCCGAGCAGCTGCTCGACGCCGTGCGGCGCACGCACGCGGGGGACGCGCTGTTCGCTCCCGCGATCCTCGCGCGGCTCGTCGAGCACTACGTCGACCGGCCGGCCGCACGGCCCGCGCGCAGCCTGGCCGCGCTGACGCCGCGCGAGACCGAGGTGCTCGCGCACGTCGCGCGCGGGCTGTCGAACGACGAGGTCGCCGCCGCGCTGGTGATCTCGGTCAAGACCGTGAAGACGCACGTCGGCAACCTGCTGGCGAAGCTGCACGCCCGCGACCGCGCCCAGCTCGTCATCGCGGCCTACGAGTCGGGGCTCGTCGGGGTGGCCTGACCGCGGTGGTCGCGGGTCGCGGTGGCCGCACGTGCCGGTCGGCGACCCGCCTCGGCCCGTGTGGGTGCCGGGCGCTAGCGTCGCGTCACCGACGGGAGAGGTGGGGCGCGTGGTCGAGGACGGTGCGGCAGGAGCGGTCGAGGACCGGCACGTGCCGGGCGGTGCTGCCGCGGTCGCGACGGTGGTGCTCCCGGGCGACGGCGCCGTGCTTGTGGACGTCACGGGGCCCGCCGACGCCGTCACGGGTGTCGCCGCGACCCCCGGCACGCCGTTCCACCTGTGCTCCGTGGCCAAGACGGTGGCCGCGGTCGTCGTGCTGCGCCTCGCGGCGCGCGGCGTGCTCGGCCTGCACGACGACGTGCGCGCGCTCGTCCCCGTCGAGGTGCCGGGGGAGACCGGGCCGACGCCCTGGCAGCTGCTCGCGCACCGGGGTCGGGGCTTCCAGGGGCAGGTGCGCTGGTACCCCCGCTCGCGCGGTGCGGCAGCGGTGCTGGTCAACTGCGAGCCGGGCGTCGCGCAGACCGGCTCGGTGGTGGGGCGGCGCCTCGTGGCGCTCGCCGCGGCGCACGGCTGGGCGTGACACCCCGGTGCCGCATGCGTCCGGGTCGCCGTGCTGTCGCGCCGCCGTCAGCGCAGGTCGCGCGACGACATCACGCGGTCCACGGCGAGGCGCAGCACGACGCGCTCGACGCCCGCGCGCGGCGGGCGGTACCGCTCGGCGTACCGGCGCAGGGCCTCGTCGAGCTCGCCGGGGTCGTCGGTGACGGTCACGGTGCCCTCGAGCGTGAGCCAGCGCCGGCCGTCGACCTGGCACAGCGCCGCGCGCGCGGGGCCGCCCCGGCCGTCCCCGCGGCGCGCGTTCGCGGCCTTGACGGTCGCGGGCCCGGTCGTGGTCCGTGCGACGCCCGCCGCCGCGTCCCACGTGAACGCCACGGGCACGACGTGCGGCGTGCCGTCGGCGCGCGGGGTCGTGAGCGTCGCGAGGTGGCGTTCGGTGACGAACGCCAGCTGGGGTGCGGTGAGGGCGTGCACCGCCCGAGCGTACGGCGGACCGACCGGTGGGTCCCCTCGACCCCGGCGGCCGCCCGCGCGGGATCCGCGGCCCGGGTGAAGCGCCATCACGGGGTCGCGCGGGCCTCCAGCACGTGCAGGTCGCGCAGCGCGTAGCGCAGGTGCTCCCACTCCTCCTCGAGGATCGTGTGCAGGCACGCGAGCACGGTCTCGGGGTGGTCGGGCGCCCAGGGGTTGCGGCGGACGCCCGTGAGGTCGTCGGCGGTGACCGTCGCGAGGTGCTCGCGGACGAGTCGCTGACGGTCCGCGCGGGCCGCCAGCACGTCGGCGTACGGCGGGGTGCCCGGGTCGAAGACCGCGGGGTCGTGGCCGTCGGCGGCGTACTCGACGTTCGGCTGGCCGATCGGGTGGTACGGGTCGTCGACCTCCAGGACGGCGCGCCGCAGCCACGTGTCGGTGGCCATGACGAGGTGGCGCAGCGTCTGCGCGAACGACCACTCGCCGTCCACCGCGAGGTCGACGGACCCGGGCGGCAGCGCCGCGGCGCGCGCGAGCGCGGCGGCCCACGCGGCCTCGACCGTGGCCCACGCCTCGCGGAGCCCGTCCGGCGTGCCGGCGGAGCGCAGCGCCCGGCCCGGGAAGCGGCGGTCGAGCTCGGCGTCGACGTGCGGCGCGACGTCGACGCCGTTGACGAGCAGCCGGGTCCGGCCGTCGAGCAGCCACGGCGCGTCGATGTCCGCGCCGCCGATCTGCACGCCGCGCATGACGGCGCTGCTGAGGTCGCTGCGCACGAACCGTGCGCCGCGCAGGTCGCGGTCGACGAACGACTCGACGTGCCGGTGGGCGTCCCCCGTGGCCTCGGTCATGCTGCCGACTCTGGCACGGGCCCGGGCCCCTGTCCTGCCCGCGGCGCGCCTGCGCACGCCGCGCCCGTCGGGTGGTCCGTCGCGTGGCGCCCGGCCGGGCTCAGCCGGGCGTGTCCCCGTCGAGCGGGGGCGTGAGGCGTCCCTCGGGGTCCAGCCGGCCGAGCATCGCTCGCGTGATGGTCTCGAGCTCGGCGACCTGCGCGGGCGTGAGCGCGTCGACCACCAGCTCGCGCGCGGTCCGCACGTGACCGGGCGCGGACGCGACGACGAGGTCCCAGCCCGCCGGCGTCAGGTGGGCGTTGGTGGCGCGGCGGTCGTCCGCGCAGGGGGCGCGCCGTACGAGGCCGCGGTCCTCGAGCCTCTTGACGACGTGCGACAGGCGGGGGAGCGTGGCGTTGGTGCGCTGCGCGAGCGCCGACATCCGCAGCACGTGGTCGGGTGCCTCCGAGAGCATCGCGAGCACCTGGTACTCGAAGTGCGTGAGGGTCGCGTCCCGCTGGAGCTGGGAGTCGAGCTGCGCGGGCAGGAGCTCGGCGACGGCGACGAGGCCGAGCCACGCGCGCAGCTCGGCGGGGGAGAGCCAGGGGGTCGACGTGGTCACGGCGGCGATCCTACCGGAAAGTTGACGCGACAACTACAGAGGTCTACGTTGGTTGCACCAACAAGTTTTCGGGAGGTCGACATGAGCACGGTCACGGTCATCGGCGCGGGCAGCATGGGTGCGGCGATCGCGGGCCTCGCGGCCCGGGCGGGCACGCAGGTCCAGGTGCTGGCGCGCGACGCCGCGCAGGCCGCGCAGACCGCTCCGGCGGGCGCGGCGAGCGGCGCCCTCGGCGACGCGGTCACGGGCGACGTCGTCGTCCTGGCGCTGCCCTACCCCGCCGTGGGCGAGGTGCTCGCCACCTACCGCGACCAGCTCGCGGGGCGCGTCGTCGTCGACATCACCAACCCGCTCGACTTCACGACGTTCGACTCGCTCGTCGTGCCCGCGGGCTCGTCCGCGGCGGCGGAGATCGCCGCGCAGCTGCCCGGCGCCCACGTCCTCAAGGCGTTCAACACGACGTTCGCCGCGACGCTCGCGACCGGCACCGTCGGCGACGTGCCGACGACCGTGCTCGTCGCGGGCGACGACGCCGACGCCAAGGCTGCGTTCACGCAGGCCTTCGGCGGTGCCGTGCGCGTCGTCGACGCGGGTGCGCTCGCGCGGGCCCACGAGCTCGAGGCGCTCGGGTTCCTGCAGCTCACGCTCGCCGTCCGCGAGACCATCGGCTGGACCGGCGGGTTCGCGCTGGTCTGACCGGCCGCTCAGCCGCGGTGGTCGAGCCGCCGGACGGGCACGCCCAGGATCGTCGTCTCGGGCGGTGCGAGCGTGTCCAGCCCCTCGGGCACCGGCGGGAAACCGCCGGTCGGCACCGCACCGACCCACACGCGCCACGTCCCGTCGACGTGGTGCACCGCACCGGGTGCGACCAGCGTCGCGTCGCCCGCCGCCGCGAGCTGCGCGGCGAGCGGCGCGGTCGCACCCGGGGGCACGAAGCCCACGATGACGTTGCGCCACACCAGGACCAGCCGGCCGTCCGCACCGCCCTCGACGCGCAGCCGCGCCGGGACCACCGCGGGGGCGGGGCGGTCGCCGAGGCCCAGCGCCTCCAGGATCGAGCGCTGCATCGCCGGGGCCTCGGCAGCGCTGAAGCCGTCCTCGACGTGCGCCGGCACCTCGGGCCGGCGGCGGAACAGGGCCACGCGCCCAGCATGCCACGTGGCCTCCGGCGCGCGTCCACGGCCGGAGCGCGCCCAGGTCGTGGCGCCCACCCGTCGGTCGCGACGGGCGCGAGTGGTGGGACGTCCCTTACCTTTGCCCCGTGAACGAACCGCAGATCGGGTCGGACGTCCCTCGCGGCGTCGTCAGCCACGAGGTACCGGAGCCGCTGCGCAACGACGTGCGCCTGCTGGGCGAGCTGCTGGGTCGCGTGCTGCGCGAGGCCGGCGGCGAGGACCTGCTCGCCGACGTCGAGCGCCTCCGCGAGCTCACCATCGCGTCGCACGGCGAGCCCGGGGGCGACGCCCTCGGCGCCGCCGAGGCGCTCGTCGCTGGCTTCACGCGCGAACGCGCCGAGCAGGTGGCGCGCGCCTTCACGTGCTACTTCCACCTCGCGAACCTCGCCGAGGAGTACCACCGCGTGCGGGTGCTGCGCGACCGCGAGTCGCGTCTCGCGCCGCACGAGCTCGCGCCCGACGACTCGCTGCCCGCCGCCTACCAGCAGCTCGCGGCCGAGATCGGCGAGGACGCGGCGCGCGAGCGCCTGCGCGGCCTCGAGTTCCGCCCGGTCTTCACGGCCCACCCGACCGAGGCGCGCCGGCGCGCCGTCGCCGGGTCGATCCGCCGCATCGCCGAGCTCGTCGCCGAGCGCGACACGCTGCACGTCGGCGGCACGTCGCTCGTCGAGAACGAGCGGCGCCTGCTGGCCGAGATCGACACGCTGTGGCGCACGTCGCCGCTGCGCGCGGCCAAGCCGACCGTCCTCGACGAGGTCGCGACCGTGCTGTCGATCTTCGACTCGACGCTCGCCGACGTGCTGCCGACCGTCTACCGCCGCCTCGATGACTGGCTGCTCGCAGGCGACGCCGGCACCACCGCGCCCGTCGTCGCGCCGTTCGCGCGGCTCGGCTCGTGGATCGGCGGCGACCGCGACGGCAACCCCAACGTCACCGCCGAGGTCACGCGCGCCGCCGCCGTGCTCGCCTCCGAGCACGCGCTCGACGCGCTCCTCGCCTCCGCGCGGCGCACCGCCGCGGCGCTCACGCTCGACGGCGTCGGCACCCCGGCGTCGCCCGAGCTCAGCGCCCTGTGGCAGCGGCAGCGGTCGCTTGCCGAGCAGATCGCCGCCAAGGCCGCCGACGACGCCCCCAACGAGCCGCACCGTCGCGCGCTGCTCGTCGTGATCGAGCGGATCGCCGCGACCCGCCGCCGCGACGCGGACCTCGCGTACGCGAACGCCGCCGAGCTCGAGGCCGACCTGCGCGTCGTGCAGTCCTCGCTCGAGGCCGCGGGCGCGCGTCGTGCCGCGTACGGCGACCTGCAGCGCCTGGTGTGGCAGGTGCAGACCTTCGGGTTCCACCTCGCCGAGCTCGAGGTGCGCCAGCACTCCCAGGTGCACGCGGCCGCGCTCGCGGACATCGAGGCCAACGGCGTCGACGGCGAGCTCGCCCCCATGACCGTCGAGGTGCTCGACACGTTCCGGGCGCTCGGCACCGTGCAGCGCCGCTTCGGCGTCGCGGCGGCGCGCCGCTACATCGTGTCGTTCACGCAGTCGCCCGAGCACCTCGCGGCCGTGTACCGGCTCGCCGAGCTCGCGTTCGGCGGCGCCGAGCACGCGCCCGTCATCGACGCGATCCCGCTGTTCGAGACGTTCGCGGACCTCGAGAACAGCGTCGACATCCTCGAGGCGTCGCTGCAGCACCCGCGCGTGCAGGAGCGCCTGGCCGCCAACGGGCGCCGCGTCGAGGTCATGCTCGGGTACTCCGACTCGTCCAAGGACGTCGGACCGGTGTCCGCCACGCTCGCGCTCGACGACGCGCAGCGCCGCATCGCCCGCTGGGCGCGCGAGCACGACATCGTCCTCACGCTCTTCCACGGGCGCGGCGGCGCGCTCGGGCGCGGCGGCGGCCCCGCCAACCGCGCCGTCCTCGCGCAGCCCCCGGGCTCCGTCGACGGTCGCTTCAAGCTCACCGAGCAGGGCGAGGTCATCTTCGCCCGGTACGGCGACGCCGACATCGCGACGCGGCACATCGAGCAGGTCACGGCGGCGACCCTCCTCGCCGACGCGCCCAGCGTCGTGCGGCGCAACGACGACGCCGCCGAGCGGTTCGCCGACCTCGCCAAGCGCCTCGACGTCGCGTCGCGCGAGCGGTTCCACGGCCTCGTGCGCGCCGACGGGTTCCCGTCGTGGTTCGCGCAGGTCACGCCGCTCGAGGAGGTCGGCCTCCTGCCGATCGGCTCCC
>NZ_BCRB01000075.1 GCF_001552375.1 Cellulomonas iranensis NBRC 101100 = JCM 18110 | reverse complement strand
CGGCGGGGCGGGGGCGGCGGGCGGGGCGGTGGCGGTCACGGTGTCCTCGCGGCGGCTAGGGTGGGAGAGAGCTTTGCAGAGGATCTCTGCAAAGAAGTTCTGCAAAGGTATCTCTGCACATGACGGATGACAAGACCCCGGACGAGCGCGCCCTCGGCCCCGAGGCCCTCAAGGCCTTCGCGCACCCCCTGCGCATGGCGATGTACGCCGAGCTGCGCAACGGTGGGCCCGCGACCGCGACCATGCTCGGCCGCCGCCTGGGGGAGTCGAGCGGGCAGACGAGCTACCACCTGCGCCAGCTCGAGAAGCACGGCTTCGTCGAGGACGACCCCGGCCACCCCGCCGGGCGCGAGCGCTGGTGGCGCGCCGTCGGGTTCCGCATGGACGACCTCGACGCGCTCGACGACCCGGGGTCGGCGCAGGCCGTGCGCGCGGTGCTGCAGAGCATGATCGCCGAGCGCGCCCAGACCCTCACCGCGTGGGCCGCGTCGCTCGACGAGGTCCGCCAGGACTGGGACGTCCAGGTGTTCTCCAACGTCACCGCCGACCTCACGCAGGACGAGGCCGCCGAGCTCGTCGAGCGGCTCACCGCCGTGGTCGAGGAGATCACCGAGCGCGGCCGCGTCGCCAAGGAGGAGGGGCGCACCGACGGGCGGCGCCGCGTGCGGCTCTACCTCGACGTCCTGCCCCTGCCCGAGCCGCGCGGCACCTGACCGGGCGGGGTGCGCGCCCTGTCGACGACGCGTGCGGACGCCCCGGCTGCCGTCGCGGGCGCGGCCGGTAGGGTCGGGGCCCGTGGAGATCCTCGTCGTCGGCACCGGTGCCCGTGAGCACGCCCTCGTCCGCACGCTGTCGCTCGACCCCGCCGTGAGCGCGGTGCACGCGGCCCCCGGCAACCCGGGCATGGCGCGCCAGGCGACCCTGCACGCGGTCGACCCGCTCGACGGCGCCGCCGTCGCCGCGCTCGCGACCGGCCTCGGCGTCGACCTCGTCGTCGTCGGGCCCGAGGCGCCGCTCGTCGCGGGCGTCGCCGACGCCGTGCGCGCCGCCGGTGTCCCGGTCTTCGGGCCGTCCGCGCAGGCCGCGCAGCTCGAGGGCTCCAAGGCGTTCGCGAAGGACGTCATGGCCGCCGCGGGCGTCCCGACCGCAGCGGCGCGCGTCGCGACGACGCTCGACGAGGTCGCCGCCGCGCTCGACGAGTTCGGTGCGCCCTACGTCGTCAAGGACGACGGGCTCGCCGCAGGCAAGGGTGTCGTCGTCACCGAGGACCGCGACGCGGCCCTCGAGCACGCCGCCGCGTGCCTCGCCAAGGACGGCGGGCGGATCGTCGTCGAGGAGTACCTCGACGGGCCCGAGGTCTCGCTGTTCGTGCTGTGCGACGGCACCGACGTCGTGCCGCTCGTGCCCGCGCAGGACTTCAAGCGCGCGTACGACGGCGACGAGGGCCCCAACACCGGCGGCATGGGCGCCTACAGCCCGCTCCCGTGGGCGCCCGCGGGCCTGGTCGACGAGGTCGTCGAGACCGTCGCGCGCCCGACCGTCGCCGAGATGGCCCGCCGCGGCACGCCGTTCGTCGGCGTCCTGTACTGCGGCCTCGCGCTCACGAGCCGCGGCGTGCGCGTCGTCGAGTTCAACGCGCGGTTCGGCGACCCCGAGACGCAGGTCGTGCTCGCGCGGCTCGGCACGCCGCTCGCGGGCGTGCTGCTCGCGGCCGCCGAGGGCCGGCTGGCGGACCTCGACCCGTTGCACTGGCGCGCCGACGCCGCCGTCACCGTGGTGGTGGCCTCGCACGGCTACCCGGGCGACGTGCGCACGGGCGACCCCATCACCGGGCTCGACGGCGCCGACACCGTGCCCGGGGTCCACGTGCTGCACGCCGGGACCGCGGTCCGCACGACCGACGACGACCCCGAGAACCCGCTCAACGACCCGCTCCTGGTCTCGGCGGGAGGGCGCGTGCTCACCGTCGTCGGCGTCGGCGAGACCATCGCCGACGCGCGCCGCGCCGCCTACGTCGCGGTCGACCAGGTCGCGCTCGCCGGGTCGCACCACCGCACGGACATCGCGCTGGCAGCCGCCGAGGCCTGACGCGCCCGGCGCGCGCCGCACCGACCCGCAGCCACCCGCCCGGGTGGCGTCGGGGTGCTACCACCCCCGCACGTGCTGGGTGCTACCACCTCACTTTCGCCGGATCTCCTGCCGTGCCTTCAGATCCGGGTGACGCGCTGTCGATGGGACGAACGACCCACAGACAGGAGCACACCCATGCGCCCGACGCCGTCGCACGCGCCCTCCACCCGCCCGCCGAGGGCGCGCGCCCGCCGCGCCCTGAGCGCGGTGGCGACCCTCGCCCTCGCCGTCGGTGCGCTCGTCGCCGTGCCCGGCGCGGCCCACGCTGCCGCCGCGGTGCCCGGCGGCACCAGCCGCGCCGCGGCGGTCCCGCTGCCCGTGGCCGACCTCGACTCGAGCTTCACCGCGACCAACGCCCACATGAGCACCGCGCGGGGCCAGGACGGCCAGGCCTGGTACAACGTCACGTGGTACTCGTGGACGCCCCCGGCGGACGTGCGCGTCTACATGCGCGCCACCTCCACCAACCCCGTGGGCTGGGACAACACGCTCGAGGTCTGGTCGGGCTCCACGATGCTCGCGCAGAACGACGACTCCTACGCCCTCGACGCCGCGCTGCGGCTCGACCTGCGTGCCGGGACGTCCTACCGGATCGGCCTCGGCGGCTACCACCAGGGCTCCCGGGGCGAGGTCACGCTGCAGTTCGCGACCCGCACGCCGACCGCGCCGCGCGAGCCGTCCGTGACGGCCGCGCCGGGCGGTGCGACCGTCACGTGGGCGGCCCCGTCCGACCTCGCCGGCGGCGTCACCGGGTACCGCGTGCTCTGCACGCCCGAGGGCGGGCAGGAGGTCGAGTGCGGCAGCGTCACCGGCACGCCGCCGCCGACCTCGACGACGGTCGTCGGCCTGACCAACGGCACGCGCTACGCGGTGCGCGTCGTGGCCACCAACGTGATCGGCGACTCCGAGGGCTCCGCACCCGTCACGGTCGTCCCGCAGGACACGTCCGCCACCACGGTGACGACCCAGCCCGAGGTGCCCGTGAGCGGGCAGCCGTTCGCGGTGCGGGTCGCCGTCACCTCGGCGGCCGCGGTGACGGGGACCGTCGACGTCACGATCGGCGACGACGTGCGCGCCGGTGTCCCGCTCGTCGACGGCGCTGCCGTGGTCGAGGGTCTCGTCCGGTCGGCGGGTCCCCTGCGCGTGAGCGCCACCTACGCGGGCACCGCGTCCCTCGCCGGCTCGAGTGCCACGCACGACACGACCGTCGTGCGGCGCGCGCAGCAGGTCACGCTCGACGCGCTGCCCGCCGACCTCGTCTACGCGGGCGCGCCCGTGCGCCTGCACGGCGCGTCCGACCAGGGCCTGCCGGTCACGTACTCGGCGGACGGCGCGTGCGCCGTGCGCGGCGACGTCCTCGACCTCGTCGACGTCGGCACCTGCACCGTGACCGCCGCGCACGCCGGCGACAGCGAGACCGAGCCCGCGTCGGCCACGGTGACGGCCGAGGTCGGCCGCCGCTCGCAGTCCGTGGCGCTCGCGCCGCTGCCCGCGCTCGTGTACGGGCAGGCGCCCGCCGAGCTGTTCGCCGCGTCGAGCGTGGGCCTGCCCGTGCAGGTGGACGCGCAGGGCGCGTGCCGCGTCGAGGACGGGCTCCTCGTCGTCACCGACGTCGGCCCGTGCACCGTGACCGCCGTCCAGGACGGCGACGAGCGCACCAGCCCGGCGCAGGCCGTGGTGCGCACGGGCGACGTCGCGCGCCGCCCGCAGACCGTCACGATCGGCGCGTTCGCCGCGCCGACGCTCGGCCGGCCCGTGCCGACGGTCGTCGCGACCTCCGACCTGGGCCTGCCCGTGACCCTCACCGCGACGGGCGCGTGCACCGTGGTCGACGGCGCGCTCGTGGCCGTCAGCACCGGCGAGTGCGTGGTGACCGCGCAGCAGGCGGGCGACGCCCGCACGCTGCCGGGCGCCGCGTCGACGACCGTGGTCGTCAGCGGCCCCGACGCGACCGTCACGCTCGTGCTCGACGCGCGCCTCGGCTCGACCGCCGCCGGCGCGCCGGTCTCCGGGCGCGGCGAGGGCCTGCGCCCCGGCACCGAGGCGACGCTCGTCGTCCACTCGACGCCGCGCACCGTGGCGACGGGTGTCGTCGCGGCGGACGGCACGGTCGTCCTCACGGGTGTCCTGCCCACCGACCTCGAGCCCGGCACGCACCGGCTCGTCGTGAGCGGCACCGGCTTCGACGGCCGCGCCGTGACCACCGAGACGACGTTCGTGCTCGCCGACGACGGCACGTTCGTGCAGATCGGCGACCGGCGCGTCGCCGCGCTGGCGACCACGGGCGGGGACGCCGCGTCGACCGCCGGTGTCGCGGCCCTGTGGCTCGTGCTCGGTGCGGGGCTCGTCGTGGTGGCGCGCCGCCGCGCGGCCGCCGCGCGCTGACACCGCCCCGGGGTGCGGGCGGACGACGCCCGCACCCCGGGACGCCGCGCGCCTGGCCGCGCGGCGCCCGCTCCCTGGTCGCCGCTGCCGCGCGGCGGCCGGGCACGCCAGACTGTGCGCGTGAGCGACGCGCATCCCACCCCCTCGGGCCCCGGCGACCTGCCCGGCTGGCGCCACGTCTACTCCGGCAAGGTCCGCGACCTGTACGAGCCGGACTCCTCGGCCGCGGGGGTCGCGCTGCGCGACCGGCACGGCGACGTCGTGCTCGTCGTCGCGTCCGACCGCGTGTCCGCGTACGACCAGGTGCTGAGCCCCGGCATCCCCGACAAGGGCGTGGTGCTCACGCAGCTGAGCCTGTGGTGGTTCGACCAGCTCGCGGACCTCGTGCCGAACCACGTCGTCGGCACCGACGTGCCCGCCGCGGTCGCGGGCCGGGCCATGGTCTGCCGGCGGCTCGACATGTTCCCGGTCGAGTGCGTCGCGCGCGGCTACCTCACGGGGTCGGGCCTGGCCGAGTACCGCACGAACGGCGAGGTCACCGGCATCCCGCTGCCCGCCGGGCTGGTCGACGGCTCGCGGCTGCCCGAGCCGATCTTCACGCCCGCGACCAAGGCCGAGCTCGGCGAGCACGACGAGAACGTGCGGTTCTCGGTCGTCGTCGACACCGTCGGGCCGCAGGCCGCCGAGACGCTGCGCGACCTGACGCTCGCGGTCTACGCGCGCGCCGAGCAGATCGCGCGCGAGCGCGGCGTGGTCCTCGCGGACACCAAGCTCGAGTTCGGCACCGACCCGACGACGGGTGCGGTCACGCTCGGCGACGAGGTCCTCACGCCCGACTCGTCGCGCTTCTGGCCCGCCGACGCGTGGCAGCCGGGGCGGGCGCAGCCGAGCTTCGACAAGCAGTTCGTGCGGGACTGGCTGACGTCGGACGCGTCCGGGTGGGACCGGGCGTCGGACGCGCCGCCGCCCGCGCTGCCCGCCGACGTCGTCGAACGCACCCGCGCGCGCTACCTCGAGGCGTACGAGCGGCTCACGGGCGCACCGCTCGCGCTCTGACCTCAGCGCAGCGTGACCTCGGCGAGGTCGCTCAGCTCGCGCCACGCGAGTGCCTGCGGCGCCGTCACCGCGAGCACGTCGGCGGCCGGCAGCGGCCCGAGGTCGAGACCCGTGAGGTCGGCGACGTCCGCGACGGGCACCTGGAACGTGCGGAACGGCCCCAGCGGCGGCGGGTCGTCGACGGCCGCCGCCGCGTGCGTGCGGGCCGCGAGCTCGTCGGCCCGCAGCTGCGGCGTCTGGTCGAGCACGAACCCGGCGGCCGCGAGCCGGCGGCCCGCGTCGAGCGCCCACGCGACGACCTTCCAGAACCGTCGCGGGATCCCGACGCCGCGGTAGACGGGGTCGTCGCCCGCGAGCACCGGGCCCGTGAGCACCGCGAGCCGCAGCCGCTGCGCCTGCGCGTGCTCGAGCACGTGGTCCTCGAGCCCGAGCCACAGGTCGCGCCCCTGGTTGAACCCCGACGCCTGGGGCGCCGCGTTCGGGTACGCGAACGTCTCGCGGTTCGCGCGCGCCGCGACGCCGGGCTCGCCCCACACGGGGTCGCGCCGCCGCACGAGGTGCCCGCGGTCGAGGTCGTTGCGCGCGTACAGCTCGGGCCCCGCCTGCTCGTCGGCGGGTACGCGCGGGTCGAGGTGCCAGTCGTCGCCGCGCGGCACGTCGCGCAGCGCGGTGCCGTCGACGGTGACGGCCGTGGCCGCCGCGAGCCGTCGCACGGGGTCGAGCAGCACAGTGAAGTGCGTCGACGGCAGCGTGCGCACGCGCTGCGCGGGGACCGGCAGCGGCACCACCGGTCCCAGGAACGTCGGGTCGTACCCCTCCACGTGCCACCCCTGCCCACGAGCGGTCGGACGGACGTCTCCACGCTACCCACGTCGGCGCGGGCGCGCCGCGTCCGCGATCCACGATCCGGTGCGAGGGTGCCCACCGCGGCCGCCTGCCGGGCGGACCGGCGGGCGGGCCCCCTGGTGGGACCTCCTGGCTGGACCGCCGCCGCCGCGCCGGGTCGGCGACGGCTCCGCGGCCGCCCCGCCCGCGCGGTGTCCGAGCCGTGAGACGGGAACCGCGCGAGACCGGGCGCAGGTCCTCCACGCGGCTCGTGGACGACCCCGAGGCCGGTGTCGTGACCGTCGCGTCCCGCAGGTCGGGACGTGGCCGGCCGCCGCGTAGCCTGCGAGACGTCCCGTCGCACGTCCCGGAGGTCCGGTGGTCCCGCCCCGTCCGCTCGTCCTGCACCGCGCCCGCCTGCTCGGCGCCGACGCGCCCGTCGACGTCGTCGTCCGTGACGGTCGGCTCGCGGCCGTGCGCCCGGTCGGCGAGGCCCTGGACGGCGCCGACGGCGCCGAGGTCGTCGACCTCGACGGGCGGTGGGTCGTGCCGGGCCTGTGGGACCAGCACACGCACCTCACGCAGTGGGCGCTCGCGCGCGGGCGGCTCGACGTGTCGACGGCCGGGTCCGCCGCCGAGGCCGTGGCCCTCGTGGCCGGGCGGCTGCGCGCGCAGCCGCCCGCACCGGGGCGCCCGCTGGTCGGCATCGGGTTCCGCGACGGCACGTGGCCCGACCTGCCGTCGGCGGCGCTGCTCGACGCGGTCGCGGGCGACGTGCCCGTGGTGCTCGTGTCGGGGGACCTGCACTGCGCGTGGGTGTCGACCGCGGGCCTGCGCATGTTCGGCGTGACCGCGCACCCCACGGGCGTGCTGCGCGAGGCCGAGTGGATGCCGCTCATGGGCGCGCTCGACCACGTGACGCCCGCCGAGCAGGACGCGCTGGTGGCGGCCGCGCTGCGCGTCGCGGCCGCCCGGGGCGTCGTCGGCGTGGTGGACCTCGAGATCGCCGACAACCTGGCCGCCTGGCGGCGCCGCGTCGCGGCCGGCGACCCACCCGTGCGGGTGCGGGCGGGCGTGTGGCAGCCGTACCTCGACCGCGTCGTGCGCGAGGCCCTCCACACGGGCGACCGCGTCGCGGGGGACCGCGTCACGCAGGGTCCGCTCAAGGTCATCGTCGACGGCTCGCTCAACACGCGCACCGCGTGGTGCCACGACCCGTACCCGGGCGTCGAGGGCGCGCTCGCGCACGGCGTGCTCACCGTGCCGGCCGACGAGCTGGTGCCGCTGCTGCGGCACGCGCACGCGCACGGCCTGGCGTGCGCGGTGCACGCGATCGGCGACGCCGCCAACACGCTCGTGCTCGACGCGTTCGCCGCGACCGGCGCACGCGGGTCGGTCGAGCACGCGCAGCTCCTCGACCCGGCCGACGTGCCCCGGTTCGCCGCGCTCGGCGTGACCGCGAGCGTGCAGCCCGCGCACGCGCCCGACGACCGCGACGTCGCCGACCGGCACTGGGCCGGTCGCACCCACCGGGCGTTCCCGCTGGCCGACCTGCACGCCGCGGGCGCGACGCTCGTGCTCGGCTCCGACGCGCCCGTCGCCCCGCTGGACCCGTGGCTGGCGGTCGACGCGGCGGTGTGGCGCACGGGCGACGACCGCCCGTCGTGGCACCCCGAGCAGGCGCTCGACGCGGTCACCGCCCTCGCCGCGTCGACCGACGGCCGGCCCTCGGGCCTGCGCGTGGGCGACCCCGCGGACCTGGCGGTCCTCGACGACGACCCGCTCGCGCTCGCGGCCACGCCCGGCGGGGTCCGCGCGGTCCGCGTCGCCGCGACCCTGCTCGCGGGCGACTGGACGCACACGACCCTCTGACGCCGGCACCGGCACCGACGCGACGTCGCCGGGGCTCGCCGGCTCCACCGCCCGCCGAGTGCGGGGTTCTGCCGGTTCCGGTGGCTCATGACCGGCAGAACCCCGCGTTCGGTGGGGTGGGTGGCCGTGGTGGGGCGCACCGTGACGCGAGTGCGGGGTTCTGCCGGTTCGGGTGGCTCATGAGCGGCGGAACCCCGCGTTCGGCGGTGTGGGGGAGAGGTGGGTGGCGGGGAGGTGGGGGCTCGGGCGGTCCGGCGGGGTGCGCTCGCGGGCGTGGACGGGCACCGGACGGGACCGGCCCGGGCCTTAGGATCAGCACCGACCCCCCACCGTCGCGAACCAGGGAGCACACCCGTGGGACGAGTCGTCGTCGACGTCATGCCGAAGCCCGAGATCCTCGACCCGCAGGGCAAGGCCGTGGCCGGTGCGCTGCCGCGGCTCGGGTTCGGGCAGTTCACGTCCGTGCGTCAGGGCAAGCGGTTCGAGCTCGAGGTCGACGGGCCCGTGACGCCCGAGGTCCTCGAGGC
The DNA here is from genome assembly GCF_001552375.1 of Cellulomonas iranensis NBRC 101100 = JCM 18110. Classification (GTDB taxonomy): domain Bacteria; phylum Actinomycetota; class Actinomycetes; order Actinomycetales; family Cellulomonadaceae; genus Cellulomonas; species Cellulomonas iranensis. The sequence goes on along the minus strand of NZ_BCRB01000075.1, from coordinate 10,332 downwards.
CGCCGCGGCCGCCGCCGAGCAGGTGCTGTCGAACCCTGTCATCGAGGACGTCGTGCGCGTCGCGGACATCGAGGCCGACGCGGCCGCGACCGTCTCGTCGCAGGGCCTGGCCTGATGGGTCGCATCGGGGTCGTCACGTTCCCCGGCACGCTCGACGACCGGGACGCGGCGCGCGCGGTGCGCCTGGCCGGCGGCGAGCCGGTCGCGCTGTGGCACGCGGACGCCGACCTCAAGGGCGTCGACGCGGTCGTGCTGCCGGGCGGGTTCTCCTACGGCGACTACCTGCGCGCCGGCGCCATCAGCCGGTTCGCGCCCGTCATGGGCGAGATCGTCGACGCCGCGGGCAAGGGGCTGCCGGTGCTGGGCATCTGCAACGGCTTCCAGGTCCTCACCGAGGCGCACCTGCTGCCGGGCTCGATGATCAAGAACGACCACCTGCACTTCGTGTGCCGCGAGCAGGTGCTCAGCGTCGAGAACGCCGACACCGCGTGGACGCGCGCGTACGCGCCGGGCGAGCGGATCACGATCCCGCTGAAGAACCAGGACGGCCAGTACGTCGCCGACGAGCGCACGCTCGACGAGCTCGAGGGCGAGGGTCGCGTGGTGTTCCGCTACCAGGGCGGCAACCCCAACGGCTCGCGTCGCGACATCGCGGGCGTCAGCAACGCCGCGGGCAACGTCGTGGGCCTCATGCCGCACCCCGAGCACGCGGTGGAGGCCGGCTTCGGGCCTGACAGCCCGGACGGTCCGCGCCGCGGCACCGACGGGCTGCGGTTCTTCACGTCGGTCCTGCAGGCACTCGTCTCCTGACCGCGCGCTGACGACGGGCGTGCCGGGGACGACGGGCGACGTGCGGGTCGAGCGCGTCGCGTGGGACGACGCCGACGCGCGCGTGCTGCGCGACGAGCAGCAGGCCGAGCTGCGCGCACGCTACGGCGACGACGACGCCGGGCACGCCATGACGGGTGACGGGATCGTCGCGACGGTGCTGGTGCGGCTCGACGACGCACCCGTCGCGTGCGGGGTGCTGCGCGACGTGTCCGCCGGGATGGGCGCGGGCACGGGCGAGGTCAAGCGCATGTACGTGCGCCCCGACGCGCGCGGGCGCGGGCTCTCGCGGCGCGTGCTCGCCGAGCTCGAGGACGCGGCCCGTGCGCACGGCTGCACGCGGCTCGTGCTCGAGACCGGTGTGCTGCAGCCCGAGGCGATCGGGCTGTACCTCGCCGCCGGCTACCGGCCGGTCGAGAACTACGGCGAGTACGTGGGCGTCGTCGACTCGCGCTGCTTCGAGCGCGACCTCGCCGTGACGGCCCCGCCCCCTCGCGGCCTACGCGGGGCCGCCGGCCGCCGGGACGCCGTCGACCAGGTCGCCGAGCGCGCCGTCGAGCACACCGAGGACCCCGCCCGGGACCACGACGTCGAGCACGTCGCGTGGCGGCACCCCGATGCGGTCACGTTGCGGCGCGCCATGCTCGACGAGCTGGCACCGCTGTACCCCGAGCACGTGCCCGGCGGCCCCGCGGCGTCCCCGCTGGTCGAGGGCGCGCCCGACGGCACTGCCCTGACGACGGTCCTGCTGCGCCGCGACGGCGTCGCGGTGGCGTGCGCGACGCTGCGGTCCGCGCCGGCGTGGGGTCCGCGCACGGGTGAGCTCAAGCGCCTGTACGTCGCGCCCGCGGCGCGTGGCGCGGGGCTCGCGCGGCGTCTCGTGCGGCTCGTGGAGGACGCGGCGCGCGAGCGCGGGCTGACGCGCGTCGTGCTCGACACCGGCATCCGGCAGCCCGCCGCGATCGCGCTGTACCGGTCGCTCGGGTACCGGCCGGTCCGCCCCGTGGCGGGGTGGGAGGCGCTGCCGTTCTGCCTGTGGTTCGCGCGCGACCTGTGACGTGCCCGGCGGGCCCCGCTACGGCGTGAGGCCCGCGACCACGTTGACCAGCAGCGCGACGATCACCGTGCCGAACGTGTAGGACAGCAGCGCGTGCGCGAGCAGCGTGCGGCGCAGGTCGGACGACCGGACGTCGGGGTCGGACATCGCGAAGCTCATCGCGACCGTGAACGCCACGTACGCGAAGTCGGAGTACCGCGGCGGGGCGTCCTGGTGGAAGTCGATCTCGCCGGTGGGCGGCGTGTACCAGGACCGCGCGTACCGCATCGCGTAGACCGTGTGCAGCGAGGTCCAGGAGGCGACGACCGCGACGAGCGCGGCGGCGAGCGCGACGACGCGCCCCCGGTCGTGGGTCGCGAGCACGACGCCCACGCCGACGAGGCTCATGACCCCGGCGACCAGCACGATCGCGTGCGTCACGAACCGGGTCGGCTCCTCGCGGGTCGCGTGCGTCCGGGTCTGCTCGGCGTCCAGCGGCCAGCAGAACACCCACGTCCACACCGCGTAGACGAGCCCGGTGGTGGCCCAGCCGCCCAGCACCGCGGCGACGACGGACGACCACGGGACGGCCGTCTGGACGACGAGGGACACGGCGACACCCGCGACGGCGGCGACCACGAGCCGCGTCGCCGGTGTCACGTCACCTTGCGCGACGTCCCTGGCCACGGCCCCATCCAACAGCGCCCCGGCCGTGCCCGCACGGGACCGGCGCGGTGCGCGGTCCGGAGCGGTGCGGTGCCGGGGCGACCGGGCAGGTGCGTCCACCGCCCGGGCGGCGGGCGGCGCCTCACCTGGGCGGCCCCGGCGAGTGCGGGGCGGACGGAGGTCCCGGGCCGCGGCGCCCGGCCGCTGCCAGTGTCGGGCCATGTCGACGAGCACCCGCCCCGCGCCCGACCTCGGCACGGCGTCCCGGTGGCGGAACCTGGCGCTGTACGCGTTCGCGGTCTTCGGGTGGGAGCTCGTGGTCGGCCTCGCGCTCGACGGTGCGATCCGGGGCGCCGTCGGCGAGCGGTGGGCGCCCGCCGTGCACTGGCTCGTCACTGCCGCCGGGTGGCTCGCCGGGGCGCTGCTGCTCCTGCGGCACGCGCCGTGGCGATCCGACGACCCCGTGGCGGCCCCCGCGGGTCCCGGGCGCGCGCGTCGTGCCGCGTACGCCGCCGCGGCTCTGGTGCTCGCCGTCGGGTCGCGCGCGGCGCTGACGCACGAGTGGAAGCCGCTCGCCGAGGCGGTGCGGCTGCACGACGACGTCGGCTCCGCGTTCGCGCCCAGCCTCGCGGCGCTCGTCGTGTACTACCTCGCCGAGGTGCTGGTGATCGTCACGCTGCTCGGCTACGGGCAGCGCTGGGGCGAGGCCGCGCGGGGGCGGAGCGACGTGCCGTGGGGCGGGTTCGTGCTCGCCGCCACGTGGGGGCTCGTGCACGTGCTGCTGCAGGGGCCCGCGGGCGGGGCGTACGCGATGGGGGCCGCGGTGCTGTACGGCGTGCTGCACCGCGCGGTGCGCGGTCGCCTCGGCCTGACGTATGCGCTCGTCGCGACCGCGTTCGTGCTGTAGCGGGGCCCCGGGACGCCCGAGGGGTGACCGGGGGGTGGTCGCGGTGCGTGCGTCCGGCTATGGTGCCTCCATGTTCTCGGTCCGGGTGTGTTGTCGCTGAGCTGACGACCCCGCGCGCGTGCGGCTCCGCCCACGCGACGCACCCCGTTCGACCCGAGGGAACTCCCCGTGGCTCAGCCCGTTCTCGCGCCCGCCCGCGCGACCCGTCGTCCGTCCACCGCCCGTCCCGACGTCCCGCGCGTCGAGGTCGCCGGCCCCGCCCGCCGCGGCGTGGAGTTCCGGCTCGACGCCGACGCGCTCGACCCCACCACGATCGCCCTGGCCGCCGCGCGCGCCGACGTCGTGCACCTCGTCCACTCGGCCGCGCTGCCCACTCCCGCAGCCGTGCGCGCGCTGGTGAGCGTGCTCGAGGACGAGGTCCGCGCCGTCGGGCGCGACCGCGACGAGGTCCGCGTGGTCCTCGAGGTCGAGACCGTCGTCGCCGACGACGAGGCCGACGCGGCCCGGCGCCGCATCGCCGTCGCGTACGCCGAGGCGTTCTCCGGGCTGACGTGGTCGCCGTCCGCGACGTGGCTCGTCGCGCCGCGCGACGCGGTGCGCGCCGCCGCGCTCGATCTCGCCGCACGCGCGGGTGTCGACACGGTCGCGCTCGTGCTCGTCGGGTCGTCCGCGCGGCACGCGGACGCGCTCGGTCTGTGACGCACCGGCCACGCGGCCTGGGTGGACGGCCGGTCCCTCGGGCCGGCGCGTCGGTGCGGTCGCGCCCCGCGGGTGCGGCGCACCCCGCACGTGCCTAGCGTGGCCGGGCGGGCCACCGGGCCCGCGCGACGGACGGAGGGCACCATGGCCGGCACGACCTGGAACGAGCAGTACGATGCCCCGACGCACGACGAGGCGGTCGCCAAGGTCGGCGAGCTGCTGCGCGACCACCACCTCGCGATGCTCACCACCGTCGACGCCGACGGCGCGCTCGTGAGCCGCCCGATGGGTGTGCAGGACGTCGAGTTCGACGGCGACCTGTGGTTCTTCACGGCGCTCGACAGCCACAAGGTCGCGGAGATCCGCGCGGGCAGCCCGGCGAACGCGGCGTTCGCGGGGTCGTCGTCGTGGCTGTCGGTCTCGGGGACGGCCGAGGTGCTCAAGGACACTGCGAAGGCGCGTGAGCTGTGGGGGCCGGTGGCCGCGGCGTGGTTCCCCGACGGCCCGGAGACCCCGAACCTCGGGCTGATCAAGCTGCACGCGGACACCGCCGAGTACTGGGACAGCCCCGGCGGTCGCCTGGCGACCGTGATCAGCCTCGTCAAGGCGAAGGTCACGGGCGAGGCGTACGACGGCGGTGAGAACGCCACCGTCGACCTCTGACCGCGACTCGCCGGCACGTCCGCACGCACGACGCCCCGCCCCGGTGACCCGGGACGGGGCGTCGTGCGTCTGCGGTCGGTCCGCGGGCCGCGGCCCGGCGGGTCAGACCAGGCGCTGGGCGGGCGAGGCCTTCGCCGTCTCGGACGGGTCGGACACGACCACGTCGCCGAGCACCTCGTCGATGCGGGTCAGCACCTCGGCCGGCAGCGTGACGCCCGCGGCCTTGGCGTTGTCGTGCACCTGCTCGGGGCGCGACGCACCGATGATCGCGGCGGCGACGTTGTCGTTCGACAGCACCCACGCGATCGACAGCTGCGCCATCGTCAGGCCCAGCTCGTCGGCGATCGGCTGCAGGCCCTGCACGCGCTCGAGCACCTCGTCGCGCATGAACCGCGCGATCATCTTCGCGCCGCCCTTGTCGTCGGTCGCGCGCGAGCCCTCGGGCAGCGGCGCGCCGGGCTTGTACTTGCCGGTGAGCACGCCCTGCGCGATGGGGGACCACACGACCTGCGAGACGCCGAGCTCGCGCGAGGTCGGCACGACCTCGGGCTCGATGACGCGCCACAGCGCCGAGTACTGCGGCTGGTTCGACACCAGCTGCACGCCCAGGTCCTTCGCGAGCGCGTGACCCGCGCGGATCTGGTCGGCGGTCCACTCGCTCACGCCGATGTACAGCGCCTTGCCCTGGCGGACGACGTCGGCGAACGCCTGCATCGTCTCCTCGAGCGGCGTCTCGTGGTCGTAGCGGTGCGCCTGGTACAGGTCGACGTAGTCGGTGCGCAGGCGGCGCAGCGACCCGTCGATCGACTCGCGGATGTGCTTGCGCGACAGGCCGGTGTCGTTCGGGCCGCCGGGGCCGGTCGGCCAGTAGACCTTCGTGAAGATCTCGAGCGACTCGCGCCGCTCGCCGGCCAGGGCGTCGCCCAGCACGGACTCGGCGACCGTGTTGGCGTACACGTCGGCCGTGTCGAACGTCGTGATGCCGACGTCGAGCGCGGCGCGCACGCACGCCGTCGCGGTGTCGTTCTCGACCTGGGACCCGTGGGTCAGCCAGTTGCCGTAGGTGAGCTCGGAGATCTTGAGGCCGGAGTTGCCGAGGAATCGGAAGTGCATGCGCCCAGCCTCTCACCCGCGCCCGACACGGGCCCGCCCGTGCGTCCCCGTGGCCGGTGACGGGGGACGGGCCCGGCCCTGGTCGGGCCCCCGGCCCTGCGCTAGCGTCCCCGCCATGCGACCCCGACGACGCCTCGCAGCCCTCCTGCTCGCCCCGGCGGCGGCCCTGGTGCTCGCCGCGTGCTCCGACGGCGAAGCCCCCGCCCCGGGGCCGACGTCGCCCGTGGCGCCGAGGGCCGGGGCGGGGGCGTCCGAGCCGCCGTCCCCGGACGACCAGCGTGCCGTGCTCGCGCAGGCGGGCGACGCGACCGAGGCGTTCGCGGGCGCCGTCGCCGGCGGCGGGACGCAGCGCGCGACGCTCGCCGACGTGACCGCCGGGTCGTACGCGCCGCGCGTCGTGTGCACGTCGGACGACGGCGCGCCCGTCACGGTCACGGTCGTCGCCGACGGCGCCGAGGTCGCGTCGTCCGAGGCGCCGTGCGTGCCGCTCGTCCAGGGCGGCGCGACCATGGCCGACGGCCCGTCGTTCGACCTGCCCGGCGGGGCGGTCGACGTGACGGTGACGGCCGCGACCGACGCCGTGGTCGCGGTCGGCCTCGTCCCGGCGGGCTGACGTCAGCCCGTGAGCGTCGCGAGCGCCTGCGCGAGGTCGTCGCGCAGGTCCTCGACGTCCTCGAGCCCCACCGACAGCCGCACGGTCGCCTCGCCGATGCCGACCGCGGCGCGGCCCGCGGGGCCGAGCTTGCGGTGCGTCGTCGTCGCGGGGTGCGTGACGATCGACTTCGCGTCGCCGAGGTTGTTCGAGATGTCGACGACGCGCAGCGCGTCGAGCACGCCGAACGTGGCCTTCTTCGCGACGTCGGCGGGCGCGTCGGGCGGCACCGCGAGGTCGAACGTCACGACCGTGCCGCCGCCGGTCTGCTGCGCGCGCGCCAGGTCGTGCTGCGGGTGCGACGCGAGGAACGGGTACCGCACGCGCGCGACGCCCGGCTGCTCCTCGAGCCACCGCGCGAGCGTGAGCGCCGACGCCGCCTGGTGCCGCACGCGCACGCTCATGGTCTCCAGGCCCTTGAGCAGCACCCACGCGTTGAACGGCGAGAGCGACGGCCCGGTGTTGCGCAGCAGCGTCTGCACGGGTCCGCGCACGTAGTCGGCGGACCCGAGGACCGCACCGCCGAGCACGCGCCCCTGCCCGTCGACGTGCTTGGTCGCCGAGTACACGACGACGTCGGCACCGTGCTCGAGCGGGCGCGAGAACACGGGCGTCGCGAAGACGTTGTCGACGACGACGGTCGCGCCGGCCGCGTGCGCGAGCCGGCTCACGGTCGCGATGTCGACGAGGTCCTGCATGGGGTTCGACGGGGTCTCGAAGAACACGACGTCGGCGGGCGTCGCGAGCGCGGCCTCCCACTGCGCGGGCACGTGCCCGTCGACGTAGTCGGTGCGCACGCCCCACTTCGCGAGGATCTCGTCGAAGATCACGACCGACGACCCGAACAGCGCGCGCGCCGCGACGATGCGCGAGCCGGACCGCACGAGCGCGGCCAGCGCGGTGAACACCGCGGACATGCCCGACGCGGTCGCGTAGCAGGCCTCCGCGCCCTCGAGCAGCCGCAGCCGCTCCTCGAACGTCGTCACGGTGGGGTTGCCGTAGCGCGAGTACAGGAACCGGTCGACGTCACCCGCGAACCCGGCCTCGGCCTGCGCGGCCGTCGCGTACGTGTACCCCTGCGTGAGGAACACGGCCTCGGACATCTCGCCGAACTCGGTGCGCACGAGCCCGCCGCGCACCGCGAGCGTGTCGGGACGCAGCGTGGACCGGTCGAGGCGGTGGTCGTCCCAGTCGCCCGGGCCCGGGGGCAGGTCGGGGGTCGCGCCGCTCACGGCTGGACCCACGGCAGGCCGTCGGCGCGCCAGCCGACGTGGCCGCGGTGGCCGTCGGGGCCCGTCGGACCCTCGAAGCCCTCGAGCACGTTGTACGCGGGCCCGTAGCCGGCCGCGGTCGCGGCCTGCGCCGCGCCGATCGAGCGCTGGCCCGAGCGGCACAGGAACACCACGGGCCGGCCGTCGCCCGGCGTGACGCCGGTCGCGGCGAGCTGCTCGAGGAACCGCGGGTTGGGCTGCCCGGACGGGTACTGCACCCACTCGACGAGCGCGGCCTGCCGGCCGACGGGCCGCAGGTCGGGCACGCCGACGTAGCGCCACTCGGCGTCGGTGCGCACGTCGACGAGCACGGCGTCGTCGCGCTCCTGCAGGATCTGCCAGGCCTCGGTGGCGGTGACGTCCCCGGCGTAACCGGGGGCGGGACGCGGCTGCACGGTCATGGTCCTCCCATCGTCTCTGGCGGTAGCACCCTGCGCCACGGTCGCCCGTGCGGGTTGCTGCGGCGTCGTCGAGCCAGATCTCTCGGCCGCTCTGGATGGTCGCGGCGATGCTACGCCCGCCGTGGCCCGGGCCGTGCGGGCGTCTCACGCCCGCGCCGTCGACGCCCGTGGAGGCGTCCCTAGGCGTGGGACCTGCCGTCTCGCATGCCGAGAACGACGGCGCGTCGGCGTTGACACGCGCCGGACGCGGCCCCGATCCTCGACCCAGGTCAAGAGTGTCAGCGCGAAGCCCCGGCTCGCTGGCCGGCAACCCTCCAACCGCGGTGGGGTGCCCCGGGTGACGACCTGGTCGCGCGCCGTCCGGCGCCGGCAAGCGCGGGACCGGCCGGTCCCGAGGGACCCGTACCGGAGGACCACCATGACCACCGTCACCGAGCTGTTCGCGTGTGCCGACGAGGCGTCCGGCGCCGCCGTGCCGACGGGCCGCGCCGCCTTCGACCGCGGCCCGCTGCTGGCCGTCACCGGCGCGTCCACGACCGTGCCGCTCGTCGACGGCACGAGCCGCACCTACGCCAACCTCGACTGCGCCGCGAGCGCGCCCGCGCTCGCGTCCGTCGCGGCGCGCGTCGCCGAGGTGCTGCCGCTCTACGCGTCGGTGCACCGCGGCGCCGGCTACCTGTCGCAGGTGTCGACCGCGCTGTACGAGGCGTCGCGGCAGTCGATCGCCCGGTTCGTCGGCGCGCGCGAGGACGACGTCGCGATCGTCACGCGCAACACGACCGACTCGCTCAACCTGCTCGCGGGCGTCGTGCCCGAGGGCGGGGCCGTGCTCGTGCTCGACGTCGAGCACCACGCGAACCTGCTGCCGTGGGTGCAGCGCAGCACGGGCGCGCGCTCCGGCACGGGCCGGGTCGCGACGGTGCTCCCGATCGCCGAGACGGTCGCCGCGACGCTCGACGCGCTGCGCGACGAGCTCGCACGCCGCCCGTACGCGCTGCTCACGCTCACCGGTGCGTCGAACGTCACGGGCGAGTCGCTGCCGCTGGACCGCGTCGTCGCGCTCGCGCACGCGGCCGGCACCCGCGTCGCCGTGGACGGCGCCCAGCTCGTGCCGCACCGCGGGTTCTCGCTCGCGGCCTCGGACGTCGACTACGTCGCGTTCTCGGGCCACAAGACGTACGCGCCGTTCGGCGCCGGCGCGCTCGTCGGGCGCCGTGACTGGCTCGACACCGGCACGCCCTACCTCGCCGGCGGCGGTGCCGTGCGCGACGTCCGCACCGACCGCACCGTCTGGCAGCCCGCCCCCGCGCGGCACGAGGCCGGCTCGCCCAACGTGCTCGGCGCGATCGCGCTCGCGCAGGCCTGCGACACGCTCGCGGCGCTGCCCGCCGGTGCGCTCGAGGCGCACGAGCAGGCGCTGCGCGAGCGGCTCGTCACGGGCCTCGAGGCGATCGACGGCGTGCGCGTCGCGCGCATCTGGCCCGACGCGGTCGACCCCGTCGGTGTCGTGACGTTCACGGTCGGTGACCTCAACCCGGGGCTCGTCGCCGCGTACCTGTCGGCCGAGCACGGCATCGGCGTGCGCGACGGCCGGTTCTGCGCGCACCCGCTGCTCGCGCGGCTCGGCGCGTCGCACGGCGCGGTGCGCGCGTCGGTGGGCGTCGGCACGACCGTCGAGCACGTCGACCGGCTCGTCGCGGCGCTCACGACGCTGCTGACGCGCGGCCCGGCCGCGTCGTACGAGGTGGTCGACGGCTGCTGGACCGTCGCCGACGACACGCGCCCGCTGGTCGAGGTCCGCGGCCTCGACCACCTGGCCGCGACCGCGGCCGCCGCCTGCGGCCCCGCGCTCGACGACTGACCCCCACCGCCCCGCGAGAGGTCGATCCAGCCCCACCCGGGGGTGGTGACCCCACCCCCGGTGTGGTGACAAGTCGATCCACCCCACCCCCGGTGTGGTGAGAGCTCGATCCACCCCACCCTTGGGTGGTGAGAGGTCGATCCAGCCCCACCCTGCACGGGGTGAGAGGTCGATCCACCCCACCCTTGGGTGGTGAGAGGTCGATCCAGCCCCACCCTGCACGGGGTGAGAGGTC
>NZ_BCRB01000074.1 GCF_001552375.1 Cellulomonas iranensis NBRC 101100 = JCM 18110 | reverse complement strand
GGCGATGGCCGGTCAGCGGCTCGGCGCGGGGGAGCCCGCGGCGCTCGTGGCGCTCGCCGACGCGTGGCTGCGCACCGGCGACCCGCTGCCCGCGCGGGCGGCCGTGGCCGCGCTGTGCGAGCCCGCGCTGCTGCGCGTGCCGGCGCTGCGGGTGGCCGCGCTCGACGCGTGCGCGCGCGCGACCGACCTGCTGCGAGCCGTGCCGGCGGCGCACCGGCGGGACGCCGACGTGCGCACGCTGCGGCAGGCGCTCGGCTACGCGTGGTCGGTCGCGGTCGCGGGCGACCCCGACGCGGGGCTGCCGGCGTTCGTGGTCCTCGCGCGCGATCCCGACGCCGACGTCGCGTGGGTCGTGCGGGAGAACCGGAAGAAGAAGCGGCTCGCGGCGCTGCTGGCCTGAGGGGGCCTGCGCCGGCCGTGCCGGCCCGTGCCGACCCAGCCGGGAAGGTTTCGACCCCGTCGGTGGTTCTGGCACAATGGTTCGTCGGTCTGCGGTTCACCGGCGCGGCACGCGCGTCCGGACCCGGAGGCACCCCCACCAAGGAGAGTTCAGTGAAGTCTGGCATCCACCCGGAGTACGTGGCCACCGAGGTCACGTGCACCTGCGGCAACACCTTCGTGACGCGCTCGACCGTGACGTCCGGCAAGATCCACGCCGACGTCTGCAGCGCCTGCCACCCGTTCTACACGGGCAAGCAGAAGATCCTCGACACCGGCGGCCGCGTGGCCCGCTTCGAGGCGCGCTACGGCAAGAAGAGCGCCAACTAGCACCCCGGCAGCGCCGGTGCGCGCGCGGACGACGGCCCTCCATGGCCGTGCCCGCGGCGCACCGGCGCTGTCGCTTTGTGCCGGTCGGGTCACGCGTGGGAGGTCAGCAGGTGGAGCAGCTCGACGCCGTCGAGGCGGCCCTCGCCGAGCACGCGCAGATCGAGCGTGACCTGTCCGACCCCGCGGTCCACGCCGACGCGGGCCGCGCGCGCCGCCTCGGGCGGCGCTACGCCGAGCTCGGGCGGGTCGTGCAGGCCTACCGGGCGTGGCGGACGGCCGCCGACGACGCGCAGGCCGCCGCCGAGCTCGCGGACGAGGACCCGGCGTTCGCCGACGAGCTGCCCGCGCTGCGCGCCGCGGCCGACGAGGCCGCCGAGCGTCTGCGCCGCGTCCTGGTGCCGCGCGACCCCGACGACGCGCGCGACGTGATCCTCGAGATCAAGGCCGGCGAGGGCGGTGAGGAGTCCGCGCTGTTCGCAGGCGACCTGCTGCGCATGTACACGCGCTACGCCGAGCGGCAGGGCTGGGCGGTGCAGGTGCTCGACTCCACGGCGTCGGACCTGGGCGGCGTCAAGGACGTGCAGGTCGCGATCAAGGCGCGCGGGGCGACGACGCCCGAGGACGGCGTGTGGGCGCACCTGAAGTACGAGGGCGGCGTGCACCGCGTGCAGCGCGTGCCGGTCACCGAGTCCCAGGGCCGCATCCACACGTCGGCGGCCGGCGTCATGATCTTCCCCGAGGCCGACGACGAGGGCGACGTCGAGATCGACCAGAACGACCTGCGGATCGACGTCTACCGCTCGTCCGGGCCGGGCGGGCAGTCCGTCAACACGACGGACTCGGCCGTGCGGATCACCCACCTGCCGACCGGCATCGTCGTGTCGATGCAGAACGAGAAGTCCCAGCTGCAGAACCGCGAGCAGGCGCTGCGCGTGCTGCGCGCGCGGCTGCTCGCGGCGCGGCAGGAGGAGGCCGCGGCCGCCGCGAGCGAGGCGCGCCGTTCGCAGGTGCGCACGGTCGACCGCTCGGAGCGGATCCGCACGTACAACTTCCCCGAGAACCGCATCGCCGACCACCGCACCGGCTACAAGGCGTACAACCTCGACCAGGTGCTCGACGGCGACCTCGGCCCGGTCGTCGCGTCCGCCGTCGAGGCCGACGAGGCCGCGCAGCTCGCCGCCGCGGGCGGCCACGCGTGACCGACGCCGTGCGCCCGGCGCCCGGGCTGCGGGCGTACGTCGACGGCGCCGCGGCCGTGCTCGCCGAGGCGGGCGTCGCGTCGCCGCGGCACGACGCGCTCGCGCTCGCCGCGTACGCGCTGGGCCTGCCGCGCGTCGAGCTGGTGCTGCCGCCGCCGCTGCCCGACGGGTTCGCCGCCGAGTTCGCGGGGCTCGTCGAGCGTCGTCGTGCGCGCGAGCCGCTGCAGCACATCGTCGGGTACACGGTCTTCCGCTACGTGACGCTGCGCGTCGAGCCGGGCGTGTTCGTGCCGCGGCCCGAGACCGAGACCGTCGCGCAGCTCGCGATCGACGAGGCGACGGCGCTCGCGGCGCGGGGCGCCCGCCCGCTCGTCGTCGACCTGTGCACGGGCACCGGGGCGATCGCGATCGCCGTCGACACCGAGGTGCCCGCGAGCCGGGTCGTGGCCGTGGACCTGTCCGACGAGGCCGTCGGTCTCGCGCGCGCCAACGCGGGCGCGGTCGGCACGGCCGACCTGCGCGTCGAGCGGGGCGACGTGCGCGACCCCGCGCTGCTGGCCGAGCTCGACGGCGCCGTCGACGTGCTCGTCTCCAACCCGCCCTACATCCCGCCCGACGCGGTCCCGCTCGACCCCGAGGTGCGCGACCACGACCCCGACCTCGCGCTCTACGGCGGGGGAGCGGACGGGCTCGAGGTGCCGCGCGCCGTGATCGCCGCCGCGGCCCGGCTGCTGGGCGACGGCGGCCTGCTGGTGATGGAGCACGCCGAGGTGCAGGGCCCCGCCGCACGTGCCGCGGCCGAGGCGACCGGCGCGTTCGCCGAGGTCCGGACGCTGCCCGACCTCACCGGCCGGGAGCGCACGCTCGTCGCGCGGCGGGTCGCACGGCCGGTCGTGGGAGACTCGCCCGCGTGAGCCTCATCCGCATCAAGGACGCGACCGACCCGGCGACCTGGGGCCCCGCGATCGACGAGGCCGTGAACGCGGTCGGTCGCGGCGAGCTCGTGGTGCTGCCCACCGACACCGTGTACGGCATCGGTGCCGACGCGTTCGCGCCGCGCGCCGTGCAGGCGCTGCTCGACGCCAAGGGCCGGGGCCGCCAGATGCCGCCACCCGTGCTCATCCCCGACGTCCGGACGCTCGACGGCCTCGCGACCGACGTCCCCGCCGGGGTCCGCGCGCTCGCCGAGGCGTTCTGGCCCGGCGGTCTGACGATCATCGTGCGCGCGCAGCCCTCCCTCGCGTGGGACCTGGGCGAGACGCACGGGACGGTCGCGCTGCGCATGCCCGACCACCCCGTGGCGCTCGCGCTGCTGCGCCGCACGGGTCCGCTCGCCGTCTCGAGCGCCAACCTCACGGGCCGGCCCGCGGCGACGACCGCGGCCGAGGCGTACCGCCAGCTCGGCGCCAAGGTCCCGGTGTTCCTCGACGGCGGCGAGGCGCCCGGCGGCGTCGCGTCGACCATCGTGGACGCCACGGGCGACGTGCTGCGCATCGTGCGGCTCGGCGCGCTCGACGTCGCGACCCTCGCCGCGGTGGCGCCCGTGATGGGCCCGCCCCCGCCCCCGCCGGCGCCGGCGACGGACGCGCCCGAGGCGGACGGCCGCGGGGACGGTGCGCCCGACGACGACGCCACGGCGGGCGGGACCGCCGCGCCGTGAGGGTGTACCTGCTCGTCGCGGTGGTCGCCGCGGTCGTCACCTACCTCACGACGCCGCTCGCGCGCTGGTGCGCGCTGCGCTGGGGGGCGATCACGGCCGTGCGCGACCGTGACGTGCACGCGGTCCCGACGCCGCGGCTCGGCGGCATGGCGATGTTCGTCGGACTGCTGGTCGCGCTGCTCATCGGCTCGCGCGTCCCGTTCCTCGAGCCGGTGTACGCCAACCCGCGGCCCATCTTCGGCATCGTCGGCGGTGCCGCGATCGTGTGCGCGCTCGGCGTCGCCGACGACATCTGGGACCTCGACTGGCTCACGAAGCTCATGGGGCAGATCCTCGCGGCCGGGTTCCTGGCCTGGCAGGGCGTGCTGCTCTACCAGCTGCCGGTCGCCGAGAACGTCATCAGCGGCTCGTCGCGCTCGGCGGTGTTCCTCACGGTGGTGTCGGTCGTCGTCGCGATGAACGCCGTGAACTTCGTCGACGGCCTCGACGGCCTCGCGGCGGGCGTCCTGGCGATCGGGGGCGCGGCGTTCTTCGTCTACGCCTACCTGCTGACCATCGGCACGGGCCGGGACGACTACTCGAACCTCGCGACGCTGGTGGTCGCGGCGCTCGTCGGCGTGTGCGTCGGCTTCCTGCCGCACAACTTCTACCCGGCGCGCATCTTCATGGGCGACTCGGGCTCGATGCTGCTCGGCTTCGTCATCGCGGCCGCCGCGATCGTCGTGACGGGTCAGATCGACTTCGCGGCGGTGGTCGACCGCGTGCGGTTCCCCGCGTACGTGCCGATCCTGCTGCCCGTCGCCGTGCTCGTGCTGCCGCTGCTCGACATGGGCCTGGCGATCGTGCGGCGCCTGCTCAACGGCAAGAGCCCGTTCCACCCCGACCGCCTGCACCTGCACCACCGGCTGCTGGCGCTGGGCCACAGCCACCGGCGCGCGGTCGCGATCATGTACGTCTGGACGGGCGTGCTGGCGTTCGGGGTCGCGGCGCTCGCCGCGCTGTCGACCACCACGGTCCTCGTCCTCACCGGCATCGGTGTGGTGATCGCGACGATCCTGACGTTCGGCCCGTTGCGCGGGTCGCGACGCACCCCCGACGACGTGCCGGACGACGCCCCGACCGTCGTCGGGTCCTGACCGCCCCACCCCTGAGGAGACCCCCGTGACGGACCCGGCCGGCCCCCTGGCCCCCGAGGCGCAGGACGCCATCCGTGCCGTGCTGCGCCGCGCGCTGCGCGACCTGCTCGTGCTGCTCGCCGTCCTCGTCGTGCTGGGGGTGGCGGTCGGGGCGCTGGTCGCCGGCCTCCCGGGCGTGTGGGGTGCGCTGATCGGCGCGGCGATCGCGCTCGCGTTCTCGGGCACGACGATCTGGTCGATGCTGCGCACGGTGCGGTCGGGGCTCGGCCAGATGTCGGCGCTCGTCATGGGCGCCTGGCTCGCGAAGGTCGTGCTCCTGGTCGTCGTGCTCGCGGTGCTGCGCGGCATGGACTTCTACGACGCGCGCGTGCTGGTCGTGGTGCTCACGCTCGGCGTGGTCGGGTCGGCGTTCGCCGACTACCGCGCGGTCCAGGCCAGCCGGACACCGTACGTCGTGCCCTCCGCGGGACCGCGGGACGAAGAGCCCAGAAGGGTGGACGGCGGTCAGGATCAGCCCCACCGATAGGTTAGGCTTCCCCCGAATCCACGACGTCCACGTGCTACGGAGCGCTCGCATCGACGCGCGCGTCGGCAGTCATCACGACCACAGGAGTCCGCTCTGTCCAGCCTCTCGACGATCCTGCCGTTCGCCGCGTCGCAGGACGGCGGGTTCCATGCGCCGACGATCGCCGAGTTCTTCCCGCCCACCGTGCTGTTCGGGGGCACCCCGTTCGAGCTGAACCGGATCATCCTCATCCGGATCCTCGCGACCCTCGTCCTGGTGACGCTGTTCTGGCTCGCCGCGCGCCGTGCGCGCCTGGTGCCGGGACGTTCCCAGAACGTCGCCGAGATGTCGCTCGACTTCGTGCGGGTCAACATCGCCGAGGAGATCATCGGCAAGGACACCGCGCGTCGGTTCGTCCCGCTGCTGACCACGATCTTCTTCGCCGTGCTCGCCGCCAACATCACGGGCGTCGTGCCCGGCCTCAACATCGCGAGCTCGTCGCTCATCGGCTTCCCGCTGGTGATGGCGATCATCGCCTTCGTCGCCTTCATCGTGGTCGGCATCAAGGCCCACGGCGCGGTCGGCTACCTGCGCACGACCCTGTTCCCGTCGGGCGTGCCGTGGCCGGTGTACATCATCCTCACGCCGATCGAGCTCATCTCGACGTTCATCCTGCGGCCGGCGACGCTCACCATCCGACTCCTCGTCAACATGGTGGCCGGGCACCTGCTGCTCGTCCTCTGCTTCGGCGCGACCCACTTCCTCTTCTTCGAGGCGGCGGGTGCGCTCAAGGCGGTCGGCGCCGTGACGCTCGCGGCCGGCTTCGCCTTCACGCTCTTCGAGATCTTCATCGCGGCGCTGCAGGCGTACATCTTCACGCTGCTCACCGCGGTCTACATCAGCATCTCGCAGGAGTCGCACTGACCACGTCGTAGTCCTCGTCGGCGGCCCACCGGGCCGTCGTCACGACCGTCGGAGGAACCGGACGAGGGTCCGGCCCCGCCAACCGGAAGGAAGAACACTCGTGGACATCACGGGCAACATCGCAACGATCGGTTTCGGCCTGGCCGCCCTCGGCCCCGGCATCGGCCTCGGCATCATGGTCGCCAAGACGCAGGAGGCCACGGCTCGCCAGCCCGAGGTCGCCGGTCTGCTGCGCACCAACATGTTCATCGCGCTCGCCGCCATCGAGGCGCTGGGCCTCATCGGCTTCGCCGCCGGCTTCGTCTTCTGATCCGATGATCGCGACGACTCTCGTCCTGGCGGCCGAGGGAGGCGAGCAGTCCATCCTCCTCCCGGCCACGTACGACATCGTGTGGTCGGCGGTGTGCGCGCTGATCATCGGGCTGGTCTTCTGGAAGGTCGTCCTGCCCGTCTTCACGCGCATCCTCGACGAGCGCACCGAGCTCATCGAGGGTGGGCTCAAGCGCGCGGAGGTCGCCCAGGAGGAGGCCGCCGCACTCATCGAGCAGTACAAGGCGCAGCTCGACGAGGCCCGCACCGAGGCCGCGCGCGTCCGTGAGGAGGCGCGTGCCGAGGGGCAGGCGATCCTCGCGGAGCTGCGGTCCAAGGCCACGGCCGACGCCGAGCGCATCGTCGAGACCGCGCACCGGCAGATCGAGGCCGAGCGTCAGGCGGCGGCGATCTCGCTGCGGTCCGACGTGGGCTCGCTGGCCACCGACCTCGCCGCGCGGATCCTCGGTGAGTCGCTCTCCGACGACGCGCGCGCGTCGCGGGTCGTGGACCGGTTCCTCGACGAGCTCGACGGCCAGCTGGGCGCGTCGGCCGACGAGGCGGACGCGGACCGCGTGAAGGGACGCTGATGCGAGGCACGAGCCAGCAGGCGCTGACGGACGCGGAGGACCGGTTCGAGCCGGTCCTCGCCGCCGCGGGTGCGGACGCCGCGACGCTGGGCGACCAGCTGTTCGCGGTGGTCGACCTGCTGGACGGGAACGCGTCGCTGCGGCGCGCGCTGACCGACCCCGGCGCGACGGGCGAGGCCAAGGCCGGGCTCGTCGGCGCCGTGCTCTCCGGGCGCGTCGACGGCCGGGTCGTCGACCTGGTCGCCGGCATGGTCCGGGCCCGCTGGGCGGGTGAGCGCGACCTCGTCGAGGCCGTCGACCGTCTGGGCACGGTCGCGGTGCTCGCGTCCGCGCAGGCGGCCGGCGAGCTCGAGCGCGTCGAGGACGAGCTGTTCCGGGTCGACCGGCTGCTCGCGGCGAACCGCGACGTCCGCCAGGCGCTCGGGGACCGGACGGCCGACGTGGCCCGCCGGACCACGCTCGTGCGCGACCTGCTGGGCACCAAGGCGGCCGCGGCGACCCTCACGCTCGTGACCCGCGCGGTCGCGGCCCCCCGGGGCCGCACGCTGACCGCCGCGGTCATCGAGCTCGGCCGGCTCGCGGCCGCGCGTCGACGCCGGCTCGTGGCCCAGGTGACGGCCGCCGCCGCGCTCACGCAGGCGCAGCGCGAGCGGATCGAGCGGCTGCTCGAGCGCCGCTACGGCCGCCCCGTGCAGCTCAACGTCTCCGTCGACCCCGCGGCCCTGGGCGGCCTGCGGATCCAGGTCGACGCCGACGTGATCGACGCGACCGTGCGCGCACGGCTGGACGACGCCCGCCGCCGGCTCGCCGGCTGACGAACCCTCTCGACGACCCCACCGCCGGTCCGCACCGGGCGGACACGACAGGAGTAACCGCTGATGTCTGAGCTGACGATCCGGCCGGAGGAGATCCGCGCCGCGCTGGACAGCTTCGTCAAGTCCTACGAGCCCGCCGACGCGGTCGCCGAGGAGGTCGGGCGCGTGACGCTCGCCGCCGACGGCATCGCGCAGGTCGAGGGCCTGCCCGGGGCCATGGCGAACGAGCTGCTGCGCTTCGAGGACGGCACGCTGGGCCTCGCGCTCAACCTCGACGTGCGCGAGATCGGTGTCGTCGTGCTCGGCGAGTTCGCCGGCATCGAGGAGGGCCAGGAGGTCCGCCGCACGGGTGAGGTCCTGTCGGTCGCCGTCGGCGACGGCTACCTCGGCCGCGTCGTCGACCCGCTGGGCAACCCCATCGACGGCCTGGGCGACGTCGCCACCGAGGCCCGCCGCGCGCTCGAGCTGCAGGCCCCCGGCGTCATGGCCCGCAAGTCGGTCCACGAGCCGCTGCAGACCGGCCTCAAGGCCATCGACTCGATGATCCCGATCGGGCGCGGCCAGCGTCAGCTCATCATCGGCGACCGCCAGACCGGCAAGACGGCGATCGCGATCGACACGATCATCAACCAGAAGGCGAACTGGGAGTCGGGCGACCCGACCAAGCAGGTGCGCTGCGTCTACGTCGCGATCGGCCAGAAGGGCTCGACCATCGCCGCGGTGCGCGGCGCCCTCGAGGAGGCCGGCGCGCTCGAGTACACGACGATCGTCGCGGCCCCGGCGTCCGACCCGGCGGGCTTCAAGTACCTCGCGCCCTACACCGGCTCGGCCATCGGCCAGCACTGGATGTACCAGGGCAAGCACGTCCTCATCGTGTTCGACGACCTGTCGAAGCAGGCCGAGGCGTACCGCGCCGTGTCGCTGCTGCTGCGTCGCCCCCCGGGCCGCGAGGCGTACCCCGGTGACGTCTTCTACCTGCACTCCCGCCTGCTCGAGCGCTGCGCGAAGCTCTCGGACGAGCTGGGCGCGGGCTCGATGACGGGCCTGCCGGTCATCGAGACCAAGGCCAACGACGTGTCGGCGTACATCCCGACCAACGTCATCTCGATCACCGACGGCCAGATCTTCCTGCAGTCGGACCTGTTCAACGCCGACCAGCGCCCCGCCGTCGACGTCGGCATCTCGGTGTCCCGCGTCGGTGGTGCCGCGCAGGTCAAGGCGATGAAGCAGGTGTCCGGCACGCTCAAGCTCGACCTCGCGCAGTACCGCTCGCTCGAGGCGTTCGCGATGTTCGCGTCCGACCTCGACGCGGCGTCGCGCGCGCAGCTGACGCGTGGTGCGCGGCTCATGGAGCTGCTCAAGCAGGGTCAGTACTCGCCGTACCCGGTCGAGGACCAGGTGGCGTCGATCTGGGCCGGCACCAAGGGCAAGCTCGACGACGTCCCGCTCGAGGACGTCCGACGCTTCGAGTCCGAGATGCTGGAGCACCTGCGCCGCAAGACCGACGTGCTCTCGACGATCGCCGAGACCGGCAAGCTCGACGAGGCCACCGAGCAGGCGCTCGGCTCGGCCGTCGACGACTTCCGCAACGGCTTCATCACGTTCGACGGCAGCGCCCTCGTGGGCGAGGCCGAGGAGGACGAGCACGTCGAGGTCGAGCAGGAGCAGATCGTCCGCCAGAAGCGGGCCTGAGCATGGCGGGACAGCAGCGCGTCTACAAGGCGCGGATCAAGAGCACCCAGTCGCTCAAGAAGATGTTCCGCGCCCAGGAGCTCATCGCCGCGTCGCGCATCGGCAAGGCGCGCGACCGGGTGGCCATGGCCACGCCGTACGCCCGGGCGATCACGCGTGCCGTCTCGGCGGTCGCGACGCACTCCGACGTGTCCCACCCGTTCCTCGTGGAGCGCACGGACACGACGCGCGCCGCGGTGCTGCTGATCGCCTCGGACCGCGGCATGGCGGGCGCCTACTCGGCGAGCGTGATCCGCGAGACCGAGCGGCTCGTGCAGCGGCTCGAGAGCGAGGGCAAGCAGGTCGCCCTCTACGTCTCGGGACGTCGCGCCGTGGCGTACTACACGTTCCGGCAGCGCGAGCTCGCGGGGCAGTGGTCCGGCTTCTCGGACGCGCCGACCCCCGAGGTCGCCGACGAGATCGCGAACGAGCTGCTCGACGCGTTCCGCGCGGCGGCCGAGGAGGGCGGCGTGAGCGAGGTGCACGTCGTGTTCACGCAGTTCGTCAACATGGTCACGCAGCGCCCGCGCGTCGTGCGGCTCCTGCCGCTCGAGGTCGTCGAGGGCGTGGCGCCGGTGGGCGAGAACGACGCGCTCCCGCTGTACGAGTTCGAGCCGAGCCCGGCCGAGGTGCTCGACGCGCTCCTGCCGCGGTACGTCCGTACGCGCATCTACGCCAACCTGCTGCAGGCCTCGGCCTCGGAGCTCGCGGCGCGGCAGCGGGCCATGCACACCGCGACCGAGAACGCCGAGGACCTCATCCGCACCTACACGCGACTGGCCAACCAGGCGCGGCAGGGCGAGATCACCCAGGAGATCAGCGAGATCGTGTCGGGCGCCGACGCGCTCGCGTCCTCCTGACCCCCGACAGCACGACACCGACCCCAGCCGGGCACCGCACCGCCCGGACGAGCGAAGCGAGGCAGACATGACCGCCACCACCGTCGACGCGACGGCCGCGAACGCCGGCACGCCCGGCGTCGGCCGGGTCGCGCGGGTCATCGGGCCCGTCGTGGACATCGAGTTCCCGCCGGACCAGATCCCCGAGATCTACAACGCGCTCGAGGTCGACATCGACCTCTCGGCGCAGGGCGAGGGGGAGGGCGACGGCGCCTTCACCATGACGCTCGAGGTCGAGCAGCACCTGGGTGAGTCCCTGGTGCGCGCCATCGCGCTGAAGCCGACCGACGGCCTCGTGCGCGGTGCGCAGGTGCGCGACACGGGCCTGCCGATCTCGGTGCCCGTCGGCGACGTCACCAAGGGCAAGGTCTTCAACGTCACGGGTGAGGTGCTCAACCTCGCCGAGGGCGAGAAGCTCGAGATCACCGAGCGCTGGCCCATCCACCGCAAGCCCCCGGCCTTCGACCAGCTCGAGTCGAAGACGCAGATGTTCGAGACCGGCATCAAGGTCATCGACCTGCTGACCCCGTACGTCCAGGGCGGCAAGATCGGCCTGTTCGGCGGCGCGGGCGTCGGCAAGACGGTCCTCATCCAGGAGATGATCCAGCGCGTCGCGCAGGACCACGGCGGCGTCTCGGTGTTCGCCGGCGTCGGCGAGCGCACGCGTGAGGGCAACGACCTCATCGTCGAGATGGAGGAGGCGGGCGTCTTCGACAAGACGGCCCTCGTCTTCGGCCAGATGGACGAGCCCCCGGGCACGCGTCTGCGCGTCGCGCTGTCGGCGCTCACGATGGCGGAGTACTTCCGCGACGTCCAGAAGCAGGACGTGCTGCTGTTCATCGACAACATCTTCCGGTTCACGCAGGCCGGCTCCGAGGTGTCGACGCTGCTCGGCCGCATGCCGTCCGCCGTCGGCTACCAGCCGAACCTCGCCGACGAGATGGGTCAGCTGCAGGAGCGCATCACCTCGACGCGCGGGCACTCGATCACGTCGCTGCAGGCGATCTACGTCCCCGCCGACGACTACACCGACCCGGCGCCGGCCACGACGTTCGCGCACCTCGACGCGACGACCGAGCTCAGCCGTGAGATCGCGTCGCGCGGTCTGTACCCCGCGGTCGACCCGCTCGCGTCGACGAGCCGCATCCTCGACCCGCGCTACGTGGGCCAGGAGCACTACGACGTCGCGACGCAGGTGAAGTCGATCCTGCAGCGCAACAAGGAGCTGCAGGACATCATCGCGATCCTCGGCGTCGACGAGCTCTCCGAGGAGGACAAGACGATCGTCGCGCGTGCGCGCCGCATCCAGCAGTTCCTCTCGCAGAACACCTACATGGCCGAGAAGTTCACGGGTGTCGTGGGCTCGACCGTGCCGGTCACCGAGACCGTCGAGGCGTTCAAGAAGATCGCCGAGGGCGAGTTCGACCACATCGCCGAGCAGGCGTTCTTCAACATCGGCGGCCTCGAGGACCTCGAGCGCAACTGGGCCCGCATCCAGAAGGAGTACGGCGTCTGACCTGCGGGTCGGGCGGCGTACGGCAGGGCTGAGGGAGGAGCACGGTGGCAGAGCTCGAGGTGGACGTCGTCGCCGCGGACGGCAAGGTCTGGTCGGGGACGGCACGTCAGGTGTCGGCCCCGGCCGCGGACGGTGACATCGGCATCCTCGCGGGGCACACGCCGATCCTGTCGGTGCTGCGCGAGGGCCCGGTGCGGATCGTGCCCGCGGGCGGGGGAGCCCCGCTCGCGTGGCACGTCGACGGCGGGTTCCTGTCGGTCGACGACAACCAGGTGACGGTCGTCGTCGACGCCGTGTCCGAGGCGGCGGCCGCTGCCACGTCCGGGCACTGACCCCGGCGGGCGGGTGACGGCGTGAGCGGGCAGGTCCTCGCCGTCGTCGCGGGCGTCGTCGCCGTGCTGGTGCTGGCGCTCGTGGCCCTGTGGTTCTCGCGGACACGCACGCTCGCGCGACGGGTCGGGTCGTTCGGGTGCGTCCTCACCGAGGCGAACGACCCGCGCCCGGCCCGCGGCACCGCGCAGTACGGCGCGACGCGCCTCTACTGGTGGCGTCGCGTCTCGGTGATGCCCCGGCCGGCGCGCACGTGGTCCCGCTACGGGCTCGTCGTGCTGGAGAGGTCGGTGCTCCCGCCCGCCCCGGGCCGGCCGCAGGCCGTCGTGGCGCACTGCCGGGTCGTGCCGGCCGCGGGTGGTCCGGCGCAGGAGGTCCGCCTGCAGATGTCCGTCGAGGCGTACGCCGGGTTCACGTCGTGGATCGAGGCGACGCCGTCGCGCGTCGGGACGATCATCTGATCCCGGCGCGACCAGAGGAAGGAAGCGCATGCGCTTGGTCGTCGCGGAGTGCGCGGCCCGCTACACCGGTCGGCTCTCGGCGCACCTGCCGCGTGCCCGCCGGCTGCTCGTGGTCAAGGCCGACGGTTCGGTGCTGCTGCACTCGGACGGCGGCTCCTACAAGCCGCTGAACTGGATGAGCCCGCCCTGCTCCCTCGCGGTCGGCGAGCCCGACGCCGAGCAGGCGGCCGCCGGCGTGACGCAGGTGTGGACCGTGCAGCACGCGAAGTCCGACGACCGGCTCGTCATCGACCTGTACGACGTGCAGCACGACTCGGCGCACGAGCTGGGCGTCGACCCCGGCCTCGTGAAGGACGGTGTCGAGGCGCACCTGCAGGAGCTGCTGGCGGCGCAGATCGCGCTGCTCGGCACCGGCCACCAGCTGGTGCGGCGCGAGTACCCGACGGCGATCGGCCCGGTCGACATCCTGGCGAAGTCGCCCGAGGGCGGCACGGTCGCGGTCGAGATCAAGCGCCGGGGCGACATCGACGGGGTCGAGCAGCTCACGCGGTACCTCGAGCTGCTCAACCGGGACCCGTTGCTGCGGCCCGTGCGAGGCGTCTTCGCGGCGCAGGAGATCAAGCCGCAGGCGCGGGTGCTCGCGGCCGACCGGGGGATCGCGTGCCTCGTGCTCGACTACGACGCGATGCGCGGCGTCGACGACGTGGACTCGCGACTCTTCTGACCGGCCGCAGCGCTGTTGAACATGTTCAGTTGAACGTGTTCAATGGCGCCATGGATCAGTCCCCGCAGCCCGTCGACGGTCCGGCCGTGCGCGGCATGTCGCCCGTGCTCGGCGTCGTCGGCTGGACCGCGGTGGTCGTCGTGTCCGTCAACGTCCCGCTCGGCACGGGTCTCATGGTCGTCGAGGAGGCCGGCGCGGGACTGGGCGGGCTCGGCTTCGTGCTGGTGCTCGCGGC
This sequence comes from Cellulomonas iranensis NBRC 101100 = JCM 18110, assembly GCF_001552375.1. GTDB lineage: Bacteria > Actinomycetota > Actinomycetes > Actinomycetales > Cellulomonadaceae > Cellulomonas > Cellulomonas iranensis. Next base: position 5,763 of record NZ_BCRB01000074.1, on the reverse strand, counting down.
CTTCGTCGCCGTCGTGCCGACCGTCGTGCTCGGCTTCCCGCTGGGGCTGCTCACCGCCTGGGCGCTGCGGTCCGTGCCGCACGAGCGTCTGCACGTCGCCGCGTTCGCCCTGGTCGGGGCCGTGACAGCGACCGCGATGGCCATGGTCCCCGACCTGTGGGCGGGCACGGAGACCGCGTCGCCGCCCCCGGTGACCGTGCTCGTCTACGCGCTCGAGGGTGCGCTCGGCGCGGGCGGCGGGCGGTGGGCCGCGGGAGCGGTGCGTCGACGTCGCGCCTCGCGTGCGCGCGCCCCCCACGACGCCGGGGTCGCCGCATGAGCGCCCGGCGGACGGCGGACGAGACGCGGGACCTGATCCGCACGACGGCGCTGCACCTGTTCCGCGAGCGGGGCTTCGACGCGACGACGATGCGCGCGGTCGCGCAGGAGGCGGGCGTCGCGGTGGGCAACGCGTACCACCACTTCGCGTCCAAGGACGACCTCGTGCAGGAGGTCTACCTCGAGGTGAACCGCGAGCACGCCGCGCGGGCGCGCACCGCCCTCGCGACGGGCGGCGACCTGACGTCGCGACTGCGGGCGACCTGGCACGCGGGCCTCGACGCCTTCGGCCCCTACCGCCGGTTCGGAGTCGAGTCCATCGGGGTCGCGATCCGGCCGGGCTCGGCCGCGAGCCCGTTCTCGGCCTCCTCGGTGCCGAGCGCCGACCTCAGCCGGGCGATCTTCCGCGAGGTCGTCGACGGTGCCAGCCCCGCGGTCCCCGCGCACCTGCGCGCCGACCTGCCGGAGCTGCTGTGGCTCGCGCAGCTCGGCGTCGTGGTCGCGTGGGTGCACGACACGACGCCCGACCAGCGGCGCGTCCGCGCGCTCGTCGACGGCGCCGCGCCCCTGGTCGGGCGCCTGGTGGGCCTCGCGCGTCTGCCGGTCGCGCGGGGGGTCGCCGAGGACGCGCTGCGGCTGCTCGCGGCGGTGCGGCCGTGACCCGGCGGTGGACGGCGCCCGGGGTGCTCGGGGTGCTCGCGGCCGTCGTCACCGTGTGGGTGCTGCGCGCCGCGCTGGTGCTCGCCGTCGACGGTCCGGGCGCACCGGCGCTGACGCGACCGTCCCTGCTGCTGGTGTACGCGGCCGGGCCGGCGCTGCTGTGCGCGGTGCCGATCGCGCTCGTCGCCCGCGCGGCGCTGGCCCGCACCGGGCCCGCCGTCCTGGCGTACGGCGCGGTCGGACTGCTGGGCGGGGCCCTCGTCGGCGTCGTGCAGCCCCTGGTGCTGCTCTCGACGTGGCCGTGGCTGCTGGGCACCGGCCCGCTCGTCGAGCTCGTGGTGCTCCCCGCGGTCGGGGGGCTCGTGGGCGGGCTGACCGCCGGGCTGGTGCGCCGCGGGCAGGAGCGCCAGCGGGGTGACGGTCCGCGCGGCGACGCGTCGCGCGGCTGAGGTCTCAGGCGACCCAGGCACCCGCGCGCAGCACGCGCGTGGGTTCGAGCCCGGGCGTGGTCACGAGCAGGTCGGCCCGGTGGTCGGGCAGCACCGCCCCGAGGTCGGGGCGGCCGAGCACCTGCGCGGGCGTGCTCGAGGCCGCGCGCACCGCGGCGACCAGCGGGACGCCCGCGGTGACGGTCGCGCGCACGACGTCGAGCAGGTGCGCGACGCCGCCCGCGATCGCCCCGACGCGCAGCGCTGCGCCCGGCTCGGCGAGGTCGTGCTCGAGGAGCCGTGCCACGCCGTCGGCCACGCGGACCGCCATCGGCCCGAGGCGGTAGTCCCCGTCGGGCATGCCGGCGGCGGCCATCGCGTCGGTCACGAGCACCGCGGCGTCCGCCCCGACCAGGTCGAGCACCGACCGGACCGTCGCGGGCGCGAGGTGCGTGCCGTCGGCGACGAGCTCCACCACGAGCTCGCCGCGCGCCGCCGCGGCGAGGCACGCGGCCACCGGGCCGGGGTCGCGGTGGTGCAGCGGACGCATGCCGTTGAACAGGTGCGTCGCCGTGGGGCGGTGCGAGCGCGCGCCCGGCGAGGTCGCCAGCAGGTCGAACGCGCGGTCGATCGCGGCGTCGGTCTGCTCGGCGCTCGCGTCGGTGTGGCCCACCGACGGCAGCGCGCCGGCCTCGACGAGCGCGCGCAGCACGTCGTCGTCGCCGACCACCCCGGCGACCTCGGGCGCGACGGTCATCGTCACGAGGTGGCCGCGGGCCGCCGCCGCGACGGCGCGGACGAGCCCCGGGTCGCCGGGCACCATGTCGTCCGGGTGCTGCGCGCCGCAGCGCGCGGGGGAGAGGAACGGCCCCTCGAGGTGGATCCCGGCCACGACGCCGGCGTCGACGGCGTCGGCCAGCAGCGCGGTGCGCGCGAGCAGGACGTCGCGCGGCGCCGTGACGAGCGACGCGACGAGCGTCGTCGTGCCGTGGCGCAGGTGCTCGTCGGCCGCGCGGCGCACCTCGTCGGGCGTCGTCGCGTCCGGGAAGCTCGCGCCGCCTCCGCCGTGGCAGTGCAGGTCGACAAGCCCGGGCAGCACGAGCGTGCCCGGCGCGGGCCGTGGTGGGCGGTGCGTCGCCGGCACGTCGTCCGCGGCGCCGACCCAGACGATCCGGTCGCCCCGCACGGCGACGGCCGCGTCGGGCAGCACCTCGGCGGGGGTGACGACGTCCCCCCGGACCACGAGCGCACCGGTGAGGTCGGACGGACCGTTCGTCATGCCCCGATCATCGCGCAGGTGACGGCTGCGCGTCAGGGCCCGGCCTCGGCGGCTCTGGGCCCGCCGCGCACCGCCGCCCGTGCACCCCACCACCCACGGACCCCACCGGCCACGGACCCCACCGCCGACGGACACCGCGACGGCCCGGCGGACCTCCGCGCGCCGTCGAGGGGGAGCGGTGCGCCGGTCACACGAGGCGCAGCGTCGCGAGGCGTGCGGTCCCCACGAGGCGGACGCTCAGGTCGGCGACGTCGCGCGCGGGGACGGTCAGCGGCACGGTGGTGAGCGTCCAGTCGTGGCGTCCGACGCCGTCGGGGACGTCGAGGCGGGCGAGCTCGGCGCCGGTCGAGGCGTCCCGGACCTCGACGCGGGCGGGTCCGGGCCCCGTGCGGGCGACCTCGAACGCGATCGCGGTCGCGCCCGCGACCCGGCAGTCGCGCAGCAGCACCTCACCCGCGGTGCGGCCCCGCCGGACCTGCACGCACGTGCCCGTCTCGCGCGTCCGCTCGGACAGGTCGACGCCTCGCAGGTCGTCGGCGTCCGCGACGCGCACGGGCCGGTCCCGCAGCTCGCGCGGCGGCACGGGCGCGCCCGCGACGTCGACGTCCGCCCGCTGCGCGACGGCGGTGCTCGACGGGCCGGCCCCCAGCACGTAGCGGCCCGGCTCGACGACCCACCGATCGCGGGTCACGTCCCACACCGCGAGGTCGCGCACCGGCACGCGCAGCGCGACGACGCTCGTCGCGCCCGGGGCCACGACGACCCGCGCGTGCGCGACGAGGCGGTGCGGGTACGGCAGCCGGTGCCCGGGTGCGTCGACGTAGAGCTGGACCAGCTCGTGGGCGGGTCGTGCGCCGCGGTTCTCGACGGTCACGTGTGCGACGAGCGTCGCGTCCTCGTCGACCGGCGCGCGGTCCGCGGCGACGTCGAGCGCCACGTAGCGCACGTCGCCGTACGTGCGGCCGTGCCCCAACCCGTACCGGTGGGGCGTGGGCGAGTACCAGCTCGTGGTGCGCGTGGCGATGACGTCGTAGTCGAGCAGGTCACCGGCCTGCGCGGCGTCGGCGGGCCACTCCTGCGCGAGCCGACCGGTGGGCTCGACGTCGCCGAGCAGCACGTCGGCGAGGCCGTGCCCGTGCTCCTGCCCGCCGTGCGACGACCACACGACGGCGGCAGCGGCGTCCGCCTCGCCCTCCAGCACGTACGGGTACGACGAGACGACGAGCAGCACGGCGCGCGGGTTCGCGGCGACGGCGGCCCGCCACAGCGCCCGCTGGCTCGCGGGCAGCCCGAGGTGCGGGCGGTCCTCGGTCTCACGGCCGTGCAGGTGCGGGTCGTTGCCGGCCGTCACGACGACGACGTCGGCCGCCGCCGCGGCGCGCGCGACCTCCTCGGTGCCGCTGCGCAGGACCCGGGCCGCGAACTGCTCGGCGTGCGTGGCGTCGGGCGCGTCGGCGACGAGCGTCCCGGCCTCGTCGTGCTGCACGCGCAGCCAGCGGCCCGACCCGACGTGCTGGAGCGACCACGTGCCCTCGTCGTGGCGGTGCGCGCGGAACGACTCCTGGGCGACCCACCCGCCGACGCGCGTCGCGTCGGCGCGCACGACCCACCCGGCGCCGCTCCAGAGGCGGTCGGACGCGACGTCGCGCAGCGTGAGCAGGCCGTCGCCCCAGTCCGTGACGTCGTGCGCCACCACCTCGACGGCGTCGGCCACGAGCGTGCCGTCGCCCAGGGCGCGGACGCCGCGGCCCGTGGAGGTCGCGGTCAGGGCGACGCGGTCGGCGCCGTCGGCGACGTGCACGCGGTCGGGTCCCAGCGCCTCGGCGAGCGCGGTGCCGAGGCCCACGAGGTAGGGCGGGGTGCCGGAGTACCAGTCGTGCAGCACGCGGTCGGCGTGCGGTCCGACGACGGCGACGGACGCGTCGCGGGGGAGCGGCAGCACGCCGTCGTCCTCCAGCACGACGACCGCGCGGGCGGCGGCCTCGCGCGCGAGCGTCCGGTGCTCGGGCAGGTCGATCGACTCGGGGCCGACGACCCACGGGTCGAGGTCGGGGTCGAGCTCGCCCGTGCGCAGCCGCAGCTCGAGCTGGCGCAGCACGGCGCGGTCGACGTCAGCCTCGGTGAGGAGCCCGCGCTCGAGCGCCGCAATCACGCGCTCGACGGTCGGCCGGGGGTCGGCGTCGTCGGCCGTGAACGAGTCGACGCCGGCGCGCACCAGCGCCGCGTGCGACGTGACGTGGTCGTCGTGGTAGCGCTGGAACGTCACGACGTTGCCGGGGGCGGCGGCGTCCGAGACGACCAGCAGGGACGTGGCCGACCACGACCGCAGCTCGTCGAGCAGCTCGCCGCACAGGTGCGCCGGGCGGCCGTTGACGAGGTTGTACGACGGCATGACGGCGCCGACGACGCCCGCGGCGATCGGGCCGCGGAACGCGGGCAGCTCGTACTCGCGCAGCACGCGCGGGCGCAGCTGTGTGCTGGTCACGGCGCGGTCGGTCTCGTTGTCGTACCCGAGGAAGTGCTTGAGCGTGGGCACGGTGCGCCAGTAGACGGAGTGGTCGCCGCGCAGGCCGCGCGCGTAGGCGGTCGCGAGGTGCGCGGTCACGTGAGGGTCGCTGGACCAGCCCTCCTCGTTGCGGCCCCAGGCGGGGTGACGCAGCGGGTCGACCACGGGTGCCCACACGTTGAGCGAGACCGTCGGGTCGGCCGCGTGCTTGGCGCGCACCTCGACGCCGACGGCGGCGCCGACGCGTTCGAGCAGGTCGACGTCCCAGGTCGCGGCGAGGCCCACGGGCTGCGGGAACGTGGTGGCGGTGCCGAGCCAGGCGACGCCGTGCAGGGCCTCGGTGCCCGTGCGGAACGCGCCCAGCCCGAGGCGCTCGACGGCCGGGGCGTGCTGGTGCAGCAGGGCGATCCGCTCGTCGCGCGTGAGCTCGTCGAGGAGCGCGGCGGCGCGTTCCTCGACCGGCAGCGCGGGGTCGCGCCACCGCGGCGTCCCGGGGTCGGGCGCGGTCGCTGCGGGGGTGGGCGTGGGGGCGTCGTCGGCCACGGCGGTCCTCGTCGGTCGGGGTGGGCGGG
>NZ_BCRB01000073.1 GCF_001552375.1 Cellulomonas iranensis NBRC 101100 = JCM 18110 | reverse complement strand
GGCTCGCCGGACCGCGCCCGCCGCGACCGCTCCGATGGCACGATGACCGCGTGCCCACGCCCGCCCGCCGCCTCCCCGCAGCGGGCGGGCGTCGTTCGTGATGGGGCGGCACGCCGGCCGTGACGCGGCCCCTCGACCCCCCTGGGCACGACGGCTCGCGGACGGCGCGCTCCGCTGGGCCGGGCACCTCGTGCTCGGCGCCCTCGCCGGCGGGGTCACGTCCTGCGCGACGCTCTGGGCCGGCACGTCCGCCGCGTCGGCCCGCCTGACGGGACTCGGCACCGCCGCCGTGGTCACCGCCGCCGCCGCGCTCGCGCGCACCGTGCCGGCCCCGCCGCCCGCCGCAGCACCGCGCACGACCCCCGGGACGCACCGCCCCGACCCGTCCGACGCCGCCTGAGCGCCGCGGGTCCTAGGCTTGCTCACGTGAGCAGCACCGACGACGACGTGACGAGCCCCGCCCCCGCCTCCCCCACCACGACGGGAGGGGGGCACGCCAGCTCCGACCGCATCGTGTGGGTCGACTGCGAGATGACCGGCCTCGACCTCGTGCACGACGCGCTCGTCGAGGTGGCCGCCGTGGTCACGGACTCCGAGCTCACCGTGCTCGGCGAGGGCGTCGACGTCATCGTCAAGCCGCCGCCCGGCGCGCTCGAGCAGATGGGCGACTTCGTGCGGACCATGCACACCACGTCGGGCCTGCTGCCCGAGCTCGAGCACGGCGTGACGCTCGAGGAGGCGCAGGCGCAGGTGCTCGAGTACGTGCGCGCGTGGGTGCCCGACCCGGGCAAGGCCCCGCTCGCCGGCAACTCGGTGGGCACCGACAAGGCCTTCCTCGACCGCGACATGCCCGACCTCGTCGGGCACCTGCACTACCGGATCGTCGACGTGTCGTCGATCAAGGAGCTCGCGCGCCGGTGGTACCCCCGCGTGTACTTCGCGGCGCCGGAGAAGAAGGGCGGCCACCGCGCACTGGCCGACATCCTCGAGAGCATCGACGAGCTGCGCTACTACCGCGCGGCGCTCCTGCCCGCGCAGCCCGGGCCCGACTCGGCGCAGGCCCGCAAGGTCGCGGCCGAGGTCGTCGCGACGTCCGTCAAGCGGGGCGTGCTGCCGGGCGCCTGAGCCCGCGCCCGGCCCCGGGTGCGCCGAAGGGCGCCGGTCCTCGGACTGGCGCCCTTCGTGCTGGGGTGGCTAACGGGACTTGAACCCGCGACCCCCTGGACCACAACCAGGTGCTCTACCTACTGAGCTATAGCCACCACGGTGCCCACCGGACCGGGCTCGCGAGCGAGCCGGACAACGGGACCGGACCCGTCGCGCGCGGCGGGCCGACGACGAGTGTAGCGGGTGCGAGCGCCCACGCCGTCATCCGATCCCGCGCGCGGGGCGGCGAGGCGGTGCGGCGCGCGTCACAGCCGCCGCGCGACCGCCTCCGCGAACCGCTCCGCGGCGCCCGGCGAGTGCTCGAAGAACAACGACGGCTCGGCGAGCTCGACCTCGAGGACGACGGGCGCGTCCTCGTCGTCGGGGATGAGGTCGACGCGCGTGTACAGCAGCGGCGCCCGGTCCGGGAACACGCGCGCGAGCTCCGCGACGACCCGGTCGCCGACCTCGCGCTCCTCGGGCGTGGCCTCGCGCGCGGCCATGACCTCCTCGCGGAACAGCACGCCCTCCTGGTCCCCCGCGCGGTACGGCCCTTCGAGCAGCGGGCCCTTGCGGACGGAGTGGCTGAACTCGCCGTCGACGTAGACCAGCGCGGTCTCGCCCTGCGTGTCGACGTTCGTGAGGTAGCGCTGCAGCATGACCCGCCGGCCGACCGCGAGGAGGTTCTTCGCGTGCGTGATCGCGAGCGACCGCGACGGCGTGACACCCGCGTCGTACCGGCCGGTGTCGCGCGAGCCCGCGCTGACCGTCGGCTTGATGACGAAGTCGCCGAACGCCGGGAACCGCGTGTGGATCGCCCGGGCGTCGAGGTTGCGCTCGGGGTCGAGCCAGATCGTCGGGACGATCGGGATGCCCCGCTGCTCGAGGTCGCGCAGGTAGGTCTTGTCGATGTTCCACGTCACGACGTCGGCCGGGTTGAGCAGCGTCGAGGTCCGCTCGACGCGCCGCGTCCAGTCCGAGAACTGCGTCGGCCGGTCGGTGTAGTCCCACGTGGAGCGGATCAGCACGTGCGGGTACGCCGCCCAGTCCACGGTCGGGTCGTCCCACACCACGACGTCCGTCGCGACGCCGCGGTCGGCGAGCGCGGCGCGCAGCGGCAGGTCGTCGGGGTCGAGGTTGGGCAGCTCGGCGCAGGTGGCGAGGGCGAGACGTGCGGTGGGTTCGCTCACGTCAGGCACCTTACCCACGGCGTGTGACGCACGTGCTCCCGTCGTGTGACCGCCAGGCGACGTGCACACCGCCCGTCACGAGCGCCGCGCGCCTCAGGCGGTGCGGTCCGCCGGCTCGGGGTCCTGCGCCGTCAGGCGGCGCAGCGCGCGCACCACGGTCGCGGCGCTCGCACGCCCGACGGTGCGACCGTCGTCGTCGACGACGGGCAGGGCGCCGTCCGGCGCGGCCCCGGTCGTCTCGGTGAGCGCGGAGACGAGGTCGCCGAGCTCGCTGCCGAGGCGGACCGGTGCGCCCGCGGCGACGGGCGCGTCGGCGACGTCGTCGAGGTCGGACCGCTCGAGGCGCCCGAGGGCGAGGAGCCGCGCGGTGCGGCCGCGGCCGACGAGGTCGGCCACCGCGGGCGACGCGGGCCGCGCGACGACCTCGAGCGGCGACGCGAGCTGCTCGACGTGCGCGCCGCGGCTGAGCACGACGACCCTGTCCGCCATGCGGACGGCCTCGTCGATGTCGTGCGTGACCATCATCACGGTCGTGCCGAGGTCACGCTGCAGCCGGATGAACTCGTGCTGGAGGCGTGCACGCCCCACGGGGTCGACCGCGCCGAACGGCTCGTCCATGAGCAGCACGGGCGGGTCGGTCGCGAGCGCACGCGCGACGCCGACGCGCTGGCGCTCGCCGCCCGACAGCTCGTGCGGCCAGCGTGCCGCGTACCGCGCCGGGTCGAGGCCCACGAGCGTGAGCAGCTCGTCGACGCGCTCGCGCGTGCGCCGCCGGTCCCACCCCAGGAGCCCGGGCACCGTCGCGACGTTCTGCGCGACCGTGCGGTGCGGGAACAGCCCGACGTTCTGGATGACGTAGCCGATGCGGCGGCGCAGCGCGACGGGGTCGACGTCGGTGACGTCCTCGTCGCCCAGCAGGATGCGGCCCCCCGACGGCTCGACGAGGCGGTTCGCCATGCGCAGCGTCGTCGACTTGCCGCAGCCCGACGGCCCGACCAGCACCAGCAGCTCGCCGCGCCGCACGGACAGCGAGAGGTCGTCGACGGCCACGGCGCCCGCGTACTCCTTGCGGACGGCGTCGAACCGGATGGCCACGTCGGTGCTCACGGCACGTGACGCTAGCGGGCCGCTCCGACAGCCGCGCGGCGGCGGCCTCCGCGCGGGCCGTCCGCACCGGGCCCGCGGTGCGCTCGGCGCGCGGGTGTGGGTGGGGCTCGCTAGGTTCCCACCCATGCACGCCGGACCGGTCGCCGCGGCCGCCAACCCGTGGTTCTCGTGGGACTACCTCGAGCGCAACGGGGGCGACGTGCTGCGCTACACGCAGCAGCACGCGACTCTCACGCTCCAGGCCGTGCTCATCGCGCTGATCGTCGCGCTGCCCCTCGCGGCGCTCGCGCACGTGCGACCCCGCCTCGCGGGCCCGGTGCTCGCGGGCACGGGCGTGCTGTACACGGTGCCCTCGCTCGCGCTGTTCGCGGTGCTCGCGCCGTACACGGGCATCGGGCGCACCACGGTGCTCATCGGGCTCGTCCTCTACGCGCTGCTCGTGCTCGTGCGCAACGTGCTGGTCGGGCTCCAGGGCGTCGACCCCGCGGTGCGGGACGCCGCGCGCGGCATGGGCTACGGACGGTGGCGCCTGCTGCTGGGCGTCGAGCTGCCGCAGGCCGTCCCGGCGATCATCACCGGGCTGCGGCTCGCGACCGTGAGCACCGTCGCGCTGGTGACCGTGGGCGTCGTCGTCGGGTACGGCGGGCTCGGTCAGCTGATGTTCCGCGGGTTCCGCAGCAACTACCACGCCGAGGTGATGACGGCCACGGTGCTGTGCCTCGTCCTCGCGCTCGTCGCGGACCTGCTGCTCGCGCTCGTCGGGCGCCTGCTGACGCCGTGGCGCCGCACGTCGGCCCGGCGCCGCGGCAGGCCGACGAGCGACGCCGCCGGTCGCCTCGACGGCGCCGGACCGCACGAGGAGGCCGCGTGGACATCCTGAGCGAGGCCTTCCGCTGGCTCAACGACCCGCTCAACTGGACCGGGCGCCGCGGCGTGCTCGAGCTGGCGAGCGCGCACCTGCTCGTCTCCGCCGCCGCGGTCGGGCTCGCGCTGCTCGTCGCGCTGCCCGCCGGCCTGTGGCTCGGGCACCGCCGCCGTGGCGCGACCGTCGGCGTCGTCGTGGCCAACACGACGCGCGCGCTGCCCACGCTCGCGCTGCTGACGCTGCTCGCCGCGAGCGGCTGGTTCGGCAACGTCGCCACCGCGATCGCGTGCGCCGTGTTCGCGGTGCCGCCGATCCTCGCCAACGCGGTGACCGGCGTGGGCGGCGTGGACGACGACGTGCGCGACGCCGCGCGGGGCCTGGGCATGTCGGGCGCGCGCGTGCTGTGGAGCGTGGAGATGCCGCTCGCGACGCCCCTGATCGCGGCCGGGATCCGCACGGGAGCCGTGCAGGTGCTCGCCACCGTGCCGCTCGCGGCCCTCGTCGGCGGCACCAGCCTGGGCACGATCGTGGTGACCGGCTTCGCGACGCAGCGCTACGGGCAGGCGCTCGCGGGCGGCATCCTCGTGGCCGGGCTCTGCCTCGCCGTCGAGGGGCTGCTCGCGCTCGCCGAGCGCGGCGTCGCGCCGCGCGGCCTGCGCGCGCTGGACCGCGCCGCGGCGGCCGACTCCCGCGCCGCCGCCCGCACCTCCGCGCCCCGGCGGCGCCGCGCTCCGGTTGCCGCGCCCCCGGCCACCGGATCGAATGGTGCCGCGTCGAACGGTGCGGCACCCGCGCCATGACCAGCCCACCGGACCGGGTCCCCGCACCCGGCCGACCACCGCACGGGCCATCCCCTGCGGTCGCACCGCCACGACAGGAGAACCCCATGCGCATCAGCCAGCGCACCCGCACGCTCGGCGTCCTCGCCGTCGCGACCCTCGCGCTCGGCGCGTGCGGCACGCCCGGATCGGGCGGCGGCCAGGCGGCCAGCCAGCCCACCAGCAGCTCCGGCCTCGCCACCTGCGAACCCGTCGCGGGCGAGAGCCTCGTCGTGCTGAAGGACGACAAGGGCCTGCAGAACGCCGACAACGTCATCCCGGCCGTCAACGCGCAGGTCGCGGCCGACCACCCGCAGGTCCTCGAGCTGCTCGACAAGGTCTCGGCGTCGATGGACACCGACGGGCTCATCGCCCTGAACAAGGCCGTCGACGTGGACCGCCGCACGTCGAGCGAGGTCGCGACCGAGTACGTCGCCGACAACGGGCTCGCCGCGACCGACACGTCCGTGGGCACGGGCACGAGCCTCACGGTCGGTGCCGCGAACTTCTCCGAGAGCATCACGCTCGCCGAGATCTACGCGGCCGTGCTGCGCAGCGCCGGGTTCGACGCGCAGGCGCAGACCATCGGCGCGCGCGAGACGTACCTGCCCGCGCTGCAGTCCGGCGAGCTCGCGGTCGTGCCCGAGTACGCCGCGACGCTCGCGACGTTCCTGAACGGCCAGGTCAACGGCGCCGACGCGCCGTCGGTCGCGTCGAGCGACGTCGACGAGACGGTCGCGGCGCTCACGCCGCTCGCCGAGCAGAGCGGGCTCGTCGTCGGCGAGGCGTCCGCCGCGCAGGACCAGAACGCGTTCGCCGTCACGGCCGAGTTCGCGCAGGAGCACGACCTCACGACCCTGTCCGACCTCGCGGCGGCGTGCGGCGGCATCGTCCTCGCGGGCCCGCCCGAGTGCCCCGAGCGCCCGTTCTGCCAGATCGGCCTCGAGGACACCTACGGCCTCGAGATCGGCGAGTTCAAGTCGTTCGACTTCGCCCTCATCGGCCAGGCCGTGCGCCAGGGCGACGCGACGCTCGGGCTCGTGACCTCGTCGGACGGGTCGCTCGCGTCGGACGCCTGACACCGAGCACGCCCGACGGCGCGGCACCGCTCACCGCGGCGCCGCGCCGTCGGCGTCTCCGGACCCCGGCGGGGCGGAGCGCGTCAGCGGCCCGCGGTCTCCAGCAGGCGTAGCCACACCTCGCTGAGGGTCGGGTAGGACGGCACCGCGTGCCACAGCCGCGACAGCGGCACCTCCCCCACGACCGCGACGGTCGCGGCGTGCAGCATGTCCGCGACGTCCGGCCCCACGAACGTGGCCCCGACGACCACGTCGCGCGCGCGGTCCACGACGATCTGCACCCGCCCGCGGTAGTCGGCCGCCGTCACCGTCGCGCCCGCGAGGTCGCCGAGCTCGTAGCCGACGACGGCGACGTCGAGCCCGGCGTCCCGCGCCTGCGCCTGCGTGCGCCCGACCCACGCCACCTGCGGCCGGGTGAACACCACCTGAGGGACGGCGGCGTGGTCGGCGGTCGCGCGGTACCGGCTCCAGTCGCCCGCCTCGGCCTCCGCCGCGCGGGACAGCGGCTCACCGCCGGCGACCGCGGCGTCGTCGACGTCCGTGGTGGGCCGCGGGTCGAACCGTGCCGCCACGACGTCGCCGACGACCCGCGCGTCGTACTTGCCCTGGTGGGTGGTGGCGGTCCGGCCCGTGACGTCGCCGGCCGCGAACAGCCACCCGCCGTCGACGCCCCGCACCGCGAGCGCGTCGTCGACAGGAAGCGCGTCACCGGGCCGCAGCCCGAGAGCCTCCAGGCCCAGGTCCTCCGTCGCGGGGAGTCGGCCCGTGGCCGCCAGCACCTCGTCGACCGTGAGGGTCTCGGGCGCGGCGGCGCCGACGCCGTCGTCGTCGCCGGTCACCCGCTCGACCACGAGGTGCACGCCGTCGTCGTCGCGCGAGGCGGACGTCACCTGCGCGCCGAGGGACACCCGCACGCCGCGGTCGACGAGGCTGCGCAGCACGGCCTCGCCCGCGAACGGCTCGGCGGACGGCAGCAGCCGGTCGCCGCGCACGAGCACCGTCACCTCGGCGCCGAGGTCGGCGAACGCCGTGGCCATCTCGGTCGCCACGACACCGCCGCCGACCACCGCGAGCCGCCGCGGCACGACGTGCGCGGACGTGGCCTCGCGGCTCGTCCAGGGCCGGACGTCGCGCAGCGCCGCGGGCACCGCGGCGACCGAGCCCGTCGCCACCACGACCGCGCGCCGGGCGGTCACGGTGACGTCGCCGTCGGACGTCGTGACGACGAGCCGACGCGGCCCGGCGAACCGCGCGTGCCCGCGCAGCAGCGTGAGCCCGGCGCCCTCGACCCACGCGACCTGCCCGGCGTCGTCCCAGTGCGCGGCGACCTCGTCACGCCGCGCGAGGACGGCGCTCACGTCGACGGGCCCGGTCACGGCGGTGTCGGCACCCGGCACGGCCCGGGCGGCCGCGAGCGCGTCACCGGGCCGCAGCAGCGCCTTCGACGGCATGCACGCCCAGTAGGAGCACTCGCCGCCCACCAGGGCGCCCTCGACCACCGCCACGTCCAGCCCGGTCCGCGACGCGCGGTCGGCGACGTTCTCGCCCACCGCCCCCGCACCCAGCACCACCACGTCGAACTCACGCGCGTCGTCCACGGTTCCTCCGTCCCTCGCGACCGAGCCCATCGTGGCGCGTGCGAGGCCGGGCCGCCCGGTGAGCCCGGTCGGGGCCGCCGCCGGACGCGCGCCGACGCACGCCCGCTGCCAGGGTGGACGCATGGCACGTGCACCCGAACCCACCGACGGCCCTCTCGACGCCCTCCTGCTCGGCTGGCTCGCGTTCCACCGCGACGCGCTGGCCGCGAAGTGCGCCGGGCTCGACGACGACGCGCTCGTGCGACGCTCCGCCGCACCGTCCGCGCTGAGCCTGCTGGGGCTGGTCCGGCACCTCACCGAGATGGAGCGGCACTACCTCGTCGGCGCACTGAGCGGGTCACCCGTCCCGCTCCTGTACTGCACGGAGGAGTCGCCCGACGGCGACGTGGACGACCTCACGCCCACCATGGTCGGCGAGTCGATGGCGCAGTGGCACGAGCACCGCGTCCTCGCCGACCGGCTGCTGGCCGAGAACGCGGACCTCGCCGCGCCGGTGCCCGGCGGCAGCCGCAGCGTGGGCTGGCACGTCGCGAAGGTCGTGCAGGAGTACGCGCGGCACAACGGGCACGCGGACCTGCTGCGCGAGCGGATCGACGGCGCCGTCGGCGAGTGACGAGCGTCACGCGCAGCGGCGGTCGGTCCCGCGGGGCCTCGACCCGCGGCGCGCGACCCGCAGGAACGACTCAGCCCCGTCGGACGACGTCCGACGGGGCTGAGTGCTGGTACGCCCCCAGGGACTTGAACCCTGAACCCGCTGATTAAGAGTCAGCTGCTCTGCCAATTGAGCTAGAGGCGCGCGGCTCGTAGAGATTAGCAGGACCGGGGCCGTGCGAGCGAACCGGAACCGCCTCCACGGGCCGTCGTGTGACGACCCTCACGCGTGCGACGCGCCGCCGCCCTCGCGCTCGTCCCACCAGGCGTCCTCCGGCAGCCCTTCGGACGCGAGGATCTCGGCCGAGGTGTCGCCCGTCGGCGTCAGCAGGTCGGCGATGAGCGCGAGCGGCACGTGCTCGGCCAACAGCTCCTGCGCGTGCCTCGCGGCGTCCACGCCGGCCACCACGACCGGCTCGTCGCCGTCGGGCAGCTCCGTCGCCCCGGTGCCCGAGGCACCGCCGTCACGTCCGTCCATCCGTCCACCTCGTCCTGTCCCCGCCGTGGATGCCCCCTTCCCATGGTGCGGTATCGGAACGTCCGACACGTGAGGAAAGACCCCCAGGGCGCGTTCTCACGAACGTTTCACACGTCGCGCAGGTCACGTCCACGCGGACGGGTCTGGCGAGCGGCGGCCGGGCGGTCCGTCAGCGACCCGTCGTCACAGGTACAGCCCCGTGCCCTCGGCGCCCGCCCGCGGGTCGGCGACCCCGTGGACGTCCTTCTCGCGCAGCAGCAGGTACGTGCGCCCCGTGAGCTCCACCTCGGCGCGGTCCTCGGGGTCGAACAGCACGCGGTCCCCCACCTCGACCTGCCGCACGTGCTGGCCGGCGGCGACGACCGTCGCCCACGCGAGGCGCTTGCCCATCGCCGCGGTCGACGGGATGAGGATGCCGGCGCCCGTGCGCCGCTCGGCCGCCTCGTCGTCGAGCTCGACCAGGAGCCGGTCGTTGAGCATCCGCAGCGGGAGCTCGCCCGCGCTCGTGGGCCGGGAGGTGTCGCGCGCAGTCACGCCGCCGACGCTACCCCGCACGCGCCGTAGGCTGGCGCACGTCGTCCCCAGCCCCGACCCGCAGGAGTGACAGTGCCTCGTCTCGCCGTCGGTGACACCGCGCCCGACCTCACCCTCCCCAGCGCGACGGGCGGCACCGTCTCGCTCGCCGACCTGCGCGGACGCTCGGTCGTCGTGTACTTCTACCCCGCCGCGGCCACGCCGGGCTGCACGACGCAGGCGTGCGACTTCCGTGACTCGCTCGCGTCGCTGCAGGGCGCCGGGTACGAGGTCGTCGGCGTCTCACCCGACCCGGTCGAGAAGCTCGCGCAGTTCGCGCAGGACGAGTCGCTGACGTTCCCCCTGCTGTCGGACACCGAGCACACGACGCTCGAGGCGTGGGGCGCGTGGGGCGAGAAGAAGAACTACGGCCGCACGTACACCGGCGTGATCCGGTCGACCGTCGTCGTCGACCCCGACGGCAAGGTCGCGCTCGCGCAGTACAACGTGCGCGCCACCGGGCACGTCGCGAAGCTGCGGCGCGACCTCGGCATCGACGCGGCCTGACGCCACGCGGCGGGTCGGCACATGCCAGACTCGCAGCGCGCGGGAGTGGTGAAACGGCAGCCACGCCAGGTTTAGGTCCTGGTGCCCGGAAGGGCGTGCGGGTTCGACTCCCGTCTCCCGCACCACCTGTCCAGCGCGGCGCGCTCGGCCCTCCCTCGCACGCGGCTACCGTCGACGCGTGCACGACCTGTCCCGTCTCGACGCCGCGATCCTCACGACCCTCCGGGTCGGGATCGCCCACCTCCGGGGGGCCGACGAGTCCCTCGCGCTCGTGGCGTGCGGGATGGTCGAGGACCTCACCGGGTTCTTCGTGGCCGGGGCCGGGACGACGTGGCTCGCGGCGCTGCCCGGTCCGAGCGAGGACCGCGCGGCGTACGCGTGGTCGGCCTCGGAGTGGCCGCTCACCGCCGAGGACCCCGACGACGTCGCACCCGGGCGCGTGACGAGCGCGCTGTGGGAGCTCTCGGGCGCGCGCGCGGCCCTCGACGGCACCGGCGCCGAGCTCGACGACGACGCGTACGCGCAGCTCGGCCACGACTACGAGGACCGGGTCGTGACGGCGCTGCGTCGACTCCGGGACGAGGGCGAGCTGCGCGACGCCGCGGGGCGCGAGCTGTGGGTGTGGCTGCACTCCGCCGACGACGCCGACCCGGAGCTCGACGACCGCACCTTCGCGCTGCTGCAGGACGCCGACGTCGCCCGCGACTTCGCGGACCGGTACGGCGCGGGAGGTGAGCGCCTGCTCGCACGGCTCGCGGCCCGCTCGTCAGCGCCGCGCGACGCCGCGCCCTGAGGCCGGCGGTCGCCTCGGCGGCGCAGCCGGCGGGCGAGGTCGTCCGACGCACGACGGGGCGCCCACCGGTCGGTGGGCGCCCCGTCGACGCTGCGGCGTGCGGCTCAGGCCTGGGCCTGGCGCTCCGCGATCTTGCTGCGCACGTCGTCCATGTCGAGCTCCTTGACGGCGGCGACGACCTGCTCGAGCGCGGGCGCGGGCAGCGCACCGGCCTGGTTGAACACCAGGACGCCGTCGCGGAACGCCATGAGCGTCGGGATCGACGTGATCTGGAGCTCGGCGGCGAGCTGCTGCTCGGCCTCGGTGTCGATCTTCGCGTGCACGATGTCGGGGTGCGTCTCGCTCGACGCCTCGAACACGGGCGCGAACTGGCGGCACGGGCCGCACCAGGACGCCCAGAAGTCGACCAGGACGATCTCGTTGTCCTTGATCGTGTCGGCGATCGTGTTCGCGGTCAGCGTGGTGGTGGCCATCGGGTCTGTCTCCATCCTGACGGGGTTCGCCCGGTTCAGCGCCGCACGGACCGCCGGTATTCCCGCGGGGCGATGCGGCCGACCGGGCGACGACGGGGTACAACTGCACGGTGACCGCGTCCGCCGAGTTCCCCCCTGGTCCCGAGCGCCCCGCCGGGTGGCTGTCCCGCGACGAGATCGCGACGGCCCGCGCCCAGCTGCCGATCCTCTACGTCGACGCGGTACCCGTGCGCGTCGACGAGTCGGGCGACGTCGTCGCGGTCGGTCTGCTGCTGCGCGTGACCCCCGAGGGCGTGATGTCGCGTGCGCTCGTCTCGGGTCGCGTCATGTACCACGAGCGGGTGCGCGACGCGCTGCTGCGGCACATCGAGAAGGACCTCGGACCCGTCGCCCTGCCGCACGTGCCCGCGTCGCCGCAACCCTTCACGGTCGCGGAGTACTTCCCGACGCCGGGCGTGACGCCGTACCACGACCCGCGCCAGCACGCGGTGTCCCTCGCGTACGTCGTGCCCGTCGCCGGCGACTGCCGTCCGCAGCAGGACGCGCTCGACCTCGCGTGGCTCACGCCCGAGGAGGCGTGCACCGAGGCCGTGCAGGTCGAGATGAACGGCGGCCAGGGCCTGCTGCTGCGGCAGGCGATGGCCTGGGTCGGCCGGCTGCCGTGACGCACGACCCCGCGCAGGCGGCGTGGGGGGTCGGCACCACGACGGCCCGCGTGCTGCACGCGCTGGTGGCGGCGTGCGCGCTCGCCGGCGTCGGCCTCGAGGTGGGCCGTGCGCTGACCTCCCCCGACGGCGACCTCGTCCTGCTGTTCAGCTACTTCACGATCTGGTCGAACGTGCTCGTGCTCGGGGTGTCGGCGCTGCTCGCGGTCCGCCCGCGGCACGACGGCCCCTGGTTCCGCGCGCTGCGGCTCGACTCGATGCTGTTCATCGTCGTGACGTTCGCGATCTACCACGCGCTGCTCAGCGGCTACGCGCCGATCACCGCGGCCGGGCAGGCCGCGAACCTGCTGCTGCACACCGTCGTGCCCGTCGGGGCCGTGCTCGCGTGGCTCGTGGCCGGGCCGCGGCCGCGCGTGCGGCTCGTGACGTGCGCGGCCGCGCTCGTGCTGCCCGCCGTCTGGTTGGTCTACACGTTCGTGCACGGGGCCGCCACGGGCTGGTACCCCTACCCGTTCCTCGACGCGTCGGCGCTCGGCACGGGCCGGGCGCTGCTCGCGGCGCTCGCCGTGATGGTCGGCGGTGCGCTGCTCGGCCCCGCGCTGTGGGCGCTCGAGCGCCGGCTGCCGCCCGCGCCGCGCTGACGGCGACGCCGGACGCCGCGTGACCTCCCGCCGGGGCGGCGCACCCGTGCGGCGCGTCAGCCGGCCAGGTCGAGGTGCGGCCAGTCCGCGAGGTCGGCGCGCAGCTGCCGGTCGTGCGTCGCGACGACGACGGCCGCCGACGTCGCCCGCAGCGCGACCGTGAGCTCGTCGACCAGCCCGACCGACAGGTGGTTGGTCGGCTCGTCGAGCACCAGCACGTGCGGGGCCGCGAGCAACGCGCACGCGAGGTCGAACCGGCGGCGCTGCCCCACGGACAGCTCGCGCAGCGGGCGGTCGAGGTCCGCCTCGGTGAGCAGGCCCAGCGCGGCGACGGGCACGAGCGCGTCGGGGTCGAGCGCACCGGCGTCGAGCAGGTCGAGCGCGTGCCGCGCGTACGCGTCGAAGGCCGTGGGCGGTGCGCCGTCGGGAGTCGCGAGCCGCTCCCCCGGCCCCTCCTGCGCGAGGACCCCCAGCCGGACGCCCGGGGCGATCGTCCGCGTGCCGCGGTCGAGCCCGAGGCGCCCCGTGAGCGCGGCGAGCAGCGTCGACTTCCCGGCGCCGTTCGCGCCGGTGACGAGCAGCCGACCCGCGGGCATGACGTCGACGCGCCGCCCGGGCAGGTCGAGCCGGCCGTCGACGCGCGGCGCACGCACCTCCAGCAGCGGGCCGCCCGCGTAGTCGGCGGGGACCGACGGCAGGTCGGGGAAGCTCAGCGCGGGCGGCGGCACCGGCACCTCGACGGCCTGCGCCTCGAGCCGCTCGATCAGCCGGTCGGCGGCCTTGACGTGCTGCCGCGCGCGCGTGCCGCGGCGGTGCTTCTGCGACCCCTTCGGCGGCCGCCACTCGTCCGACAGGCCCTCGTACGACGCGTCGAGGCGCTGCGCGAGCTGCAGCGCGCGCTTGCGCTCGCCGCGGTAGCGGGCACGCCACCGTCGCAGCATCTGGTCGCGGGCGAACCGGTAGTCCGCGTACCGCGCGGCGCCGTACAGCACGGGGCGCCCGTCCATCGACGGGTCCATGTCGAGGATCGCGGTCATGACGTCGTCGAGGAGCCGGCGGTCGTGCGTGACGATGACGAGGCCGCCCGTCCACGTGCGCAGCTGCGCCGTGAGGTGGTCGACGCCCGCGGCGTCGAGGTGGTTCGTGGGCTCGTCGAGCAGCAGCAGGTCGGCGCGCTCGGCGAGCCGGCACGCGAGCCGCACGCGGTAGCGCTCGCCGACGCTGAGCTCCGCGAGCGGCCGGTCGCGGTCACGGGGCGCGTGCAGGCGCGACAGCCCTTCGTCGACGCGCCGGTCGACGTCCCAGGCCGCAAGGTGCTCGTACCGCGCGATCGCCTCCGACAGCGCCGCGACGTCGCCGCCGTCGTGGTCGAACGCGTCGATGACGGTCTGCAGGTCGGCGGCCGCCGCACGCGTCGCCGCGGCCGTGGCGTCGATCAGCGTGCCGACGGTGTCGCCGGGCGCGACCGCGAGGTCCTGCTCGACCACCGCGAGCGTCCCCCGGCGGCGCACGTCGCCCGACTGCGGCACGAGCCGCCCGGCGAGCACGCCCAGCAGCGTGGACTTGCCCGCGCCGTTCTCGCCGACGAGCCCGATGCGGTCCCCCGCGGACACCGTGAGGTCGAGCGCGTCGAGAACGGGCCGGCCGGGGTAGCCGAACGTGACGGCGTCGGCGACGAGCTGCACGGCGCCGACCTGCGGGGCGGCCGGTGCGCTCACGAGCCCAGCGCGGCCACCACGTGCGGCACGAGCGCGCGGAACGCCTGCCCGCGGTGGCTGATCGCGTTCTTCTCGTCGGGGGTCAGCTCGGCGCACGTGCGCGTGTCGCCCAGCGGCACCAGCACGGGGTCGTAGCCGAACCCGTGAGCGCCGCGCGGCGCCGCCGCGAGCGTGCCCTCCAGCGTGCCGACCTCGACGTGCTCGACGCCGTCGGGCGTCACGAGCGCCGCCGCGCACACGAACCGCGCGGCCCGGTGCTCGGGTGCGATGTCCACGAGCTGCGCGAGCAGCAGCGCGAGGTTGGCCGCGTCGTCGCCGTGCCGCCCCGCCCACCGCGCCGAGAAGATCCCGGGTGCGCCGCCCAGCACGTCGACGCTGAGGCCCGAGTCGTCGGCGACCGCGGGCAGCCCCGTGGCGGCCGCGAGCGCGCGCGCCTTGATGAGGGCGTTCTGCTCGAACGTCACGCCGTCCTCGACGGGCTCGGGCGCGTGCACGTCGCGCGCGCCGACCACCGCGGCCGGGTCCAGGCCGGGCAGCGCGGGCGCGAGGATCGCGCGCAGCTCGCCGACCTTGTGCGCGTTGTGGGTCGCGAGCACGAGCCGCGCACCGGCGGGCACGTGCACGCCGGGCGGGGTCACGGGGCGTCCGTCCCGGGCACCGGCACCCGGGTCGCGCTGCCGTCGCCGGCCGGCGCGCCGAGCACGGCGGCCTGCAGCGCGGCGAGCTGCGCGGTGCCCGCGAGCGCGAGGTCGAGCAGCGCGTCGAGCTCGGCGCGGTCGAACGGCGCGTGCTCCGCGGTGCCCTGCACCTCGACGAACGTCCCCGAGCCGGTGGTGACGACGTTCATGTCGGTCTGCGCGCGCACGTCCTCCTCGTAGGGCAGGTCGAGCATGGGCACGCCGTCGATGACGCCGACGCTGACGGCCGCGACCGAGTCGCGCAGCACCTGGCGCCCCGGCTTGACGAGGCGCTGCGACGTCGCCCACGCGACCGCGTCGGCGAGCGCGACGTACGCGCCGGTGATCGCGGCCGTGCGCGTGCCGCCGTCGGCCTGCAGCACGTCGCAGTCGAGCACGACCGTGTTCTCGCCGAGCGCGGCGACGTCGATGACGGCCCGCAGCGAGCGCCCGATCAGGCGCGAGATCTCGTGCGTGCGCCCGCCGACCTTGCCTCGCACGGACTCGCGGTCCGAGCGGCTGTTGGTCGCGCGCGGCAGCATCGCGTACTCGGCGGTCACCCAGCCCTCGCCCGAGCCCTTGCGCCAGCGCGGCACGCCCTCGGTGAACGACGCGACGCACAGCACCTTGGTGCCGCCGAACTCCACGAGGACCGAGCCCTCGCCCGCGTCGAGGAACCGCCGCGTGATCGTCACGGGCCGCAGCTCGTCGACCCGTCGCCCGTCGGCCCGCGTCGCGGCCGCCGCCGTGCCTGCACTCTCTGCGCTCACCATGCCCCCGACCCTACGTGCGCACCCCGACACCCTCCGAACTCGTTCCCGCCCGCGGCGGGCACCGCGACGACGCCACGCCCGCCCCGCGCGGCACGCGCCCTCGGAGCGGGCGGACCCCGCGAGTGCGGCACTCGTCACGCGAGCGCGGCACGAACGAGTACCGCGCTCGACGGACGAGTACCGCGCTCGACGAACGGCCGGCGCATCGAGGCGCCGTCCCGCCGGCGGACCGGCGACCGCCCGCCGCACGGGCCCCGCGCACGCGCTGCGAGCCCAGGACGCACGTCGCGGGCGCGGCACACCTCTCCCGAGTGCGGTACTCGTCACGCGAGCGCGGGACGAACGACTGCCGCGCTCGACGGACCAGTACCGCGCTCGTGGTGCACGGGCGACCTGCTGCTCGCCGGATCCGGCGAGCCGACGTCGAGGTTCCCGAGCACCTGGTGGCCTGCGCGCCCGCGTCCCGCACGTGGCGCGTCCCGTACTTGGCGCGTCCCGCACGCGGGACGTCCCGCAGGTGTCCGGCCTCGTTCGCGGTGCGGGCGCACGCCGGGACGGCCGCGGCCCTCGTCAGCGCACGCCGGCGGCGCGCAGCCGGGCGAGCATCGGCAGGCCCGCCCACGCGTCCGCCCACGTCCACCGTGCGACGCCGAGGCCCAGCGCCCGGATCCGGTCCTCGCGCAGCTTCTCGCGCCAGAGCACGTCGTGCGACGCGCCGGCGTACTTGACGCGACCGTCGAACTCACCCACCACACCGTGCTCGGGCCACCAGAAGTCGACCCGCCCGACGAACCCGTGCCGGTCGTGGACCTCGTGCTGGAGCACCGGTGCGGGCGCTCCCAGCTCGGCCATCCGCACCCGGCTCAGCGACTCGCCGGGCGACTCGGCCAGCGGGTCGACGAGCGCCGCGACGACGCGCGCGGCCCGTACGCCCCGCCCGCGGGCCGCACGCTCGACCTCGTCCGCGAGCTCGGCCGTCGTCGTCAAACCCTGCCGGACGGCCGCGTCCGCCGCGGCCACCCCCGCAGCGGGTCCCGCCAGGCGTGCCAGGTCGACGACGGTCCGTGCGGGTGCCGTGCACCGCAGTCCGTCCACCAGGACCACCGTGGGGACGTCGGCGACGGTGTGCCGGACGACGTCGCGGTGCGACCGCCCTCCTCCTGCCGGAGGTCGCACCAGGTGCACCCGGTCGTCCCGCCGTCCGACGGCGGGCAGCCCCAGGACGGCGGCGGCCGACCAGTGCGAGAGCGTGACCGGCCCCGCCGCCGCGGCGACGACGGCCCGGACACGGGCGCGGTGCCGGGCCTCGTCGTCCAGCACGGCCCACGCCGCCGCGTCGACGTAGGTGCCCCGTCGCACGCGGACCACCTCCCCCGCGCGCAGCCGGCGTCGGACGAGGTCGGAGGCGTGACGCCCCCGCGGCCCGTGGACGTGGACGAGCGCCGGGTGGTCGTCGTGGCGGTCGGGGGCTCCGACGTGCGCGGCGAGCGACAGCGGCGGCGGCGCGGCGCCCGCGCGTCGTCGATCCGCTGCTTCCTGCTCACGGTGGTCGTCCACGCGCCGCACGGTGCCACGCCCGCGTGCACCTGCGTCTCCCGTCGTCCACACCTCTCGTCGAGCGCGGTACTCGTACGCCCAGCGCGGGGGAAACGCGTACCGCACTCGCGGGAGGAGTACCGCGCTCGCGGGAGGAGTACCGCGCTCGCGGGAGGAGTACCGCACTCGCGGGACGGGTGCCGCACTCGCGGGAGGAGTACCGCGCTCGCGGGACGAGTGCCGGACTCGGCGAGCGGCCCGGGCGAGGAGGTGCCCGGCGCTGCACGAGGCGAGCGACGTCGCCCCTCAGAGTGTGTACGTGGCGCCGGGGGCCGCGAGGGACGTCGGCCCGGCGTAGACGGTGGCCGCCTCGGTGAGCGCCGCGCGCGGGTCGTTCCACGCGGGGACGTGCGTGAGCACGAGCCGGCGGGCACCGCCCCGCGCGGCGGCCTCGGCGGCGCGGCGGCCCGTGAGGTGGACGCCGCGGACGTGGTCGTCGCGGCCCTCGACGAAGGCGGCCTCGGCGAGCAGCAGGTCGGCGTCGACCGCGAGCGCGTCGAGCCCGTCGCACGCGTCGGTGTCGCCGCTGTACGCGAGCGTCACGCGGCGCCCGGGGCCGGCCTCCGACGGCCCCGTGACGCGGATGCCGAACGCGGGCACGGGGTGCTCGACGGGCACGGCCTCGAGCGTCAGCGGACCCACCCGCACGGGCTCGCCGGCGCGCCACTCGCGCACGTCGAACTGCTCCTGCGTGTCGGTCGCGGGGTCGTGGCCGGACAGGTGCGCGAGGCGCTCGCGCGTGCCCGCGGGGCCGAGCACCGGCAGCGGCGGCAGCGCACCCGTGGGCCGGTAGCGCCGGTAGACGCCGAGCACGGCCATGTCGGCGACGTGGTCGGCGTGCAGGTGCGACAGCGCGACGACGTCGACCGCGGCCGGGTCGCCCCAGCGCTGCAGCGGGCCCAGGGCGCCGCTGCCCAGGTCGAGCACGGCCGACCACGTGCGCCCGTCGGCGTCCCGCGCCTGCACGAGGTACGACGACGCGGCCGAGTCCGGACCGGGGAACGACCCCGCGCAGCCCAGCACGACGAGCCTCACCGCAGCGCCTCGCGCGGCTCGACCGACTCGACCTCGGGGCCGAGGAACCGGCGCGCGAGCGTCGCGAAGCCCTCGGGGTCGCCGGTCGCGAGGAACCGGTGCGTCGCCGGACCCGCGGCGGGGTCCCGCTCGAGGTCGTGCGCGACGAGCGTGCGGTACACGTCCTTGGCCGTCTCCTCGGCGCTCGACACGAGCGTCACCTGGTCCCCCATGACGTACGAGATGACCCCCGTGAGCAGGGGGTAGTGCGTGCAGCCGAGCACGAGCGTGTCGACGCCCGCGTCGCGGACCGGCTCGAGGTACTCGCGCGCCGTCGCGAGCGCGTCGGGCCCCGACGTCACACCGGCCTCGACCAGCTCGACGAAGCGCGGGCACGCACGTGACGTGAGCTCGACGCCCGCGACCGCGAACGCGTCGTCGTAGGCCCGTGAGTCGATGGTCGCGCGCGTGCCGATGACGCCGATGCGACCGTTGCGCGTCGCGGCGACGGCGCGCCGCGCGGCGGGGAGCACGACCTCGACGACGGGCAGGCCGCGTCGCTGCGTGTACCGCTCGCGCGCGTCGCGCAGCACGGCCGCCGACGCGCTGTTGCACGCGATGACGAGCATCTTGACGCCCGCGTCGACGAGGTCGTCCATGATCTCGAGCGCGTGCGCGCGCACCGCCGCGAGCGGCTTGGGGCCGTACGGACCGTTGAGGGTGTCGCCGATGTACAGCGTCGACTCGTGCGGCAGCTGGTCGAGGATCGACCGGGCCACCGTGAGACCCCCGACGCCGGAGTCGAAGATCCCGATGGGGGCGTCGTTCACCCGGCCGAGCCTAGCCGTCGTCGCCGGTGCGCCCACCCGGGGACGGGTCGGGTGCGTCGAGCATCACAGCGAGGAGCGACTCCTGCAGCCAGGACAGCGCGCCGTACACGGACGCCAGGTACGCGCGGACGTCGTCCTCGTCGCCGTCGCCGAGCCGGTCGTACAGCGCCTCGGAGTCCTCGTCGGTGCGCAGGTCGAGCCGTTCGCCGAGCACGAGCCGCAGGTCGGTGAGGCAGGCCGCGACGTCGTCGGCGGACCGCGGGTGCACGACCAGCGCGTGCTCGGGCCAGCCCGGCTCGCCGTGCACGAGCGACGTCCACAGGCAGCGCAGCCGCGCGATCTTGCGGGCCCGCAGGTCGTCCTCGGTGAGCCGGCGGAACTCGCCGGCGACCTCGGGGTCGTCGCGCGACGCGTCGGGCAGGAGCCGCCGCACGGCCGGGTCCTGCGGCGGCGGCAGGGGCGCGGTGCGCACCTGCCA